>CALMYO010000150.1 GCA_937873685.1 uncultured Paracoccaceae bacterium
GATCGGCTTCTGGTAGGTGAAGCCCATGTCCCAGGGGAAGTAGATCCAGGTGTCCTGGCTAACCTCGGTCACGAAGGTGTCGACCATCGGAAAGCCCTTCGGCTTGGCATAGACCGTGGCGAAATGCGCCTTCGGCAGCATGGCGCGCACGATCGCCGCCGTCTTGCCGGTGTCGGTCAGGTCGTCGACGATCAACACGTCAACGCCCTCGTTGGCCATCAGTTCCGGGCTGACCTCCTTGATGACTTTCATTTCGCCCTGGCTGGTGTAGTCGTGATAGGAGGCGATGCAGACGGTCTCGATCAGCCGGATGCCGAGTTCGCGCGAAATGATCGCCGCCGGCACGAGCCCGCCGCGCGTGATGCAGACGATAGAGGTCCAGCTTTTCCCCGTGCCCGACAGCCGCCAGGCGAGTGCGCGCGCGTCACGGTGGAACTGGTCCCAGGATACGGGGAAGGCTTTTTCGGGCAGCGCCATGGAGGATCTCCGTATCCGCGCGGCTTCGAGCGGTTTTGAAGCGTTGTTCGATCATGTTGAAGCGTCCGGACCTGGTCGCTTGCGCAACGGACATTGTCGCTAGACGCCGGCGGCGATGTCGCCGCGCCGCGTTTCGCTCCTCGCCCGGACGCAAGACCCCAGCGTCCAATCGATTCAGTTCGGTCTAACAACGCTCTAGTGCCGCAGCCCGGGATTGGCAAGGCGTACAAACCGGCAGCGCTGCGCGAAGTGCCCGTCGCGGCACCGGTCGTTTGCGCCCGTCCGGCATCACTGCGCGCCCTTCGCAACAGAAAGAGGGGGGCGTCTCATCGGCGAAGCGCAAATGACCAAAGGAGTTGACGATGTGAGTATAACACCGCGATCATTACGCTTTGGCCGGTTTTCTTTCTTCCCCGACATCACTATGGTGCGCCGCAAACAGATCGGCGGCAAGCCGGTCGCCCATAGCGGAGAGCGGACATGGCGCATGGATCGACGCCCTATTTCCAGAACGACGCCGGACATCGCGAGATTGCGATCGGCGTGAAGGAATTCATGTGCATGGGCGCAACCCCTCCGTTCGATCATCCGCATGTCTATCTCGACATGGGCGATGACGACGCGATGGTCTGTCCATACTGTTCGACGCTTTATCGCTACGAACCCGCGCTGGGCGCAACCGAAACGTACCCGCCCGGCGCGCTCTTTGCACAAAAGGCCGCCTGAACGACCGCGTTGCCAATGCGCGTCGCGCGGCGGCATGTCGCCATAGCCGGCGCTGGCATCGCCGGCCTCACCGCCGCGCTTGCGATGGCGCGCGCGGGGTTTCATGTGACGATTTTCGAGCGTGTCGTGGCGCCTGCCGAGATCGGGGCCGGGTTGCAGCTATCTCCGAACGCCACCCGGATTCTTGCAGGACTGGACGTGTTGAATCGCTTGCGGCCGCTCGCAACCGCTCCGCAGAGCGTCGATCTAGCATCGCTCGCCTCGGGACGCATGCTGATGCGTCTGGAGCTTGACGAAAAGTGGCTGAAAGGAATGGGCGCGCCATGGCTGGTGACCCATCGCGCCGACCTGCATGCGAGCCTGCTGCAGACCGCGCTGCGAACCCATGACGCGACCGTTCATTTCGGCGCCGAGGTGGACGATGTGGCGTTGCATGCCAGGGGCGTCACCATCGGCATCCGCGAAGCCGACCGGCTGCGCGAGATGGAATGCGCCGCCCTCATCGGCGCCGATGGCGTGTGGTCGCGGGTGCGCGAACGAATCACCGGCTCGGCCACCGCGGAACCGACTGGGCTCGTCGCCTGGCGCGCGACCGCAGACCGCTTGCCGGACGGCGTCGGTGCGGAACGTGTCGTCGCGTGGCTGGGGCGCGGCGCGCATCTCATCACCTACCCTCTGCGCGGCGGCGCTTCGACCAATCTTGTCGCGGTAACGCGCGATCTCAAATTCGCCCCGCACGAAACCGAACTGGCTGTGGATTTCGAACTCTCCGATTTTGCGGCGAAGCTCTGGCCGGGCCTTGCCCCGGTGCTGAAATCCGCGGGTCCGTGGCGGCGCTGGCCATTGTACGCCGTCGATCCGGACGGACCGTGGAACGAAGGCGCGGTCGCGCTGATCGGCGACGCGGCGCACGCGATGACGCCGTTTTCCGCGCAGGGCGCGGCAATGGCGATCGAGGATGCGTGGGAACTGGCGGCGGCGTTCGCTGCCCGGCCGAACGATGCTGCGGCGGCATTTCGCGTCTATGCCGAGACAAGACGGCCGCGCATCAAGCGCGTCGCCCGCCGCGCCGCCTTCAACCGCTTCGTCTATCATCTCGGCTTCCCGATGGCGCAGGCGCGCGACCTTGCCTTCAAGCTTCGCAAGCCGGAAGCCTTTCTTGCCGATCTCGATTGGCTCTACGCCTACAAACCGACGCCGCTGCCGCCACACCCGCTGGTGTGAAAGGACTGCGGGCACAAATGGTTATTTCAGGCGAATCGTCTCGCCGATATCGGGCGTAAGCGCGACAATACCGGGCGCACGGGCGGCATGGAAACGCGCCTTCGCTTCCGCCGGGCTTTCGGCGCCGAGGTTGAACGTGCCCCAGTGATGGCCAATCGCGAAACGCGCGCCGAGGATCGACGCCGCCATAAGCGCATCCTCCGGATTGACGTGCACGTCGGCCATCACCGGTTCCGGCGCATAGGCCCCGATCGGCACCAAGGCATAGTCAAAACGGCCGCGCCTTGCGCGGATGTCGCCAAAGATCGTCGACCAGGCCGTGTCGCCGGAGAAATAGATTTTGCGGCCGCCACTGGAGATATCCCAGCCGATCGCGCGGGAGCGCACGAACCCGGCGACATCGCGCCGCCCGTAGTGCATCGCCGGCAAGGCAGTGAGTTGCAGCCCGCCAATGGCTGTCGTGTCCCAAACAGAAAAGGTTACGGTGTCTGAAAAACCGGCGCGGCGCGCCGTCGCCAGCGTTCCTTCCGGCACGAGAAGCCGCGCCTTGGGAAAACGGCGTGCGAGGTCGCGTAGCGTTGGCAGGTCGAAATGGTCGTGATCGAGGTGGCTGATCAGGATGGCATCGAGGCGTTGCAACTTCTCCAACCCCGGCGGTGGACCGGCAAGACGCTTCGGCTTCAGGAGCGAGTGATAGGCCAGGCTCGGGGAGAAGATCGGGTCGGTCATCAGCACCTTGCCGCCGAGCCTGATGAGTAACGAGGAATGGCCGAGCCAGGTGATTGAAGGGTCCGTGATGTTTGGCGCGAGCGGTCGCGTGGTCGGCGCGCCCCGCTCGTCATGCACGCCAAGCACCGTCCCCGCGGCATTGGCGATAACGCCAGCCGATTTCAGCGGTTCGGGAATCGTGGCGCGCGTCGGTGGCCCCGCAACCGTCGCGCATCCGCCAAGGAATGCGCAAGCGATCAGCGGGAGAAGTTGCTTCCGCAATACGCCCAAGCACCACCCCAAGCCCATGACAGGTGCAATCAAGACCGTTTCGCAGCCGCTGGCAAGCGATGGCCAGCAGCTGCGACGCGTTGTCCGCGCCGATCTTCCTCCGTTTTGTAAGGGTCAGTTCCAGCGCGCGTTTTCATTCAAGGTGGCGACCGACCACATCAACCCGTGCGGCGTGACCGGCCACCAGCCGGTAGCCAAACCCGCCTCGCGCAGCACCGACGCCATCCAGATGTTGCAGCCCTGCAGCGCGTGGAAACGTCCGTTTGCCTCGAAGAACGCATCGTTCTCGCCGTAGGCCTTGCCAGCCAGCAGCACCGGCAAGCCATCGTCACCAACCCGGAAATCGCCCTTGAGCCGTTCCAGAAGGCGGCGATAGCCTTCCTTATACAGGTCGATGGAGACGGTTCCGGCGGTGTCGAAGTCGCCCGCCAGCACCACATGCATCACGGAATCATCGCCGAAGACGCCACGCAGCAACGGTCCCGGCCGGATCTGCGCGAGACTGGGCGTCTCGGTGTAGAACGAGCGGGCGCCCCAGCCGACGATCAGCCAGCGCGCCTGCGGATGATCGAGCGGCAGGCCGGCTTCGCGAAGGAAGGCGAAGCGCGCGCGCAGCGTATCGTCGAGCGGCAGGGCGATGTCGGTGTGGATCGGGCTTCGCAGCAGGAGCACGCGAACACTGTTACCCGCCGTATCGACCTTGAACGAAACGCCAGCGCGCGGCGCCACGGTTCCGGCGATGACGATCAGGCACAGTGCGACGACAGCGCCGAGTACTCTCCGGAGGGTGCGCCACAAGCGCTGATTCATGCAATTGTCTTTCTCTTTGCAAAAAGTGTTCCCTGCCCGCATCTCACGCTGCTTGTCCGTTCCTTTGCGAAGTCGTGCAAGCCTCGGCGCTTGCGTGACAATACGCCTGTCCATAAGGTCCGCGCCATGTTCGTCCCTGCGCTTTTTTCATCGCTTGCGATTCGCCGCGCCCTCTTGGCCGCGCTGTTGGCAGGTACTGCCGCCGCACCGGCAAATGCCGAAATTCGCATTGGCGCGTCGCTGCCGCTTTCGGGCGATTTCGAATTGCTCGGGCGTCAGGCGCTGGACGCCATGAAGGTTGCCGCCGCGAATTTTTCCGGCGACACGGTCACCATCGTCGAGGCGGATGACGCCTGCGAGACGCAAGGTGGCCAGGACGCGGCGGTGGCGCTGCAGGAAGCCGCAGTCGAGATCGTCATCGGCTATATCTGCACCGAGGCTGCGGACGGCGGTTTGCCGGCTTTGAAGGAAGACGCCCTGACCGCGCTGGTGATCGGCGCGCGCACCGCCTCGCTGACCGAAACTGCGGAAAAGAACGGCTGGAAATTGCTGCGCATCGCGCCGGCAGCCCGCCATGAGCGCGAAGCGGTGGGTGCGATCCTGTCGCGGCAGTGGCGCGATGTTCCTTTCGCGATCATCGACGACGGCACGCTGTACGGGCGCGAACTGGCGGAAGGCCTGCGGTTTGCGGCGGAGGAAAACGGCTTGAAGCCGGTCTTCGTCGACACGTTCCGGCCACAACTCGACAATCAGGTCGCGCTGGTGCGGCGGCTGCAAAAGGCAGGCGCAACGCATGTCTTCATTGGCGGTGACGCGGCCGACGCCGCAGTGATCGGCGCCGATGCGGCGAGACTTGGCGTGCCGCTGACGCTTGCGGGCGGCGACACGTTCCGCGCCTCGCCGCTGGATGTCGAATTGCCGGAAGGCACGTTGATGGTCTCGACGCCCGACTGGGCGACGACATTGCAGGCCAATGACGCGGCATTCGCCTTGCAACGGGCTGGTGTTTCGGCTGACGGCTACGCGTTGCCGGCCCATGCGGCCGTCGAACTTGCGGCGCACGCGCTGCATGCGGCGCATTCCGGCGGACAGACGCTGCAAGACGCACTGCGCCAGGGCGATGTGGCAACGGCGCTCGGTGTGCTGCGCTTCGATGCGATCGGCGATCTTGTCGACAACCCGTTCCGGCTTTTCATCTACGACCGTGGTGCGTTCCGGCCGGTCGACGATACTGCGGTGAGCAACTGAATGCGCCCCGGACCGCGCAACATGCTGACCGATGTCGCCGGGTTGCTGGTTGGAAATGCGGCGGATGCCGCGCTCAAATCCGGTGTCACGGCAGTGATCTGCGAAACGCCGGCCGTTGCCGCCGTGCAGGTGCTGGGCGGCGCGCCCGGCACGCGCGAGACGGACCTGCTTGAGCCGCACAACACGGTCGAGACCGTCGATGCGGTGGTGCTTTCGGGCGGTTCGGCTTTCGGCCTCGATGCAGCGTCCGGCGTGCAAGCTGCGTTGCGCGAACAGGGGCGCGGCTTTGCGGTCGGGCCGCACCGCATCCCGATCGTCCCGGCGGCGATCCTGTTCGACCTGATCAATGGGGGCGACAAGGACTGGGGCCGTTTCCCGCCTTATCGCGACCTCGGTTATGCGGCGGCTAGCGAAGCGCGCGCCGATTTCGCCATCGGCACCGCTGGGGCAGGAACCGGGGCGTTGACGGCAGACCTCAAGGGCGGACTTGGCACGGCATCCTGCGTCACGGCGCGGGGGCTGACCGTCGGCGCGCTGGTTGCCGCCAATCCGATCGGGACGACGACGGTTGCGGGCACGCGCCATTTCTGGGCCGCGCCGTTCGAGATCGGCGACGAGTTCGGCGGTCTTTGTTGGCCGGCCCCAATGCCGCCCTCGACAACCGACCTGCGCATCAAGTTCCGCAACCGCCAGGCCGGCGCGAACACCACGATCGCGGTGATCGCCACCGATGCGATGTTGACAAAGGCGCAGGCCAAGCGGCTGGCGATTGCAGCCCATGACGGCTTTGCCCGTGCGATCTGGCCAGCGCACTCGCCCTTCGACGGCGATCTGGTCTTTGCGCTGGCGACGGGTCGCGCGGAAATCGTCCCGCCGCTGGAGGATTTCGTCGACCTCTGCGCCGCCGCCGCTGCAACGATGGCGCGGGCAATCGCGCGGGCGGTCCATGCCGCAACGCCGGCCAAGGGCGATTTGCTACCGTGCTGGAACGGTCGCAAAGATTGACCGGCTTTTTGCGACATGGTCTTGAACGTGCGCGCCGGTCCCGACCCTCGGGACCTGAAATGCTGGTTGGCGGGCTTGCCTGGGCGAGCTTCGGCCTCTCCACCGCTTGGTTTCGCCTGTCTATGGGCGGGTGGGAAACCGAAGCCAGCATCTGGCGCGTTGCTGTGCTTTTCGC
Source organism: uncultured Paracoccaceae bacterium (assembly GCA_937873685.1). Lineage (GTDB taxonomy): Bacteria > Pseudomonadota > Alphaproteobacteria > Rhizobiales > Rhizobiaceae > CALMYO01. The sequence goes on from CALMYO010000150.1 coordinate 6,665, forward strand.
CGCCGGGGCGTTTCTTGCCTTCGCGCCGGCGCTGTGGCTGGCGCGGTTCGCCAGCGCCGGCCGCACGCCAAGCGTCCGGTTTGCCGCACATCTGCTGTTTCTGGCCACCGTCACCGTCGCGGTAACGGCGGTGCTGTTCGCGCTGGTCTACCGCGGTTATTATGCGCAGTGGCACGAGGAGATGTTCACTTACGTCTGGTTCCTGCAGTTCATTTTTACCAGCGCCTCGGCTGTCTACCAGTTCGCCGTGCTCGGCCTGCGCGCCTACCTTCCGTTCGGTCTGGTCGCACTGCCGGTATTTGCCTGGGCATTGTCGCGGGCGACGCGTTGAGTCACCGCGGTGAGGGGGCTATAGCCGCGGCACAACAAACACCTGCCGAACGGACGCCCGCCCATGATCCCCCGCTATTCGCGGCCGCAGATGGCCGAAATCTGGTCTCCGCAGACGCGGTTTCGCATCTGGTTCGAGATCGAGGCGCATGCTTGCGACGCGCTGGCGGAGCTCGGCGTGATCCCGAAATCGGCGGCCGAGACGATCTGGGCGAAGGGTGGCGCGGCGACGTTCGATGTCGCGCGCATCGACGAGATCGAGCGCGAGACCAAGCACGATGTCATCGCCTTCCTCACGCACCTTGCCGAGATTGTCGGCCCGGACGCGCGTTTCGTTCATCAGGGAATGACCTCGTCGGATGTGCTCGACACCTGCTTCAACATCCAGCTGACCCGCGCCGCCGACATCCTGATCGCGGACATTGACGCGCTGCTTGCAGCCCTCAAGCGCCGCGCCTTCGAGCACAAGGACACGGTGACGATCGGCCGTTCGCACGGCATCCATGCCGAGCCGACCACGTTTGGCGTCAAACTGGCGCTGGCCCATGCCGAGTTCGCCCGCTGCCGGGCGCGTCTTGTCGCCGCGCGCGAGGAGGTCGCGACCTGCGCCATTTCCGGCGCCGTCGGCACATTCGCCAACATCGACCCGCGGGTGGAAGAGCATGTGGCGGCAAAACTCGGACTGAAACCCGAGCCGGTGTCGACGCAGGTGATCCCGCGCGACCGCCACGCGATGTTCTTCGCCACGCTCGGCGTCATCGCCTCGTCGGTGGAGCGGCTGGCGACCGAGATCCGCCACCTGCAGCGCACCGAGGTACTGGAAGCGGAGGAGTATTTTGCGCCCGGCCAGAAGGGGTCCTCGGCGATGCCGCACAAGCGCAACCCGGTGCTGACGGAAAACCTCACCGGCCTTGCGCGCATGGTGCGCGCCTATGCGATGCCGGCAATGGAGAACGTCGCGCTGTGGCACGAGCGCGACATCTCGCATTCCTCGGTGGAGCGGATGATCGGCCCCGATGCGACGGTGACGCTGGATTTCGCGCTGGCGCGGCTGACCAGCGTGGTCGACAAGCTGCTGGTCTATCCGCAGGCCATGCTGGCCAACCTGAACCGTTTCCGCGGCCTGATCCATTCGCAACGCGTGCTGCTTGCCCTGACGCAGGCCGGCGTTTCGAGGGAGGACGCCTACCGGCTGGTGCAACGCAACGCCATGAAGGTTTGGGAGCAGGGTAAGGATTTCCTTGAGGAACTTCTCGCCGACGCCGAAGTGCGCGCTGCCCTGCCGGAAGCCGAAATCCGCGACAAGTTCGATCTCGGCTACCACACGAAGCATGTCGATACGATCTTTGCGCGGGTGTTCGGGGACAGGCGATGAGTCGGCACGGGGAACGATTCGTCACAGAAATCCGTGACACAGCCTGCATGCGTGTAACCGTCCCGCGCCGATGATTAACGCCGACGACAGCGTTCTGCACTTCGGCGCCGTCCGGGCGGTCGCCCAAGGGGTTGGAATGGCGAGAGATTGGCGATAGGGAACCGGCGCGAGGGATTCCATGCCGTTCTTTTCCCATGAAAACCTGAAACTGGCCTATCTCGACGAGGGCGAGGGAGAACCGGTTCTGATGATCCACGGCTTTGCGTCCTCGGCGCGGGTCAACTGGGTCAGCCCGGGCTGGTTTGCGACGCTGACGGGCGCCGGCTTCCGCGCCATTGCCATCGATAATCGCGGCCACGGCGAAAGCGACAAGCCGCACGATCCCGAATTCTACACACCGCAAGCCATGGCGTCCGATGCGGTGGCGCTACTGACCCATCTCGGAATCGAGAACGCCCATGTGATGGGCTACTCGATGGGCGCGCGCATCGCCGCCTTCATGGCGCTGGGCCAGCCCGGTAAGGTGCGTTCGCTGGTGCTTGGCGGGCTTGGTGCGGGTATGCTCGATGGCGTAGGCGACTGGGATCCGATCGCAGACGCCATGCTTGCGCCGTCGCTTCAGGATGTCACCCATCCGCGCGGGCGGGCGTTTCGCTTGTTTGCCGACCAGACGAAGAGCGACCGCTTGGCGCTAGCTGCCTGCATACGTTCATCGCGCCCCTTGCTCACGCGCGAGCAGGCGGCGACGATTCGCCAGCCGGCGCTGGTCGCCGTCGGTACGAAGGACGACATCGCCGGATCACCGCAGGTGCTGGCCAAAGCGCTCGCAAACGGGAGGGCGCTCGACATTCACGGCCGCGATCACATGCTGGCGGTGGGCGACAAGGTGTTCAAGGCCGCAACGCTGGCCTTTCTGCAAGAGGTCTCTGGCAGCGTATGAACCGGTATACCGAACGCTTCCGCGGCGCAGACGGCAATGCGCTGATTGCCGACGTGACAGGCGGCGGCCATCGCCCGGTGCTGTTGCTGCATGGCGGCGGGCAGACCCGGCATGCCTGGGACCGGACCGGCGAACGCCTCGCCGAGGCCGGCATGACGGCCATCGCCGTGGACCAGCGCGGCCATGGCGAAAGCGAATGGGTCGTCAGCAAGGCTTATGCCGGGGAGGATTACGCGCGTGATGTGGTGGCGCTGCGCGAACACATTCACGCGCAGTTCGGCGCGCTGCCGGCGGTGGTGGGCGCGTCGCTCGGCGGCATTGCCTCGCTTGCCGCGGACCGCTTGTCGCCCGGCGCTATGACGGCGCTGGTGCTGGTCGACATCACGCCGCGCATGGACCCTGAGGGCGTGCGCAAGATCCAGGGTTTCATGGGCGAGCGCATGCATGAGGGCTTTGCCAGCCTTGAGGAGGCTGCCGACGCCATCGCCCGCTACCTGCCGCACCGCAAGCGGCCGCGTTCGCTCGACGGGCTTGCGAAGAACCTGCGCCTGTCGACGGTCGACGGGCGCTATCGCTGGCATTGGGATCCGGCCTTTCTCGACGGGCCGCGCACGATCAACACCGGTTGGGAGCATGCGGCCGACGACCTTGCCGAGGCGGCGCGCGGCCTGACCGTGCCGACGCTGCTGGTGCGTGGCGGGCAATCCGAACTGGTGCCGGTTGAATACGCGCAGGAATTCCTTGCGCTCGCCCCGCATGCCGAATTCGTCGATGTCACCGATGCCGGCCACATGGTGGCGGGCGACCGCAACGATGTGTTTTCCGACGCGATCATCGGCTTCCTGCAGCGTGTCTGCGCCGAGGCCGCGTGACCATCGTTTCGGCCTACTCGCCCCGGAACTGCGGCGTTCGCTTTTCGCGAAACGCGGCGCGGCCTTCCGCGTAGTCGGCGCTGTCGAAGGTGGCTGCGCCGAGCCTTTCGGCCTTTTCCAGGTCGGCTGCAGCACTCGTTTGCGCAGCACGAATCGCCGCCTTCGATGCGGCGACGCTGAGCGGGGCGTTGGCGGCGATCGCCTGCGCCATGGCGAGCGCGTCTGCGCCAAGCGCCTCATGGCCGACGATGCCGCAAAGAAAGCCGCAGTCGCGCATGGCCTGCCCATCGAAACTGCGGGCGGCGTAGAGCAACTCCGCCGCGCGCTGCGGTCCGGTCGCGGCGACGATTGCCGCAACCGAAGCGGCGGGATAGGCCAGCCCGAGCCGTGCGGCCGGAATTGCGAAACGGGCGCGCCCGGTTGCCAGCCTCAGGTCGCACGCCGCCGCGAGGCCGAACGCGCCACCGAAACAGATGCCGTCGATTGCCGCGATGGTCGGGCAGGGCAGGGCGGCAACGGCGGAAAAAGCTGCGACGTTCAACGCCTCGTATCGCCGCGCCGTTGCGGCATCCTTGCGAACCGTGTCGAACTCCGCAATGTCGGCGCCAGCGGAGAAATTGCCGTCCCCGCCGGTCAGCACGACGCAGCGGGCGGCGCCATCCGCCGTGATCTGCGGCAAGGCGTCGGCGAAGAATGTCCACATCGCCGCATTCACCGCGTTGCGGCAAGCCGGGCGGTCCATGCGCAAGGTCAGAACGTGGTCATCGCACTCGAAGACGATGCCCGGCGGCGGCGTTGATCGATCATGCATCCGTGACAGGCCCCCGTCTTTGATTTCGAACCAACTTGGCCTACATAGGCTCTCCAGCGCAACGCTTCCGGGAGGTCGCCATGCCCGTTTCTGAATTCAACCGCGCCGGCATCGTCAAGCCGGTCGATCCGATCTGGAGCACGGTGCGGATGGAGGCCGAACAGGCGGTCGCCAACGATCCGGTGATGGCGGCGTTCCTCTATTCCACGATCCTGAACCAGGAATCGCTTGAAGAAGCGGTCATCCACCGCATTTCCGAGAGGCTCGATCATCCCGACATCGGCGCGACCCTGCTGCGCCAGACCTTCGAGCAATTGCGCGCGCAGGATAACGAATGGGGCAGCGTTCTGCGCGTCGACATCCAGGCGGTCTATGATCGCGACCCGGCGGCGCACCGGTTCCTGGACCCGATTCTGTATTTCAAGGGCTTCCACGCCATCCAGACGCACCGTCTGGCGCATTTCCTGTGGAAGCGCGGGCGCGAGGATTTCGCGCTCTACTTGCAAAGCCGGTCGTCTGCGGTGTTCCAGACCGACATCCATCCGGCGGCGCGTCTCGGCCGCGGCATCTTCCTCGACCATGCCACCGGTCTTGTCGTCGGCGAAACCGCGGCGATCGGCGACAATGTCTCGATCCTGCATTCGGTGACGCTTGGCGGCACGGGCAAGGAGGGCGCCGACCGGCATCCGAAGATCGGCTCGGGCGTGTTGATCGGCGCCGGCGCCAAGGTGCTCGGAAACATCGAGATCGGCTGCTGCTCGCGCATCGCGGCAGGGTCCGTAGTGCTCAATCCGGTTCCCGCAAACTCCACCGTCGCCGGCGTGCCGGCACGCGTTGTCGGCGAAGCCGGATGCTCCGAACCTGCGCGGTCGATGGACCAGATCCTGTCGCGGAACTGAAAACGACCCTGTCGGGTTTTTGCGGCGCGGGGTTTACACCGCGCGCCGTCGCATGGCAGAAGCCGGCCACGACAAGCATGGTAATCGGAGACGGGCCCTTGAACCCCCAAGAATTGCGCAAGCTGGAAGCCTATTTCAAGCGAACTTTCGGCAACGAGGCGCTGCAGGTCAAGGCGCGTCCGCGCATCAAGGATTCCTGCGAACTCTATTGCGGCGAGGAATTTCTCGGTATCATTACCAAGATCACCGACGAGGGCGAAACGTCGTATGATCTGTCGATGTCGATCCTCGATATCGACCTGCAATAATCCCAAACTTCTCAGCGTTTCAGGCAGGTAGCCGGATCGAAGCCGGCAGGGAGCATTGGTACGCCACCCGACGCGTACTCGACCGCTGCCTTTCCCATCATATGGGCAATCGCCAGCGTGATCTTGTAGCCGCCGGTCGCCAGGATCAGGCGTTCCGCACCCGGAAGGGGGCCGACCAGCGGCGAGCGCGTGGCGCTGCGCGGGCGCACGCCAGCCCAACGCTCCACGATTTCAGCCTCGAGCAGGGCAGGACACAGCGCCTGGGCCTTGCCGATCACGATGTTCAACCGGTCGTCGGTACTGGTCGTCTCCTCCCACGCGGTCTCGCTGGTCGAGCCGACCGCGACCATGCCGTCGTCATGGGCGATAACATAGATCGAGCCGTCAAACAGGATCGGCGTCGCCGGATCGAAGGGCGTGCGCGGACGCAGCAATGCTGACTGTCCCTTGACGCCGTCGCCGTCGACCGGAACTCCAAACCGATTGGCCAACCCGAAGCTGAGGAAGCCGTTGGCGAGGATGATGCGGCCGGCGACTACCGTCCCTCCGCCCTCCAGATCGATTCGGCCATCGGCCTGCACCTCTAATACCGTTGCACGCATGAACGCAACGTGACCTGCGATCGACGCGGCAAGGGCGGCGACATAGGCGCGTGGGCGGATACGGGCGCTGAACGTGTCATGGCTGAAGCCGAACGGCGCGGCGTCGGGCGCAACCAGCGACGCGAACGGCGCATCGTCACTGACGCCCCAGCTTGCGCGCTCGCCGTCCGGCAGGGCTGGCCACAGCCGTTCGGCGTCCGTCGCCCAAGCGGCATGACGGATGCGGGTGTCTTCCTCGCGGAGCGGCACGAGCCGGCCGCAACGCCGGTAGCCGCAGGCTATGCCCGTCTCTGCTTCGAGTGCAGCGACCGCGGCGGGCAGGCTCAGCAAGCCGTCAAGCTGGAAACCCTGTTTCGCCGATGCCTCGACCGGCCGGTTCGGCATCAGCGCACCGATCACACCGCCCGATGCGCCCGCGCCCGGTTCGTTGCGCTCGATCACAACTGCTTTCAGCCCGGCCCGCATCGCCTCGCGCGCGCACCAGAGCCCGACCACGCCGGCGCCGACAATCGCAACGTCGAAATGCTGGCCTGCAACGGGCGGGGCGGGGTAGGAAGCGGTCATGAGCGATGCTGACAATACCGGGCCGGAGATCGGGCAAGGCCAGCAATTGAGCTGGCTTGAGGGCGATATGCCCTTTTCGGAACATTTCGGCGACCATTTCTTCAGCCGCCGCGACGGTCGCGCCGAATGCGTCCAGGTCTTTCTCGGCGGCAACGGGCTGCCGGCGCGATTCCGGGACCGTTCGCGGTTCACGATCGGCGAACTCGGGTTTGGCTCCGGTCTCAATTTTCTCGAAACCTGGCGGCAGTGGATCGAAGTCCGTGCGCCCGGTCAGCAACTGGACTTTGTGTCCTTCGAGGCGTTTCCGATGCGCGCCGACGACATCCGCCGCGCGATTGCCACGTGGCCGGACCTCGCAGTGCTTTGCGAAGCCCTGCTGGCGCACTGGCCACCGCAACCGGGCGACACGGCGACATGGCGGCTCGACGCACAGACCACGCTTACCGTGGTCGTCGACGATGCGCTTGCTGGTGTCGCGAACTGGCCGGGCAGGGCGGATGCCTGGTATCTCGACGGCTTTGCGCCCTCGCGCAATCCCGCCATGTGGTCAGCGGAACTGATGCGCGAGGTGGCGGCGCACACCGCGCCGGACGGCCGGTTTGCCACCTATACCGCCGCCGGCTGGGTGCGTCGCAACCTCTTCGCCGCAGGGTTTTCGGTAGAGAAGCGCCCGGGCCATGGCGGCAAACGGGAGATGATGTGCGGGGTTCTCGACCGTGCGGGAACCCGGCCGCTAAACGGCGATTCTGTTCAGCCCGGCGGCGTTGCGCCGTAACTCAGCCTGTCGCCAGCCCAGACCGGCTTCCACTCGCGGCAATCGGCAAGCACAGAAGGAAGCGCCTGCGTCCGGTTGAACTGTGTCGTCTCCTGTTGGTACGCGAGCCGCTCATCGAGATTGTCGAGCAGGGAGCGTGTCTTGTCGACATCGTCTGCGCCTTGAATCTCCTTGCGAAGGAAATCGCTCACACGCCTGATATTCTCGTAGTTTTCGCTGTAGGCCCATGGCGCGACGACCGAGACGACGCTGATCAGGTTGGCGCGGCCGTTCAGCCGCTCAGGCCGCTGCATCTCCGACGTGTCGTAGAGATGATCGATAGCGACACATACGTTGGTGTTGTCGATCACATTGCCGAGGATCAGTGTCGCATTGAGCCGGATCGCCCGATCGGTGTGGCGCGCACCAAAGGCAAGCGTGTCGATGATCTCCAGCGAGTCGACATCGCGAAAAGCCGCGATCGCGCGTTCCGGGGCAATCGCGAATGCAGAACGCAGCACGCCGGTCAATGCGATGAACCGTGCTTCGGCTTGCGGATCCTTCGCCGTTCCCTGTGCGGCGTCGCGCCCCGCCGGAATTCCCGGGACGAGGCAGGCGATCAGTGCGCCGACATCGCCGATCTGCTTCGGCGACACGGCTTCGCCGCGCCCGACGATATCGCGGAACACGGCGCATTCATCCGTTCCGGTGCGCGAGATCGACTGCGCTTCGGCTGAAGTTGCCGCCTGCAGCATGCACAGCAGCGCCAGGGCAGCGAGTGAAACGAAGGTGCGAACCATGGCCGTCACTCGATCGCGAACTTGACCGGCGGCAGGTTGCTCGTCGGCGGGCGCGCCTGCTGTGAGGCAACTGCGCGCCTGTCGACCAGTTCCGCCGTGCTGGCAATGTCGTTGTCGGTCACCAGCTTCACCAGACGCACCTCTTCGTAACGCGGGAAATCGTAGGAGCCGTCGCGCACACCGATTTCCCTGCGCGCGCCGGTGTCGAGCTTGATCGGCAGTTCGAATTCCTCGCGGCGGTATACGGCGACATAGGGCGGGCGATCCTCCGCGCGGCCGATGTAGTGCAAAGTCGCTACGATGCGGAAACGTTGCTCTTCTCCGGTCACGAAATAGGGCACATGCGCCACGATCTGGTTGCCGCTGCGATAGGAGGGTGCGGGCAAGCCGTTGACGGTGATCTCGGCTGCGAAGTCGTCCAATTCGACGGTGCGCCCGTCGCTGACATCGGGCTCCATCACCAAGCCGAAATAGCGCTTCTCGATCTGGAAGGCGCGCTTGATATCGTCGGATTTCCAAACGATGCCGAACGCAGTCAGGAAGGTGAGAACGCCCGCGCCGCCGGCCATCTGCACCTTGTACTTCGCCCGGTCGGCTTGCGATTCAATCTCGCCGACCCCCTGCGTGCCGGTGCCATAAAGCAGGATCGCCACGCCGGTCACGACGAGGATGAACGAAAAGGAGGAGTGTGTGGTGCTGAGCGTCTGGTAGGCGACATAGAGGATCGCCGCGCCGACAATCATGAAGAACACACCGCTGGAAAAGAACGCAAAGAAGTTCGGCAAGGCGCCTGCGTTCACCGCATGGGTTTTTTGCGCCGGCTTCTTGTCTTCTTCGGACATCGCTCACACCCCCGTCTGACGGTTGCGCATGAAGCCGATGGTATCAATTCCGCAACGGTCGAGAAAGGGGCTATCGGTCTTTTCTCGCCAACACCAGCCAGCCGGGTATCGGCATATCCTGTTCGCGGCGCACCGTGATCGCCTCGAACACGAACGGTGAGAAGCCGCCCGTCGCCAGCAGCCGGCGCAGGTAGTCCTGTGCATGGGCAAACCGGTGATGCGGCGTCACCGCGTAATCGCGGCCGGCCATCAACGCCGGCGGCAATGTCTCCGACGACAGCGCGACGACGCCTCCCGGCTCGGTAACCCGGCTTAGGCCTTCAAAGAACGCTGAGAGATCGCCGATATAGGGCAGCACGTCGGTGGCCGAAACGAGGTCCCAACGCTCGTCCGCTTCCTGCATGAAGCGCACTGCCTCGCCGACGAACAGCGCATGGTAGCATTCGGTTTCGTCGGTCGCCGCGATCATCTCTTCGGATAGATCGACACCGGTAACGTGTCCGGCACAATCGCCGAAGCACACGCCGGAAAGCCCGGTGCCGCAGCCGAGATCGAGCATGCATTCATACGGCCCGGGCGCGTCGCGTTTCAGCGCTGCCTCGGCCTGCATTGGCACCGCATAACCAAGCTGGTCGACAAGGATGGTCTCGAACACATCGGCATGCTGGTCGAACAGGGTCGCGACATAGGCGTCCGGCGCCTTGGCGGGCGCGTCTGTCGCGCCGAGCGCGGCCAGCCGAATGGCGGCGCCGCCGCGATCGTCCGGATCGAGCGCCAGCACAGTTCGCCAGGCATCGATGGCGTTTTCGGACTTTCCCGCCTTTTCCAGAGCCAGCGCGTGCTCATAGGCTTCTTCCAGCGCGTCGAGATCGATGTCGTGCATGACGCGTGGCGTCCCCGTTTGTGCGGGGATTATGCCTTTGCGGCCGGTCATTCAAGATGGTGCGCGCAACCCGCGCTTAACCATCTCCCTTGAGAGAACCTCAAATCGACCGTGCTAGAACGGCACAGGAATGCGCGAATGCGGTAACGGGAAGGGACGATACGATGGGCGAATTGATTCTCGGCGCGCCGGTGGCGGGGCTGGTGTCGAAGGGCCGCATCACGCCGGATGACGTGCTGATGCTGCGCCGCGATGTGTTCAAGGACGGCGTGGTGAGCCGCGCCGAAGCCGAGGCGCTGTTTGCCACCGACATGAGCTGCAAGGATAAATGCGCCGAATGGTCGGAATTCTTCGTCGAGGCGATTTCGGACTATCTGGTGAACCAGGAAGCGCCGCAGGGCTACGTGTCGGAAGAAAACGCCGCCTGGCTGGTGCGCGCCATCTCCCGCGACGGCGTGGTCGACAATCGCACCGAAATGGAACTGCTGGTCAAGGTGATCGAGAAGGCGGCGTCGGCGCCGGACACCCTGTCCGCTTTTGCGCTGAAACAGGTGGCCATGGCTGTGATCGATGGCGCCGGGCCTCTGGCAAACGGGCGCAAGTTGACGCCGGGCGCGATCGGCGAGGCGGAAACGGAGATGCTGCGCCGCGTGCTGTACGGCTTCTCGTCGCAAGGCGGGATGACGATCAGCCGTGCCGAAGCAGAAGTGCTGTTCGATCTGAACGATCGCACCATTGAGGCCGCCAATCATCCGTCCTGGTCGGAACTCTTCGTCAAGGCGATCACCTGCTACCTGATGGCGACCTCAGGCTACCGCGCCCCCTCGCGCGAGGAGGCGTTCGCCCGCGCCCGCTGGCTTGACGATACCTCGGTCAGCGTCGGCGGGTTTTGTACGCGCATGTTTGCCGGAGGGCTGAAGAACTTCATGGACGCCATCGGCTCCAGCAATGGCGTCGAGCAGGCATATGCCGACAAGAACGCGGCGGCAGCGCAGGAATCCCGAATCACCGAGCAGGTGAGCGATGAGGAAGCACGCTGGCTTGCCGGACGTATTGGCCGCGACGGCGTTCTGCACGAAAACGAAAAGGCGCTGCTGCGTTATCTCAAGCAGGAATCGCCGCATCTGCATCCGGAACTGGAGCCGCTGCTGGCCAAGGTGGCGTGAGGCGTCACGCCGCCTGAGACAACCGCTGCAATTCGCCTTCCAGCCGCGCGATCGCTTCGCCGTATTCGCCGTGCAACTGCCGCAGTTTCTGCAGTTGCGAACGCGCGGAAGCAAAGCCGGAACCGTTTTCGCTGTCGTCTACCGGCGCAACGCCTGCGCCGTAAAGCAACCATGACAAAGAAACTCCGAGCATGCCGGCAATCATGGTCAGACGGTTGGCGCGTGGCTCGGAACGATCGCATTCCCACGCATGCAGTGTCGCCGATTTGACGCCGAGCCGCCGGGCAAACTGCGCTGACGACATGCCGGCTGCCTCGCGGGCGCGCGATATGCGACCTCCGAGCGTATCCATGTCACGGGTTCCGGAGTAAATGTCGTTGCCAGGCGTGTCCATCGTCCAAATTCCTCACATCATGCAAGATTAACTCCGCATTTCACCAAGCAAGTTTTTCGACCGGCCAGTGAGCCGGACAAAGACGTTGCCACAATGCGGAATTTCCAGATTTCTGCATCGGTGATATAGCCGGATGCCGACGAGGTGGTCAACCCGGAAACGGGAGATATCCTGCAATACGTGTGTCAAGACATTGGCAGAATTGCGGTAAATCTGGTGAAAGGCTCACGACGCACTGTTCGCTGCGCGCCGCACCAGGCGATCCAGCGCTTGCAGGAATTCCGACCGGTCACGGGCGGAAAATGCCGGATTGAATCCGCGGATTTCGCCGGCCTCGCGCAGATCCTGCTTCAGGTTGCGCATGGCGAGCGCCATGCCGATGGTGGTGGCGTCGAACACCCGCCCGGCGGGCGAAAGCGCGTGAACGCCCTGCTCCACCAGCCGTGCGGCGAGCGGCACATCTGCGGTTACCGCGATGTCGCCGGATTGCGCGTTCTCCACGATCCAGTTGTCGGCGGCGTCGAAGGCGCCGGACACCACGACATGGCGCACCATCGGATCGCGCGAAGGGCGCATTCCGGAATTGGCGACAAGGACCACCGTCAATCCATGCCGCTCGGCGACCTTCAGGATTTCGGGTTTGACCGGGCAGGCGTCGGCGTCAACGAAGAGGGTGGTCACGGGCCGGTCGTCTCCGGAACTCGCAGGCCAGGCCGGAGCATTTCGACATGCGGAATGCCGTCTTCGAGATACTCTTGCGAAGCAATCATGAAGCCGAATCCCTCATAGAAATCGACAAGATGGCTTTGGGCGGAAAGCGCAATGCAGCATTCGGGGAAACGGGCCTCGCATGCCGCAACTGCCTCCCGCGTCACCGCTTCGCCAAGCCGGTGACCGCGATGCGCCGGTGATACGGCAATCCGGCCGATCCGCGCGTGAGCTCCGGGCGCCGCCGGCGCAAACAGTCGTGCGCAGGCAAGCAACTCTTCGCCGTGCAGCAAACGCAGATGCAGCGCATCCGGATCGCGACCGTCGATCTCGGGGTAGGGACATTCCTGTTCGACAACAAACACATCGACCCGAAGCTTCAGGAGATCGTGCAGCGCATGGGCGTCGAATTCGTCCATGCGCCGGATGTCGATACGGAATGGCGGCGTTTGCCTCAATACACCACCACCGCCCTGATGCTTTCGCCCGCATGCATCAGGTCGAAACCCTTGTTGATCTCGTCGAGCGACAGCCGGTGCGTGATCATCGGATCGATGGCGATCTTGCCGTTCATGTACCAGTCGACGATCCTTGGAACATCGGTGCGGCCGCGCGCGCCGCCGAAGGCGGTGCCCTTCCAGACGCGGCCGGTGACAAGCTGGAACGGGCGGGTGGAAATCTCCTGGCCAGCGCCGGCGACACCGATGATGATCGATTCGCCCCAGCCGCGATGAGCGCATTCCAGCGCCTGGCGCATCACTTTCACATTGCCGGTGCAATCGAAGGTGTAGTCCGCGCCGCCGATCTGGTCGGCCCCGCGCTTGGTCATGTTGACGATCTCGCCGACCACGTCGCCGACCTTCGTCGGGTTGATGAAATGGGTCATGCCGAACTTGCGGCCCCATTCTTCCTTCGTGTCGTTGATGTCGACGCCGATGATCATGTCGGCGCCGGCGAGCTTCAGCCCCTGGATGACGTTAAGGCCGATGCCGCCGAGGCCGAACACGGCGGCGGTTGCGCCCTGCGTCACCTTGGCGGTGTTGATCACCGCGCCGACGCCGGTGGTGACGCCGCAGCCGATGTAGCAGGCGGTGTCGAATGGTGCGGCGGGATCGATCTTCGCGACCGCGATTTCAGGCAGCACGGTGTGGTTGGAGAAGGTCGAACAGCCCATATAGTGGAAGACAGGCTTCCCCTTGTAGGAGAAACGGCTCGTGCCATCCGGCATTACGCCCTTGCCCTGCGTGGCGCGGATGGCG
>CALMYO010000151.1 GCA_937873685.1 uncultured Paracoccaceae bacterium
TGCCCGACAGCGACCCCAGAGGCACCACGCTGGAGGCTCCTTCGGAAAAGCGTGCCTGCCAATGCGCGACCGGGTGCCGCGTGAAACGGGCGGCCAACGCTTCGGCCAGCCCGTCCTGGCCCGCATCCGCCAGATCGGCCAGTTCCGGCACACGCGCGAGCGCCGCGCCGCGTTCGGTGGGCGCGGCGAAGAACATCCAGCCGTCGGCGGCGCGGTAGCAGTGATAGAACGGCCCCCAACCACGCGCCTGCCGACCGGCCGGTTCGTCAAACGGTGCCCGCCCGTCGTAGTCATACATGAACTGCGCCTGGATCATCGCGCCGCACCCGGCCAAGGCCGCCCGCGCCACGCCACCCTTGCCCGTCCGCCGCCGCCGTTCCAGCGCCGCGCCAAGCGCCGCGCAGGCGGCATAGCCGGTCAGCGCGTCGATGGTGCCGAAATGGGCGTGCTCCTCTGGCGTCTCCGGCCCGCCACCAAAGCGCACCATCACCCCGGTTGCCGCCTGTGCGGTATCGTCATAGCCGAGGTGATCCGACTTCGGCCCGCGCATCGGCCCGCCCCAGGCGTCAAGCTGGACAAGGATCGCGCGCGGGTTCAGCGCGGCCAGACGGTCGGGCGACAGACCAAGTGCGCCGCGTTGTTCATCCGTGCCGTTCATCGTCACGACATCGGCCCACGCAATCAGCCGCTCCAGCGCTGCGCGACCGGCATCAGAGCCAAGGTCCAGCAGCACGCTGTCCTTGCCGCGATGGGCGTGCAGGCCAAAGACGATGGCGTTCCACGGATCGACCGAGGGGCTGACCGGCTGCACCGAAGTCACCTTGGCGCCGAAGCGTGCCAGCGTGGCGCCGATCGTCGGCCCGGCGATGACATTGGTCAGGTCAACGACCCGCAGCCCGTCCAGCCAGCCGCCGCTTTCGCCACCCGACGGTGCGGCGCGCGGTGCCTCGGCCAGGAGTGCGGTGAGATCAGCGCGGAACTCATCAGGTGTCGGGCCGGGGCTCTTGTCCATCGCGCCCGCATCGCCCTCGAGCCAGGCCAGGTTGCCCATCTGGCGCATCTTGCCGTGGCGCGGGTCGTCCACCTCCAGCACCAGCCCCGAGGCCAGCGCGTGCGGATCGGCCAGCCATTCGCGCGTGCTGCGCTGCGCACTGGCCGGGGCCTTGGCCGCGCCGAAGATCGCCTCCCACTCGGTCGAAGGACGGGTCAGAAAAGCCGCCTGCATCGCATCGGACACGCGCTTGCGGTCACGGTCCCCGACCGGATAGTTCCGCATCGCCCATTCATCGGGCCAGTCTTTCTGGTCCAGATAGGCGTCGAAATCGGGCAGCGTTGCGGCCAAATCGTCCAGACCCAGCACATTCAGCACCCGGCGCGGGTGGGTCTTGATCGAACAGGACACGACATAGAATCCCCGCCCATCCGCGCAGGTGTAGGTGCGATAGAATGGGTCAAGGAAGGCGCTCAGATCGGCATAGCTCAGGTCCAGCGGCAGGCCTGCGGCGCGGCGACGGTCCAGTTCCACCTCGCGCGGGGATTTGTAGCGGGCGGGATACTCCTCGATCTGTTCGCAGTTGTAGACCAGCCCCTCGAACAAGGCCGAAGCCAGCGGCACCTCGATATGCTCGCCCCCCATCCGGTCGCGTGCACCAAGCGCAAACAGCACCGCCATAGCGCCGAAGGCCGCGCCATAGGCCGAGGCCAGCCCAAGCGGTGTGAAGGACGGGTTGATCCCCATCAACTGTCGGTTCAACCCCATATCGGTGAATTGCCCGGTGCGCGCGGCGATCACCGCCTCCCATGCGGCAAGCGGGGCGAGTTCGGGGTCGGTCGAGGCAAAACCGGGCAGCGACAGCGACACAATGCCGGGGTTCGCCGCGCGCAGATCGACAGGGCCAAGGCCCAGCCGCGCCATGACGCCGGGGCGGAAGTTGTCGATCGCCACATCGGCGCGGGCGACCAAGTCCAGCGCGGTCTTGCGGCCGGCTTCGGTTTTCAGGTCCAGCACCAGCGACCGCTTGCCCCGCGACAGCATGTCGAACGCCGGATCATGCCAGCGCGGCCCGCCCGGCGGGTCGATGCGGATCACTTCGGCCCCCAGATCGGCCAGCATCATGCCGACCATCGGGCCGGCCAGGTAATGGCCGAAATCCAGCACACGGATATGGGACAAGGGGCGGTCGGTCATGGCGTCTCTCCGAAAGGTCATGCCGAAAGATTAGCCATGGCAGACCGGCGCAGTGTTACCGATACTGCCAATCATGTTGCCGATTCTGCCAAATGCCGATCAAGGTCTGCGGATCAACCTCCTGCTGTTCGAGGCATTTTCGAACATGGTCCTTGCCTGCCTCTTGGAGCCTTTTCGCGTTGTGCGAGACGGACATGGCGCGGCCATCACCTGGACTGTCCTGACCCCTCACGATGGTCCCGTCCGCTCCTCTGGCGGGCTGTTGCTGGCACCCGATTGCCCGATGGTGCAGGCGCGTGCCTGCGACCTTCTGATCCTGGTCGGTGGCGACCGGTTTCGCCACGATGCAGGGCAGCGCCAAACCCGCCGCGCCCTGGCCCTGACGCGCAAGGCGCACTGTGTTATCGCTGCAGACACCGGGCCGTGGATGCTGGCGCAGGCGGGGTATCTGGACGACCGGCAAGCCACGCTGCACTGGCAATTGCTGGACGAGTTCGCCGAGGCATTTCCCAAGGTAAAAGCCTTGAGTGCGCCCTTCGCCACGGACGGCAAATGGCTGACCTGTGGCAGCGCCGCGGGCGCGATGGAACTGGCGTTGCAAGAGATTGCCTTCCGTTTCGGCGTCTCGGCACGCTTTGATGCTGCGGCGATGTTCCTGAATGCGCCGCGCATCGCGGGCGAACAGGAGGACAGCTTTGGCGGGTTGCCGTCGCATCCCAACCCGCGGGTTCGCAAAGTGCTTGACCTCATGGCTACCTCGATCGACGCACCGCGAAACTTGCCCGATCTGGCGCGTGATGCCGGTTTGACCCTGCGCACGATGGCGCGCCTTTTTGACGCCGAACTTGGTCTTTCTCCTGGAAAATGCTATCAGCAGATCCGGTTGGCGCGGGCTCGGGAGCTCATCTTCCAGCAAGGGATGTCCGCGACGGATGCGGCGGCACTGACCGGGTTTTCCTGCGCCTCGACGTTAAAGCGCGCACTTTCGCGATAATAAGTATTTCAGGAATCGGAAACGTCATCTTCTTCTCCGATACTGCGGAGTGGCTGCTTCTTGTTCCATTGAAAAACAATGACTTGGACCAGAGATGGGGTGGATGCCGCTCTCTCCCCAACGGCGTCGCAATGCGCCAAGCTTGTGATGCTGAAGTCACAAGGGAAACGAGGGGGCAGGCCTGACAAGAGTCTGCACTCGATCACATGTCTAAGGTTCAGAAATTCCTTGCAAATGAGAGCGGCATCCACAAGAGAAGGTTGGATATCAGGCCCATGCCCTCCGCCAGCGCCAAACGAAGTAACCCTTCCGCCCGGCGCCCGCCGAAATCGAACTGCCCCGCAATACCCGCACCGATCATCCGCAATGCGATCTATACTCCTGAATATCCTGCGGAAATGCTCCGGCTTCGTCCGCAATCGAGCCGAGAAGTGTGATCGCGAACAATCCATGTGCGCCGAATACGAAAAAGGATCCGCGTCCGCTACATGACACTGGAAAGCGCCGGCCAGCGGAGCGGACGCAGGACAGTTGACGATTCAGCTATTCAAACAAAGCGCCCGGAGAAAACCCCGGGCGCATCTCATATTGCAGCTTGTGCAGCCATCACATCCCGAGGCTTGCCTTGTAGAGCTTGACCTGGTTGTCGCGGCCGATCTGGTCGGTGATCTTTTCCCAGGCCGCGGCGATGGCGTCGGCCGTTTCCTGGGCGCTTGCGTACTGGCCGGCAAAGCCCTTCGCCAACTCGTCCTCGGCAACCGAATAATACTGGAAGATCCCGGGAATTCGCGGCTCGATCGCGGCGTTGGGGTGGTTGTAGCTGTCTGCGTTCGAGCCCAGGTAGTCTTCGGCGAAGGCGCGGTCGTAGCCGGCCGCTTCCCACTCCTCGAACTGGAAGTGCGAGTTGCGGTAGGGCTGGAAGCCCGACGGATAGGCCGCGGTCCAGAGTGACAGATCCTTGCCGCCAAGATGCGCCGCAGCGCTCCATGCCGCCTTGCGCTTCTTTTCGTCACCCGAGACGCGAGAGGTGACGTAGACGCCCCAGCCGATATAGGCCATCAGCGGCGCTTCGTTGGCGGTGTCCTCCCAAGCGCCAGCGGCGGCATTGTAGCGCCGCTCCGAGCCGGGGTTGATCCCGAAGCCCACCACGTCGCCCACCACTGAAGTATCGGAGGTGCGCGCCGAGGATCCCACGTCGCCCCACCACATCAGCATGGAGCCGGTGCCGGCAAGGAACTGGCTGAACGCCGTGGTGCCGGGATCGGCGTTGATCTGGTCGGCGGGGTAAGCGCCCTCGGTCTTGATCAGGTCCATCACATCCTGAATCGCCTGCACCCAGCCAGGGTTGTTGACGCGTGGCTTCATGGTGTCGGGGTCGAACAGCCACGCCGGATCGTCGGGATGCTTGACATAGGCCGTGGCCCGGTTCGCGATGAAGTAGAACCCGAAGCCGCCCCAACCCTTGAGCGGGTCAAGGTAGCCATGCGCAGGCAGGCCGGTCAGCGGGTCGGTCTGGCCAACAAGGGCCTTGGACACGGTATTGACCTGTTGCCAGGTCTTCGGCACCTCGGTCCCGCCGATCGCGCCCTCGCCGAAATAGTCTTTGCGATAGGCGAAGGTATGGCAGTCGCCGTCGATGGTGACGCGGTACTTCTTGCCGCCCCAGGTTCCCACAGGCGGCTGCAGGTAGCCCACGAGATCGTTCTCGTCGATCTGCTCCGACACCCACCCGGGCATCTCGTCCAGCAGGCCGCGGCCCGCCGTGTCGCCCTCGAACGGCGCCCCCATTTCGACGATGTCGAAATCGACAGTACCGGTCGCGATCGACTGTTGCAGACGCGCATTGTAGTCGGCCTGGGCGAGGTCGATCCAGTTGATCTTGGCGCCGGTATAGGCCTCCCACGGCTTCAGGAAGCCGCGGAAAAGGAAGTTGTGCAGGTTCTGGTTGTTCAGGCCCATGAAGGTAAGTTCGACACCCGCGAACTCGCCTTCAGCGACATTGGCCTTCGTTGCGGCAAGGCAAAGCTCGCCAACCTTTTGCCAGTCCGCATCCGTCGGCGATCCCTTGCCAACGCCAGGAATTTGCAGGATTTCGCGACGCACGTCGCCTTGCGCATAGGCGAAAGGCGACAGCGCGCCAGACGTCGCTGCAATCGCGCCAAGCGAGGCCGCGCCCTTCAAGACGCAGCGGCGGCTGGCATGGACCGCCATCAACCGGTTGTAGATTTCCATTCTCATGCAGGTCTCCTCCCTGGGAAATGACCCGGCTGCCGCACAAGCTTGCAGCCGGCGAACGGTAATTCCACCCTTGCGCTTTAAGGCGCACAAATGACTGCCGGCCCGACATGCGAACCCGGAGCCGGCAAGGCAGTATGGACCAAGCGCAAAGGGAGTCAACAAAATCAACGGCGAAAGCGCGCGCGAACGCATGGACAGCTGATCGTCTGTCCGGTAACTCTTGCGCCCAGCATACCAAGGCCGGGAGGGGGAATGGCGAAGGTCGCAATCGCCGAAGCGCGCAAATCCTACGGCGATGTCGAGGTGCTTCACGGCGTCGACATCGACATTGCCGATGGCGAGTTCGTGGTGCTCGTCGGCCCTTCCGGCTGTGGGAAGTCGACGCTTCTGCGCATGATCGCCGGTCTGGAAAGCATCACCGGCGGCCGGATTTCCATCGGCGAGCGGGTGGTCAACCATCTCGCGCCGTCCGAGCGCGACATCGCCATGGTGTTCCAGAACTATGCGCTCTATCCGCACAAGACGGTGCGCAACAACATGGGTTTTGCGCTGAAACTGCGCGGAGCGCCGAAAGCCGAGATCGAACAGCGTGTGCGGCAAGCGGCGGAAATCCTCGGCCTGATACCCTACCTCGACCGCTACCCGCGCCAGCTTTCCGGCGGACAGCGCCAGCGCGTCGCCATGGGTCGCGCCATCGTGCGCGATCCGCAGGTGTTCCTGTTCGACGAACCGCTGTCGAACCTCGATGCCAAACTGCGCGTGCAGATGCGTACAGAGATCAAGGAATTGCACCAGCGCCTGAAGACCACGACGATCTACGTCACACACGACCAGATCGAGGCGATGACCATGGCCGACAAGATCGTCGTCATGCAGGGCGGCCATATCGAACAGATAGGCGCGCCGCTGGAATTGTTCGACAGGCCGGTCAACGCCTTTGTCGCCGGCTTCATCGGTTCGCCGTCGATGAACCTGCTTACCGGCGAAGCGACGGGCGACGGGCAGGCGCTGATTGGCGACATGCGCCTTCCCCTGCCCGGTGACGCGTCGGTGACGCCGGGCGCGAAAATCGTCTATGGTGTTCGTCCGGAACATCTCGAAATGGCGGAAGACGGATTTGAGGCGCGCATCGCGGTGGTGGAGCCAACAGGATCGGAGACCCTTTTGGTGCTGCGCGCCGGAGCGACTGAATTGACCGCATTGTTTCGCGAGCGCCATGCGTTTCGCGCCGGCGACACCATTCGCCTTAAGCCGAGGTTGACCAACACCCACGTCTTCGACGCACCCAGTGGCAAGCGTCTTTAACCAATCTGAACGAAGCCGGCCCCGACCGGCGACAAGCAAGGATGATGACATGCTTAAAGGAATCGATCCCATCCTGAACGCCGAGGTTCTTGGCGCATTGCGCGCCATGGGCCATGGCGACGACCTGATCATCTGCGACACCAATTTCCCGGCCGATTCGGTCGCCCGTGAGACCGCATACGGCAAGCTACTGCGCATCGGCGCCTCAGTGCCGGAGGTGGTGCGCGCTGTGCTGTCGGTCTATCCACTCGATTCCTTCGTCGACGATGCGGCAGCGCGCATGGAGGTTGTCGGCAAGCCTGACGAAATCCTGCCGATCCACACCGAGGTGCAGGCCGAGGTCGATGCGGCGGAAGGCAAGTCCTGGCCGCTGATCGGCGTGGAGCGTTACGCCTTCTACGAACGCGCAAAGAAGTCCTATTGCGTGATCCAGACCCATGAGCGCCGGTTCTACGGTTGCTTCGCCTTCCGCAAGGGCGTCATTCCGCCGGACGTTTGAAACCGACCGACATTCCGGAGCGCCCGCACATGAAGCCGATCGTCATTCTCGGCGTATTCGTCGCCGACACCGCCTACCGCGCCGCCCGCCAGCCGAAGATGGGCGAAACCCTGCTCGGCGTCGATTTCAAGCTGGGCCCCGGCGGCAAGGGATCGAACCAGTCGGTCGCCGCAGCGCGGCTCGGCGCGCCGGTGCATTTCATCACGCGGCTCGGCCGTGACGATTTTGCCGCCATGGCGATGTCGACCTGGCAAAAGGCGGGCGTGACTCCCTCCGTCACCGAAACGCCTGAGAGTTATACCGGCGCAGCCTATATCTTCATCGAGGAGAACACCGGCAACAACGCCATCATAGTGTCGCCCGGGGCTGCACGCCTGATCACGCCGGCCGATCTCGACGCCCGCGCCGACCTGATCGGCTCGGCATCGATTTTCATGACGCCGTTGGAGCAACCGATCGACGCCGCCGGCGGCGGCCTTGAGATCGCCCGCCCCGCCGGCGTCACCACGATCCTGAACCCGGCGCCGGGCGCCGACATCCCTGATGCGATGCTGGGCTTGAGCGACTATGCCACGCCGAACGAAAGCGAGGCCGAGGCGCTGACGGGTATCGCAGTTAAATCGCTCGACACTGCCCGCGCGGCCGCCGAGGCTCTGCTGGTGCGCGGCGCCGGCATGGCGGTGATCACGCTTGGCGAAAATGGCGTGCTGCTGCATGGCCGTGGCCTCTCGCAGCATGTGCCAGCCTTCAGGATAGGCAAGGTGGTCGATACCACGGGCGCCGGCGACGCCTTCAATGGCGGCTTTGCGGTCGGTCTGGCGCGCGGCATGACGCCGCCGCAAGCTGCCCGCTTCGGCTGCGCGGTTGCCGGCATATCCGTCACCCGGCCGGGCACGGCCCCTGCGATGCCGTCGCTGGAAGAAGCCGAGGCGCTGCTGGCGCGCGGCGGCTGACATCGTCAACCGGCAACTGCCT
Organism: uncultured Paracoccaceae bacterium; assembly: GCA_937873685.1. Classification (GTDB taxonomy): domain Bacteria; phylum Pseudomonadota; class Alphaproteobacteria; order Rhizobiales; family Rhizobiaceae; genus CALMYO01. Next base: position 8,200 of record CALMYO010000151.1, read on the forward strand.
GCAAATACCGTCCGAATTCCGGCGTCGCCATCAATGCCTTGCAGCGCGCGAAGCGGTTGTCGGCATAGGCACGAAAATCGTCGGCCGGGTTGTTGTTGGCAAGCTGGATCAGGCCCCACAGCGTCCAAAGCAGATCGCACATCGCCTTGTAGATCACCATGCGCCCGCGTTGCGGCGCGGGGGCCTCGCCGCCGAAATACGCGCGCAGTATCTCCTCGTCCTGCGACTCGTTGAATCCGCCCTCCACCGAAACATCGCCGAGATCCCACATCGGATCGATCATGCCG
>CALMYO010000152.1 GCA_937873685.1 uncultured Paracoccaceae bacterium
GGCCGGACCCTACCCACAAGGGGGAGGGAAACTCCCCGTTCCACGGGCGCCTTCGCCCCACGGATGTGTGAATGCCGTAGCTTCTGGGGAGGATAAGGGTGGGGGGCAACTTGAAGCGACAGCCTTGTCCATCCGATGCAAAGCCGGTGGCGCAATCACCCGCCGGGTCAGCGCTTGCGGCCGAGCGCCAGCGGCGCGAGGAACGACAGCAGGAACAGCCGCGCCACATGATGCGCAGCGACAAAGGTCGGATCGGCGTTCAGCGTCACCGCCATCGCCGCCATGGTTTCCACCCCACCCGGGGCAAAGGCGATCAGCAGCACCTGCAAAGGCAGTCCGGTCAGCCACGCCACTGCGACTGCGCCAAGCACGGCGAAAGCCGCGCCGACGAATGTAATCGCGGCTCCGGCGCCGGCCGCCTTGCAAAGTTCCGCGGTCGTGACGCCCGAAAACCGTGTGCCGATCAGTGATCCCATAGCCACGAAAGCCGGGATGGCGATCTGCTGCGGCACGACGCCGGCGGTCAGGCCGGTAACGTGGGTCAGTGTGGAAACGACCATGCCGGCCATCAGGAATGCGGCCGGAATGCGCAGGCGGATGAACAGCCAGCCGACACCGCCCGAAAGCGCGGTGAGCGCCGCGATCTCCCATGCCGACAGCAGCGGCGGCGGCGCGCCCACATGCGCTGAAACCTCGCCGGCCAGCAGCACGATCGGCGGCGTCGCCAGCGTCAGGGCGAGAACGCGGATGCTCTGCACCAGCGCCACGGTGCGCACGTCGGCATTCGAATCCGCAGACAGCCCGAGCACATAGCTGAGGTGTCCGGGCGTTGAAGACAGGATCGCGGTGCGCCGATCGTAAGCCCAGACACGGCGCAACAGAAAGGCGCATGCGGCCATGATCGCCACGATCATCACGGCAAGGCAGGCGAAGCTGAGCGGCCAGGCCGCCGCCTGCTCCAGCACCTGCGGCGTCACCCCCTGCCCCATCGACAGGCCGATGACGATGAAACAGGCGTTGCGCAACAGGTCTGGCACACCGGTCTTCACGCCGGCAAGGCCGGCGACGGTGACGGCGATCGCCGGACCAGTGAGGAAGGGCGCCGGCGCGCCTGCCGCATGCATGAGGATGGCGCCGGCGGCGCCAAGCGCCAGTGTCACCGAGGCAGTAACGACCGCCTGCCTCATTGCCGAGCCGATCCGGGCCCGGATCGCCGATCACGGCGCGCCATTGATGCGGGAGGGATCTTCACGAAGGCACTTGCCTGATCTTTACCCCCACCCCTTACCCCTCCCCTCAACTATGGCATATACACATCTCGCAAAGCCCATCCGTCGGCGCAAGCCCTGAGGTATGCGATACCGTTGTGGAAGGTAATCGGGCCGGGTGGTCTTGAAGAAGCGTATCCATTCCAGCCGCCAAGTCTGGCGACGATCCATGCGGCCCAGGCGAGCGAGTTCTTTCGGTTCGGGTTGGTTTGCAATCGTGTTCTGCCCTTGAAGCGGGTTTCGAGCGCCGCGAGCGTGTCGATCTCATGCGGCGTGAAGACGATGCCCGCCGGTTGATCGTCGTTTCCGGTGCGGGCCTGTACGAGCTGGATGACGATGACGGCGGCCTTGGCGGCGATGGCGACAAGCTTCTCGAGGCGCGCGGCCGATTGCACCTGGCTGTCTTCGATCTTCAGGCCCTGGGTCTTCATTGTCCGGAAGAATTGTTCGATGACCCAACGCTGTTTGTACCAGCCGACGATTTGCCAGGCCTGGTCGATGCCGCCCACCGCATGTGTGGTCAGGAGCAACCAATGCAACGGCTCCGCCCCTTGCGGTGCAGCCCTCTCGGCAATGTCGACCCAGTGCAGCGTCACGCCTTCGGGCAAGCCGTCCTCGCGCAGGTTTTTCGGCCGCTTGATCGTGGCTTGCCCGAAGCGCAGGCACAGTTCGGCCCGGCGCGCCGGGCGGTCGGCCCGTTCGCGCAGTTCGATCGTCCGCATGTCGCGGATCGCCGCATCCCGCGCGGCGCGGCGCAGCGTGCCGCCGGGGTTGAGCGCGCGATCGTTCATGACGCGTGACAGCAGGTGGAAGCCGTCGCCCGGCACACGCGCCCACATCATGTACATGTCGCTCTCGCGATCGGCGATGAAAGTGACCATGCTGGCGCGCGCCAGCACCGGCTTGGCCGCTTCGGCCGTCTCAACCCAGCGGCGCGATTCCTTCTCGCTCAATGGCCGGTCGGCGTGCGGCGCCAGTTCCTCGTCCTCGCGCGTCCACACCTGCCCGCTCACAAGGCCAAGGCACGAACCGTGCTCGGCGTCGAGCGCAAGCATGGGGTGCAGCAGCAAGCCCCAACACATGCCCTTCTTGACCTTCCCAAGGTCGCGTCGATTGTCCGGCGTCGTCGGAAACCTGATCTCGCTGGTGTCCTGCAGCGCAAGGATGTGCCGCCCATCCACCGCAGCGCGGGTCCGATCGCTCCAACCCGCAACGATCCGCTCAACTGTCACGGCGTCATTGGCAAGAAAGCGCCCGAACCCGATCTCCTCGCAATGCTTCCCGCCGGCAAGCTGGCGAAGACAAACCGTTTCACGCAGCACCATGCGCTGGACCAGCCGCGCCCCCCTTTATCGAGGCGGCGATCCCCAAACCTGCCCAATGACCACTCCTGGCATGACCGCATCGGTGACACTCCCAATATCGAAACGTCACCGAACAAGAGCATACTATACGCAAACCAGGAATCCGACCCGGAACAACCGAGTCAATCCGCCGCACCCAAGATGTGTATATGCCCTAGCTCCCCTCAAGGGGGAGGGGAAGCCCGAGACTCGACCGAGGCGACCATTCGAGCGCGAGAACGACTCAGCCGCAATGTCAGGAGTCAACGCATGTGGTTCCCCTCCCCCTTGAGGGGAGGGGTAAGGGGTGGGGGTATGTCGGAGGGAAACAACATCGAGCGTTTGCCGCGTTTTCATCGCCGCTCTGCCTTGCGCCCGTAGAGTTCAAGCCGGTGGTGCACGATCTCGTAGCCGAGCCGGCGTGCGATCTCCTCCTGCAGTTCCTCGATGCGCGACGACGTGAACTCGATCACCTCGCCGGTGTCGAGATCGATCAGGTGGTCGTGGTGCCTGCCTTCCGCCTGCTCGAATCGCGCCGGCCCGCCGGCGAAGGTGTGACGCTGGATCGCGCCGCGATCTTCCAGCAGTTTCATGGTGCGGTAGACCGTCGACAGCGAAATGGAATCGTCGATGCGCACGGCGCGGCGAAAGATTGCCATGGCGTCCGGATGGTCGTCGGTCTCGGCCAGGATGGCGAGGATCACCTTGCGCGGCCGCGTGATGCGCACCCCTGCGTCACGCAGGGCCCGTTCCAGGCCGGTGGTCTTCCGCGTTGTTTTCATGCGGCGGACCATAGCCAGATGCGAAGCATTTGCAATGCAGGTGAGTGCGCCTTGCGTTGCACGCACCGCATCGGATTATTACGCTTGGGGCGCCGGCGGCTCGACCAAGCGCGCATCGCAAGGCAACAGATGCGTTTTCTTTATTGCAAATAATTTGCAATTGCATTGACAGCGGCTCCCGGCTGCTCCATCTTGTGGCTGGCCGTGTTTCCGCTGAGAGCACCAAACGCCCATGCCCCGCCCCGCATTCATTGGAACTCTATTCGCTACCGTCTTTCTCGCGCTTCTCCCGGCTGCGGCTTCGGCTGCCGATAGGCTGAAAGTTGTCACCACCTTCACCGTTATCGCTGACATGGCGCGAAATGTCGCTGGCGATGCCGCCGACGTCGAATCGATCACCAAGCCGGGCGCGGAAATCCACAACTACCAGCCGACGCCGCGCGACATCGTCAAGGCGCAGGACGCCGACCTGATCCTGTGGAACGGGCTCAACCTCGAACTCTGGTTCGAGAAATTCTTCCGCAACCTGCGCGACGTGCCAGGCGTAGTGTTAACGGACGGCATCGAGCCGATCTCGATCTCGCAAGGCCCCTATTCCGGCAAGCCGAACCCCCATGCCTGGATGTCGCCCAACGACGCGATGATTTACGTCGACAACATCGCGAAGGCCTTCGCCGAACACGATCCATCCAACGTCGGCGCCTACCGCGCCAACGCCGAAGCCTACAAGGCGAAGATCGCCGCGCTGGCCGCACCCATCCGCGAAAAACTGGCCTCTGTTCCCGAGGAGCGCCGCTGGTTGGTGACATCCGAGGGCGCATTTTCCTATCTCGCCCGCGATTTCGGCCTGAAGGAACTCTACCTGTGGCCGATCAACGCCGATGCGCAAGGTTCTCCGCAACAGGTGCGAAAGGTCATCGACATGGTGCGCGAAAACGCGATCGGCGTCGTGTTCAGTGAAAGCACCGTCTCGCCGAAACCGGCAGAGCAGGTGGCGCGCGAAACCGGCGCGCGTTACGGCGGCGTGCTGTTTGTCGACTCCCTGTCGGAGGCTGACGGGCCGGTGCCGACATACCTCGACCTGATGCGCGAAACGACAACGCGCATCGCCGATGGATTGGCGCAATGAACCTCATGCCCGCGCCTGCGCAGTTTGTGGACACGATGGCGCTGCCGGACGGCATCGCCATCGACAACGTCACGGTCACGTACCGCAACGGCCACACCGCGCTTGCCGAGGCGAGCTTTGCGATTCCCCGCGGCACGATCACGGCGCTGGTCGGCGTCAATGGCGCCGGCAAGTCGACCCTGTTCAAGGCGATCATGGGCTTCGCCCCGCTCGCCGCCGGCCGCGTCGAAATCCTTGGCATGCCGGCGCGCGAGGCGCTGCGCAGGAATCTCGTCGCCTATGTGCCGCAATCGGAGGAGGTCGACTGGAACTTCCCCGTCCTTGTCGAGGATGTGGTGATGATGGGGCGCTACGGGCACATGGGGTTCCTGCGCCGGCCGTCCGCCCGTGACCGCCGGATGGTCGACGAGGCGCTTGCCCGCGTTGGCCTGTCCGATTTCCGCCTCCGCCAGATCGGCGAATTGTCCGGCGGCCAGAAGAAGCGCGTCTTTCTTGCCCGCGCACTGGCGCAAGAGGGCCAGGTCATCCTGCTCGACGAACCTTTCACCGGCGTCGATGTGAAGACAGAGGAACAGATCGTGGCGTTGCTGCGCGCGCTGCGCGACGAGGGGCGGGTGATGCTGGTCTCAACGCACAATCTCGGCTCGGTGCCGGAGTTCTGCGATCGCGCCGTGCTGATCAATCGCACAGTGCTGGCGGCGGGGCTGACCTCGACCGTCTTCACCCGCGCCAACCTTGAACGCGCCTTCGGCGGCGTGCTGCGCCGCTTCACCATCGCCGGACCGGACCTTCACGACGACGCCGATTCCCGTTCCGTCAGCGTCTACACCGACGATGAGCGCCCCTTCGTCACCTATGGGGGCGAAATGCGCACCGCCCTGCCCGCGAACGAAACGCCGGCCCAGGCGCCGGGAGCGGAAAGAGGACAACAGGCGGAAACGCCTGGAAACGCTTCAAAACCATGAGTGCGCTTTTGGAGCCCTTCGCCTACACCTACATGGTCAACGCCATGTGGGTGAGCGCGCTCACCGGGGCCGTCTGCGCCTTTCTCTCCGCCTTCCTGATGCTCAAGGGCTGGTCGCTGATCGGCGATGCCCTGTCCCATTCGATCGTGCCGGGCGTTGCCGGCGCCTACATGCTCGGCCTGCCGTTCGCCCTTGGCGCGTTTCTCCCCGGCGGGCTTGCAGCCGGGGCGATGCTGTTCCTCAACCGCCGAACCCGGTTGAAGGAAGATGCGATCATCGGTCTGATCTTCACCTCTTTCTTCGGCCTTGGCCTGTTCATGGTCTCGCTGTCGCCGACCTCGGTCAACATCCAGACCATCGCGCTCGGCAACATCCTCGCCATCGCGCCAGCAGACACATTGCAACTGGCCATCATCGGCGGCGTGTCACTGCTGATCCTGCTGGCAAAATGGCGGGACCTCGTCGTCGTGTTCTTCGACGAGAACCATGCCCGTGCCATCGGCCTCAAGGCCGACGCGCTGAAGGTGCTGTTCTTTGCGCTGCTGGCGGCCTCCACCGTGGCGGCGCTGCAAACCGTGGGCGCATTCCTGGTCATCGCCATGGTGGTGACGCCGGGCGCAACGGCCTACCTTCTAACCGACCGTTTCTCGCGCCTGATCGCGCTCAGCGTGGCGATCGGCGCCGGCAGCTCGTTCTTCGGCGCATGGGCGAGCTACTACCTCGATGGCGCGACCGGCGGCATCATCGTCGTGACCCAGACGCTGATCTTTCTTGCAGCTTTCGTGTTTGCGCCGAAACACGGGCTGCTGGCCAGCCGCCGCCGCGCATTGGCCGCGATGGAGCGCGCGCCATGAACGACCTGATCTCCGACCCGCTGCTCCCCTTCGCCTTTCCCTTCATGCAGACGGCGTTTGCGATCACGCTCGTGGTTGCCGTGCCGATGGCGCTACTCTCCTGCCTGCTGGTGCTGAAGGGCTGGTCGCTGATGGGCGACGCCATTTCGCACGCCGTCCTTCCCGGCATCGTGCTTGCCTACATTATCGGGCTGCCGCTTGGCGTCGGCGCCTTCGCCGCCGGCATGACCTGCGCGCTGGCGACCGGGTTCCTGAAGGAAAACAGCCGGATCAAGGAAGATACCGTGATGGGCGTGGTGTTCTCCGGCATGTTCGGGCTCGGCATCGTGCTGTTCGTCGCCACGCCGTCCGACATGCATCTCGACCATATCCTGTTCGGCGATCCGCTCGGCGTTGGCTGGCCGGATGTCGCCGAAAGCGGCGGCATAGCGCTTGTCTCAACCGCGCTGCTGCTGGCGCGACGGCGCGACCTGCTGGTCAATGCCTTCGACCCGCAGCATGCCCGCGCCATCGGCCTGCCGGTGCGGCTTCTGCACTACGGCCTGCTGGCGATCCTGTCTTTGACGGTGGTGGCGGCACTGAAAGCGGTAGGCATCATCCTTGCCGTTGCATTGCTGGTTGCGCCCGGCGCCATCGCTTTCCTCCTGGTGCGGCGCTTCGAGACAATGCTCGCAGTCGCAGTCGCCGTGGCATTGACGGCTTCGTTACTCGGCGTGTGGCTGAGCTTCTTCATCGATAGCGCCCCGGCGCCAACCATCGTGCTGTTGCTCACCGCGATGTTCGTTGCCGCCTTCGCGCACGAGCAATGGCGCAACGCGCGCGCGGCCGCCTCCGGCATGTGATTGCGTACGGACCGGATCAATCCTGCGCCGGCAACAGGCCAAGTTTGGTCAGGTTCATCGCCACGCCCTCGGCCCGGTTGGCGACAATGTCGGTGTCGGGCGCTATCTCTTCGATCACCCGGTAGCCTTCAGCGCCGAGTGCACGATGGACCCGCGTGACCAGGGTGTTGGCGTTGATCACCCACACTTCAGGAATGCCGTAGGCGGCGTAGACGCCGATCTTGCGGCCCGTGTCGTAACTGTAGCTCGTGTCGGCGACCTCAATTGCCAGCAGCACGTCGTATCCGCGCATGTCGCCCGGCTGGATGCGCCGCGGAAATACGCAGAAATCCGGCTCGACAAAGGCGAACTCATCGAGGCGCAGCGTGGTTTCCGGCGCGATGTTGAGATCGTCGGGTACGGTTCTCTGCAAGTGCCGGTTCAGATCGATTTTCACCATCTCGTGGCGCGCGCCTTTGGGCGACATCGGAACCACCTCCCCGCCGATCAGTTCGAAACGCTCGTCTTCCTCGATGATTCCGGCGGCGACCATCGCCTCGATTTCAGCGAGAGACCAGGCGCGCCGCTCCATGCCTTCGGCGGCGGTGGTGGTGATGCGCCGTGGGGAAATGCCTGTGGGGAAATTCTGGTTCATGTCAGATGTCCAGTTCCGCAAGGCGAAGGGAAAGTCCCTTGACGAAGGCCGGTTCAAGCACCGCATCCGGGCTGACCTCCGTGATCGTCGTGTAGTTTTCGTCGCCCGGCTGGCGGTGCACTGTCGTAACCAGACTGCGCGCGTTAACAACCCAGTATTCGCGAATGCCCAGCCCGGCATAAAAAGCGGCCTTGCGTCCAAGATCATAACCGAGGCTGGAATCGGATACCTCAATCGCCAGCAGAAGTTCGGCTGGCGGGATATCATTGTCCTTGTCGACGCGGCGGATATGCTTTGGCCACAGAAGGATGTCCGGTTCAAAAAACGAGCGCTTGCCGGTGAAGTAGGTGCTCTCGATATGAATGGAGATGTCGGCGGTCACCGGGTTTCGGATGATCGATGCCGCGAGTTCGTTCTTGACGACTTCGTGGCGGATCCCCTTCGGCGACATCGGTACGATCTCCCCACCGATCAGTTCGAAGCGCTCATCGAGGCCGATGATGCCCGCCTCGATCAGCGCGAACACCTCGTCCACTGTCCAGGCGCGTCGCATCAAGCCTTCCGCGGCCTGGGTCGTCGGCGGCATTTCGGGGTAAGCAGCGGCGAAATGCTGGTTCATGGTGCAACCATATCACAGGACGGCCATCCGCGTCGACAATCTCACGGTCCGGCCGCAGGTTGTGCAGGGATGACAATCGGCCGTCGCCGTTCCGCCAGCCAGACGCCCAGCCTGCGCCCGGCGCGCTGCGTCGGTTTCTCCACCATCCGGTGCAACGCCCAGGCGATCAGAAAGGCGAGCAGGAACGCCAGCAGCATCACCGGCCAGGGCGAAAACCCGGCCTCGACCAGCAGATACATCGCGAGCAGGCCGATCAGGTAATGCGTGACATAAAGCGGGTAGCTGATATCGGCGAGGAAATCGAAAACGCGGTTCGGCCGGAAGCGGCTGCGCAGGGCATAGCAGGCGGCAAACAGCGCGAGCGCGAAGCCGCAACTCGCCATCGAGGCGACAACCGGGCCGATGCCGAGAAAGCCGATACGCCATGAGGCCGCCGAGGCTGCGAGCATGAGCGCGGAGAACAGCACCAATTCCCGGCCCGTGATGCGGCCGCGATAAAGCAGGTAGAACCCGGTTCCGATGAACATGTAGGGGAAGAACGAGGCGGTGATCGAGACGATCGCCAACCGCTTGAACCACCACACGTGCTCGGCAAGCAGCCAGTCGTAGCCCAATCCGAAACCGATGCTGACGAGGCTGCCCGCAATCGCGATCGCCGCAAAATGCGGCAGGCGAAAACCGCCAGCCAGCCAGAACAGCAGCGCCATCGCGAAATAGAACTTCATCTCCACTTCCAGCGTCCAGACGATGCCGTCGACCACCGGAAGCCACAGCCAGTCGCGCAGCACGATCGCCGACTGCGCCAGCACAAGGCCGGCCGAGTAGGGAAACGCGGTGCCGTTCAGCGCATGCCAGCAGGCGAGCAGCGCAACAGCGAGGCCGAAACCGGCGACATAAGTCGGCCAGATGCGCAGGAACCGTGCGACGAGAAACGGCAGCGGCCCGAGACGCTCCAGCGAGATTGGAATCACGAAGCCGGAAATCAGGAAGAACAGCGCCACCCCGAACGGACCGGCGTTGAAAAACGGCAGGTCGCCGAACCAGATCAACCCTTGCGGCGGATCGGCATAGACCTGCGCCGGCAGGCCGAGCGTCTTGCCGACCTCGTCCGGGCGTCCCCAGAACGCGCCGGTGTAGTGCGAGAACAATACGGAAAACGCTGCCAGCCCGCGAAGCTGGTTGGCAAAGTCGATGCGGTCGTTGGCGGTGTCGGACGCCATGCGCGGCGGGCTCTCGCGGTTCTCGTGCGTCGCGCTTAGGCGCAAAGCGCAATCCCGGCAAGGGTGGTGATTGCGACCGCTACCCGTTCAAAGGTCGATGCCGGCAAGATCGATCGAAAGTTCGGGAATGCGAAGCGGGGTCAACGCCATGCCCGCCTCGACGTCCTCGACAGAACCGTAACGGTCGTCCACGGGATCGCGATGAACGCACGTCACGAGGGTGCGCGCATTGATGACCCACAACTCGCCAATGCCGAATTGCGCATAGATTTCCGCCTTGCGGCCAAGATCGTAGGCGAGACTGGAATCGCCGATCTCGATGGCCAACAGGCAGGACTGCGGCGACAGTTCAGCCAGCTTTCCGCGCGGATAGACGACGAAATCCGGTTCGATGAAGGTGTCGTCGGAGAGATAGAATGTCGTTTCGGGAACGGTTTGCAGATGTTTCGGCAGGCCGCGCACCAGCGTCTCGATGATCCAAGCCTTGATGATCTCGTGGCGAATTCCCTTCGGGCTCACCGGCGCGATCCCCCCGCCAATCAGTTCGAATCGCTCGTCGTGGCCGATGACGCCCATCTCCACCATGCGCAGCACCTGCTTCACGGTGAAGGGACGGCGGGGCAAGCCTTCGGCGGCGAGGGTGAATGGCGCGTTCATTGGGAGAACTTAACACAGCTGGCCCGGCGTTTCCATGATGGCAAGGCTTCGCAGCGGCAAGCGGGAAAACAGAAAACGCCCCTACCCGCGCGGGATCGCGAGCTTGATGCCGGCGACGACAAACGGCGCGCCGTGCATGGCAAGATCGAAAATGTCGATCGGTTGCGAAAGCGCACCAGCCGCCAGCATCTTCAGCTTCTCCAAGACATGCGGCTCGGGAAAGAACGGCGCCAGGCCGAGCGTGAGGCAGACCACGACGACGACGGCCCAGGGAAGGCGGTCGATCCAGGCGAGGATGGCGATCATTTTCCGATCAAACCAGGAAGCTGAAGGAATGTACCGCTATCATGTTGGCGAGCATCGCGCATCCCGTCTGGTTCGAAAACCGGGACAGAGTCCCCAGCCCAGCGCGGTTTGGACGGCCTCGGGGTTTTGGCGGGTGGAGCGCGAGTGCAAAAACAATGACAGACAAAAGTGGCGCCGAGGCTTGCCGCGCCGCCACAATCCGTTTCGCGACAATGCGCCGCCGCGATCAATCGCAGCCGGGATAGCGATAACGATCGGCCTCGGAAACATCGGGCGGGCAATAACCTTCGTTGTCGAGTTCGGCGCTGCCGCCAACAGGCTGGCCGGCGTTGAGGCGCTTGAGTTTTCCGGTTGAACTGAACATGCAGACGACATCGGCCTGAGCGCCATCATCGAGAATGACATTTCCGTAAACACTCCAACCGGAGTTTTCGTGCACGGGATTTCGATCAAGCTTCACGCTGCTCGCATGGGGGCTGAAACGGCCGACAGCAGCGCCGTAGCACGTCTGGCGCATCTGTTCGCCATTTGCCTTTTCCTTCACCTCATGGCCGGTCGTTTTGCCAGAATCCTCCGCGGCGCGGCATCCACGCTTGTAGGACGCGCCGTGACGATCCTGGTCGTACTCGCCGCGCAGGCAATCGTTGTAGCCGCGCTTGTATTCACGCTCCGAAACCGTCGATGCTTGCGCTGTCTGTGCGCCCAAAACCGCAATGGCGCAAACGCCGAATGCCAACAAGAACTTTTGCATGCTCTTCTCCTTGGTCAATGGCCCGCCCCAGAAAATAATAGGCATTTCGGAACGCCGATTGCAACCGGTATTCGATGTCAGTTTTGCGAATGGACGGGGTTTCTGCGATACCGAATGACATCACAATTTATCGAAATTTCGAATGATGTCGCGAGAAAATCGTTATCTCTTGCACCTGCTTTTCGGACAAAAAAAAGGCGGAAAAGCATCTCGATCGCCTTTTCTATCAACCGCTATTCTTCGGAATCCAGGCGCCTTTCGCTTTACGCACTGCGCACCGGCTGGCGCAACACCGTCTTCAGCTTCTCTGGCGCGGTTTTGCGCGGGTCTGACAGGTAGATCTCGTGATGATGGCCGTTGAAGGTGAGGCCGAGCGACGGCATCAGGTCGTGATGCAGGTGATGTAGCGCCGGCGCCTCGTCGGCAAACGGGCCGATATGCAGTTTCGTCAGGCAGCGGCCCTCGTGTAACGTGTCTAGGCGCAGGCTTTCCGGCTTGTCGTTGCGTTTCGCCAGCGTCTTGTCGACTGCCTTTTCGACCATCCCGGCCGAGATCCACTCCGGCTGCAGGATCATCAGCGTCCAGCGCCATTCGTCGCGACGGCCTGCTTGCGTGTAGGCTGAGAAATCGTCGGCAAACCAGACGCCTTCGAGCGGCATGACGGCATAATCGCGGCCGAGTTCCTTCTTCGACATGAATTTCAGCGGATAGCTGACGGAGAACAGCCATTCTACGGCCGCAAAATATTCCGGCGCCTCGCCCGGACTGCCCTGCCCGTCCACCATCAGGTATTGCAAGGGCGAAACGTCGACCTCGACCCACCGGTCCTTGGGCGGGGCGTAGAGATGTTTGAAGGTTTTCTTGAAATCGATTTTCTGCATGGCAGCGCCGAGGTTTTCGAAGATCCGCGAAACTAACGTCCCGCGACCAACTCGCACAAGTCGGTTACGGAACTTGCTGGCGGTCTCGTGACATCATCCTGCCATCGCGAAGAGCCAGGCGGATTTCGAACCCGACCAAAATTTGCCTCGAGAGGCCACTCGGCGGTTCATCCCGGCCATCCGCGCAAGTTCCGGGGTGTCGACGATCAGGCATTAACGCGTACCGCAACCGCGAATTGCTCGCCGCCCATCTGAGGCGCTTTGCTGGTGACGAGGAAAGCGGTGGCTAGGCGGAGATCGGAATGAGGCGGCGACCTTGGGGGTCGATCAGGTCTGGCATTGAAACAGAATACTATGATTCTGTTTCGTTTTGTTAATCCATTTTACCTAGGAATTTAAGTCGAATTTTAGCGGAAGGCTGTAACCAGTCGCTAACCACTCAACAGAGCGGAGGCGACAATCCATGACAGTCACAGTGAATTTGGGCGAGATACTAACACACGCAGCCAGCATCTGCGTGATTGTCGGATCGCTTTACGGGGTCTGGCGCTTTCTCAAGCGGTCTTGGAAGCAGTCCGCCCCACCCGGTGAGTGAAACAGAATTGGCAATTCGGTTTCAGATCGCAGTCCCAAGACCGCCAAAATCCGGTTTGGCCGTCACGCACCCCTTCCCGCTCACTGATCCAGAAAGCTCCTCAACTTCCTGCTCCGGCTCGGATGCTTCAGTTTCCTCAGCGCCTTGGCCTCGATCTGGCGGATGCGCTCGCGCGTCACCGAGAACTGCTGGCCGACTTCCTCCAGCGTGTGGTCGGTGTTCATGCCGATGCCGAAGCGCATGCGCAGCACGCGTTCCTCGCGGGGCGTGAGCGAGGCCAGCACCCGCGTCGTCGTCTCGCGCAGATTCGCCTGGATCGCCGCGTCTATCGGCAGCAGCGCGTTCTTGTCCTCGATGAAATCGCCGAGATGCGAATCCTCCTCGTCGCCGACCGGCGTCTCGAGGCTGATCGGCTCCTTGGCGATCTTCAGCACCTTGCGCACCTTTTCAAGCGGCATGGCGAG
>CALMYO010000153.1 GCA_937873685.1 uncultured Paracoccaceae bacterium
ATCCGAGGGAATCACAAACCACTGGAATCACCCAACTCTTTTTCGGTCAGGCTCTTACAATTAAGGCAATTATCATGCAACTGTTTCTCCTACCCCTTCTTCGCCATGAAGGCCATGAAGGCGGCGCGGGCTTCATCGGAACGCAGGCGCTCGGCAAACAGCTTGCTCTCTTCGCGGATGCGGGCGACCACGTCCTCGCGCGGGCCGCGGACCAGGTCACGGGCGATCTTCAACGCCTCGCGCGGCTTGGCGGCGAGCGTTTGCGCCGCAGCGATCACGGTCTCTTCCAGCTTGTCCTCGTCGATTACGGCACGCACGAAGCCGGCCTCGACCGCCATGGCGGCGCTGAACGCCTCGCCCAATCCCAGCAGCGCAAAGGCGCGCTGATGGCCCATGATGCGCGGCGCAGCCAAGCTGGAGCCCGCTTCCGGCACCAGACCGAGATCGACGAAGGGCGTGCGGAACGACGAGGCAGGCGTGGCGAAAGTCAGGTCGCAATGGAAATGGATCGTCGTGCCGATGCCGATCGCCAGACCGTCGACACCGGCGAGCACCGGCTTTGCCGCCGTCGCCAGCGCCAGCAGGAAGTCCATAACCTCGCCGCCATGGGCGCCGCCGGTCGCGACAGCGAGGAAATCGCCGAGATCGTTGCCGGCCGAAAACGCGCCCGGCGTGCCGAGAAACACATGGGCGCGCACGGCGTCGTCAGCATCGCCGGACGTCAGCGCCGCAGCCATGGCCGCATACATGGCGCGGGTGAAGGCGTTCTTCTTTTCCGCGCGGTTGAAGCGGATGACCTGAACCGCGCCGCGGCGCTCTGTGATGATGTGGTCGCTCATGGTATCCGCTTTCCGGCACGCGTCGTTTCGTTGCCGGCGAGGTGACTGTCGCCGCAGGACTTGTCAAGCTTTTGCGCTGCTGGTTTGAAGGCGCGGGACCGGTGTTCCTGTCCCGCGCCGGCACACAAATCGCGCATTTTTCGTTTCGCATTAACCGGCGGTTAAGCTTTACCGGTGTTTACTATGTCTATCCAGTCTTCTGGATTCTTACCGAGTGGCCCCGCCGCTCTGTTTGACGCCTCCCTGTTCAACTCCCGAGAGCCGCCCTTCCGCGGCTCTTTTTTTGGGGGTTGCCGACGCTGGCGCATGGCCGCAGGATTAACCTTTTCTTAAACATGATCTTGCCGCCGCTTGCGCCGGCGCGCAAACTGCGGTGGATAGATGCGGCGGCCGGTCGGGGTATCGCTTTCCCGGACGAGCAAAAAAAACTACAGTAGGGCCGCAAAGAAAGTGGCGTCAGGGTAAGACAGGGTAATTGTTCGATGTTTGAGGACGCGGAGCGGTCCAATACCGTCAAGTTCTCGGAAAAGCTGGTTTTTTCCGAATCCTTCAAGCCGCTCTATCGCGAGGGCATGAGCCTCGTTGAAGAGGCGGCCGACTATCTCGACGGTGAGGGTCGCGCGCAGGCCAAGGGGCTGTCGCGGCTTGCTTCGACACTCTATGCCGCTGAGTCCATGCGCCTGACCACCCGGCTAATGCAGGTGGCGTCTTGGCTGCTGCTGCAGCGTGCGGGAAACTCGGGCGAGATGTCGCGGGCGCAGGTCCAATCGGAGAAGACGAAGATTCGGCTCGACACGCCGGTTGCTCCCGAATCGACGCCCGGCTGGGGCGAAATGCCGGAGCGTTTCGTCTCCATCGTCACCCGTTCCATGCGGCTGCAGGAGCGCGTTCGCCACATGGACAACGACCTGTTTGGCGAAGAAAAACCCACAGCGCGGGCAGGCAACGACAATCCCGTGAACTCGCAGATCACCCTGCTCAAGACGGCTTTCGGCATGCGCTGAACCGGGCGAACGCCGCCGGTCGCCGACATGAGAAACCCGGAGCCTGTCCCCAGGCTCCGGGTTTTTTTCCGTTCAGCGAAGACGGCCGGCTCAGATGCCGAGGCCTTCATAGCGCTTCTTGAACTTTGACACGCGTCCGCCGCGGTCCATCAGCTGCTGCTGGCCGCCGGTCCAGGCAGGGTGCGTGGTCGGGTCGATATCGAGCGTCATCGTATCGCCTTCCTTGCCCCAAGTGGAGCGGGTCATGTACTCGGTGCCGTCGTTCATCACCACCTTGATCATGTGGTAATCCGGATGGATGCCGTTCTTCATCGCGTCTGATCCTGCGCAAGCGGGGGCGCGATTTGGTCGCATGCCCCGGGTCGTTGAAAAATGCAAAGCCGCGGACCGGCCTGCGGCCACGGCTTTCAAATTCGGTCGCGAGCCTATACACGAGCGTTGCCGCGATCACAAGGGTGGAAAACCGGCCGCAAACACGGTCGCATCGGGAGAAAGTGCATTGGCAATCGAGACGAACGACGCGGCTGAGCGCGAACGAAAAAGACGTTCCCTGAGACCGCTGGCGCGGCTTTCGCCCTACCTGTTGCGCTATCGCGGCCTGCTTGGCGGCGCGATCCTGTTCTTGATGCTGGCTGCGGCAACAACGCTGACGCTGCCGATGGCGGTGCGCCGGATGATCGACCACGGCTTTTCGGGCGGCGACGAAGCCTTCATCGACAACTACTTTTCGATGCTGGTGGGAATTGCCGCCGTGCTCGCGCTCGCCAGCGCCATGCGCTACTATTTCGTCATCACGCTCGGCGAACGGGTGGTGGCCGATGTGCGCCGCGACGTATTCGCCCATGTAACGACGCTTTCGCCGGCATTCTTCGATGCATCGCAATCAGGTGAAATCGTCTCGCGGCTGGCGGCTGACGCCACGCAGATCAAGTCCGCCGTCGGCGCCACCGCCTCGCTGGCGCTGCGCAACACCCTGCTCGGTCTCGGCGCGGTCGCCATGATGGTGGTCACCAGCCCCTCGCTGTCGGCCATTGTCATCGCCGCCATTCCGGTGATCGTGTTGCCGCTGGTGTTTTTCGGCCGCAATGTGCGCAAGCGTTCGCGCCATGCGCAGGACACGCTGGCCGAGGCGACCGCCTACGCGTCCGAATCGATTGGCGCGATCCGCACGCTTCAGGCCTTCACCAACGAGGGCATGGTGACGCGGCGCTTCGCCGGCGCGGTCGACGCCGCCTTCGAGGCCGCGCGCGCCAGCACCAAGGCGCGCGCCTTCCTCACCGCCTTCGCCATCTTCACCATCTTTGCCTCCGTGGTGGCCGTGCTGTGGTTCGGCGCGCAGCGCGTGCTGGCCGACACCATGTCGGCAGGCACGCTCGGCCAGTTCCTGCTCTATTCGGTGTTTGCCGCCGGCGCGCTCGGCGCATTGTCGGAAGTGTGGGGCGAACTGGCGCAGGCCGCCGGCGCGGCCGAGCGGCTGACCGAGTTGCTGGCGGAAGAACCGGCGATCCGCGCGCCCGCCAATCCCCTGCCCCTGCCCAAGCCGGCGACCGGCGCGGTTGCGTTCGACAATGTCTCGTTTGCCTATCCGGCGCGGCCGGACCGCTCGGCGCTGAACGGCTTGTCGTTCGCGGTCAATCCGGGCGAGACCGTCGCCATCGTCGGCCCGTCCGGCGCCGGCAAGAGCACGGTGTTTGCGCTGCTGCTGCGCTACTACGACCCGCAGGCGGGAAGGGGGACGCTCGACGGCGTCGACCTGTCGAGGGCCGATCCGGCGGAGACGCGGGGGCGGATCGCCATCGTGCCGCAGGACGTGACGATCTTCGCCGACACGGTTGCCGCCAATATCGGCTTCGGCCGGCCCGGCGCGGCGCGCGACGCGATCGAGGCGGCGGCGCTGGCGGCACAAGCGCACGGTTTCATCTCAGCGCTTCCGAACGGCTACGACACGCAAGTCGGCGAGCGCGGCGTGACGCTTTCGGGCGGCCAGCGGCAGCGCATCGCGATCGCCCGCGCCATCCTGCGCGATGCGCCACTGCTCCTGCTCGACGAGGCGACCTCGGCGCTGGACGCCGAGAGCGAGACGCTGGTGCAAAAGGCGCTGGAAAAGCTGATGGAGGGCCGCACGACGCTGGTGATCGCCCACCGTCTTGCGACCGTGCTGAAGGCCGACCGCATACTCGTGCTCGACGACGGCAGCGTGGTGGAGGAAGGCACGCATGCCAGCCTGGTGGCGAAGGGCGGCGTCTACGCACGGTTGGCGAAACTGCAGTTCGACGCGGGACGGGTGGAGGGAATCGGGCAGGCTGCGGAGTGAGGGGCTTTCCCCTCACACCGCCCCAACCGCCGCCCGTCCCGCCTTCATGCCGGAAAAGATGCAGCCGCCGAGGAAGGTGCCTTCCAGCGCGTTGTAGCCGTGATAGCCGCCGCCGCCGAAACCGGCGGCTTCGCCGGCCGCATACAGGCCGGGGATCGGCGCGCCCGAGGCATCGAGGCAGCGGGAGTCGAGGTCGGTATGCAGGCCGCCCAGCGTCTTGCGGGTCAGGATGTGCAGGCGAACCGCGATCAGCGGGCCGTTTTGCGGATCGAGGATGCGGTGCGGTTTTGCCGTGCGGATCAGCCGGTCGCCGAGATAGGCGCGCGCGCCGCGAATGGCGGTCACCTGCGCATCTTTGGCGAACGGGTTGTCGATCTCGCGGTCGCGCGCTGCGATCTGCGCCTCCAACCGGTCGTGGTCGATCAGCGCCTCGCCGGTGAGCGCATTCATGCCGGCGACGAGGTCGCGCAGGCCGGAGCGCACGACGAAATCCTCGCCATTCTGCTTGAAGGCTTCGACCTGCGGCGTTGCGGTTGCGCCGCGGCGCGCCGCCAACACGGCGCGCCATGATTTGGCGGTGAAGTCCGGGTTCTGTTCCGAACCGGACAGCGCGAATTCCTTCTTGACGATCTTCTGCGTCAGCACGAACCATGACCAGTCGCGACCGGTCGACAGGATATGGCGCAGCGTCGCCATGGTGTCGAAGCCCGGCAGGCAAGGCGCGGGCAGCCGGTTTCCCGTTGCGTCGAACCACAGCGACGAGGGACCGGGCAGGATGCGTATGCCGTGGTTCGGCCAGATCGGCGCGAAGTTCCGCACGCCTTCGGTGTAGTGCCACATGCGGTCGGCATTGATGACCGCCGCGCCAGCCCGTTCGGTCACGCCGATCATCAGCCCGTCGACATGGTGCGGCACGCCGCAGACCATGGATTTTGGCGCTGGCCCCAGCCGCCCGGTCGGCCAGTTGGCGCGCACCAGATCGGCATTGCCGCCGACGCCGCCGGAAGCGACGATCACCGCGCCAGCCTCAATGCGGAAATCGCGTGCGACCGTGCGGCTCGATTGTTCGCCGCGCCCAACCGACGAGGGTTCCAGCACCTCCCCGGAAACGCCCGCAACCGCGCCGCTTGCGGTCTCGATCGACGTGACGCGATGCCGGAACTTCAGCGCGATGCGGCCGGCGGCTTCGTGCTCGCGCACGCGGCGCAGGAACGGTTCGAGCACGCCCGGCCCGGTGCCCCAGGTGATGTGGAAGCGCGGCACGGAATTGCCGTGGCCATGCGCGTGGCCGCCGCCGCGCTCGGCCCAGCCGACCACCGGAAACCAGCGCATGCCCATCCCGTGCAGCCAGGGCCGCATCGGGCCGGCGGCGAAATCGATGTAGGATTCCGCCCATCGCCGCGGCCACAGATCGTCCGGGCGGTCGAAAGCGGCCGAACCCATCCAGTCCTGCAGCGCCAGGTCGCGGCTGTCACGGATACGCATGCGCCGCTGTTCGGGGCTGTCGACCAAGAACAGGCCGCCAAGCGACCAGAAGGACTGTCCGCCAAGTGAGTTTTCGCCTTCCTGATCGAGAATGACGACGCTTCGGCCGGCATCGGCGGCTTCCGCTGCGGCGACCAGGCCCGCCAAACCCGCACCCACAACAACGACATCGGTCTGCATTCGCCGGCCTCCCGACGTCAGCCTATCGGTGTGGCGTCGCAGGCGTCAATGCGCAGAAGGGCCGGAGACGGTTACTCCGGCTTGCGCACGCGATACTCGCCGCTTTCCGGATCGTACACCAGCGTGCCTTGCGCCTGGTTCTCGGCTTCCTTCTCCGCCTGGCGCACGCGCGCCGAGACACGTTCGGCCTCGCGCACGAAGGCGCGATAGCCTATGTATCCAACCACGGCGGCGGCGGCGAAAAACAACAACTGCGGCATTTCCCATCCTCCTGCTCGCCTCGCCGGCCTCTTCTTCAGGCCGCTGCGCCATTTGGGTCACGGGGCAGCGACACGATCCCGCTTTTGCCGGCCTGCGCCTTCGCGCGCTACAGCCCGTATCGCGCCCACAGCGCCCGTTCTTCCACCGCGCCGGCGAAACCCGACGCGGCTGCGGCCGCGATGTCTTCGCCGCTAACGCCTGAGATACCCGCCGCAACGCGCCGCCCGAACAGGCCGCGCGCCGGCTGCACGAGCCTCAGCACCGTCTTGTCGCCAAATCGTGACTTCAGGAAGGCGCGCATGTCGCCGATGGCGTCCACCAAGCCAAGCTCCTTCGCCTTCATCCCGGTCCAGAACGCTCCGGTGAAAAGATCCGGATCGTCGGCCAGCTTGCCGGCGCGCCGATCCTTGACCAGGTCGATGAAGGTCTGGTGGATTTCCAGTTGCAACGCCTTGATGCGCTCCACGTCTTCCGGCTTTTCCGGCTGGAAAGGATCGAGCGTCACCTTGTTCTTGCCGGCGGTGTAGACGCGGCGTTCGACGCCGATCTTGTCGATCAGCCCGGTGAAGCCGAAGGTTGCCGCC
Source organism: uncultured Paracoccaceae bacterium (assembly GCA_937873685.1). Lineage (GTDB taxonomy): Bacteria > Pseudomonadota > Alphaproteobacteria > Rhizobiales > Rhizobiaceae > CALMYO01. Next base: position 6,668 of record CALMYO010000153.1, read on the forward strand.
ACGACCCCGATCGAACCGACGATGGAGGACGGATCGGCGATGATCTCGTCACCGGCGAGCGCAATCATGTAGCCGCCTGACGCCGCCACATCCTCGGTGAACACAAAGACCGGCTTCTTCTTTTCTTGCGCCAGATCGCGGATGCGCTTGTAGATCAGCCGCGATTGCACCGGCGATCCGCCCGGCGAATTGACGCTGATCGCGACTGCGGGCGCCTTCTTCGACGCAAAGGCGCGGTCCAGCACGTCGGCCACACCGGCGAGCGAAAGCGAAGGCGAAAACCGCGCCCCGCCGGCCGCAATGGCGCCCTGCAGGCGCACCACCGGCACCACCGGCCCTTCATCTCGCAAGGCGGAAGGCAGTAACCGTTTGACGAGATTCATGCGGTGTCGGCTCCCCTTGGGTTCATGCACCGCATGTAAGCGCTCTCATGCGTTTCGCAAGACAATGGGCGTTTCGCAAGACAATGGGCGTTTCGCAAGACAACAAGCGTTTGGCAAATTGGCGGGGCGGTCCGGCCTGCGCCGGCGCAGCCTTCAGTTCGCCGCAATTGCGCTTGTGGGCGCCAAGTCAATCAAGACTACGCCATCATCGTGATCGATTTCGTCATTGAGGCTTGCCAGTTGCCGGCGCTCCACAAGCCGGTCGGTGACCGGCGATGCGGCGTGCGAAACGGCATCGGCCACGATGAGGACCGGTTGTGGCGGCATTTCCAGCGGGCCTGCCGGCAGGCGGCGGTTGGCGAAGGCGTAGCGGCGGTGCTCGATTGCGCGATCGGCGGCGCGCGCCGCCAGTTCGGCCGTGCCGGAACTCGACCATTGTCCGGCCAAAGCGACGACGGAGCCCGGCGCCGGGCCGTTCTCGGCGACCAGCGTTTCGGCTTCCGGCGTCGGTCTGAGATCGTCAACCAGCCCTTCGAGCGGCCAGGCGGCGCGCAACTCGTCGACGCTCATCGCGGCGACATTGACGTCGATGTCGCGCCCGGCGCCTTTGACACGGTAAGGGCAGCGGCTCTTGTTGCAATTGCCATGATAGGCGAATTGCCATAAGTCGTAGCCTTGCCAGTTGCCCTTGGGAAAATGGTCGCCGATCTGCGGCTTGTAGCGGGCATACCACAAGCGCAGCCGCGACAGCACGGGATACTCGTCCCTGTTGCGGGCAATGTGCAATGCCGTGGACCCGTTGGTGTAGAGCACCGGCCAGCGATCCAGCCGCTTGTTGATGTAAATGGCGAAACGCTCCGCCTCCTTTAGCGACATGAATTTTTCAGGCTTGTTGTCCTCGATGTCGATGGCTATCAGCTCGTCCGGCTGAGGATCGGCATAGTCGAGGAAATGGCGCGCCTGCTCTTCGGGGTTGCCCGGACGGCCGAGATGATAGGCCCCCCATTTCAGCCCGAGGGCCTTGGCCAGCATGCGGCGCGTGAGGTAAAGCTCTCTGGACACCGCATAGCGCTGCCAGGTTTTGCGGCAAAGCTCGTGCTCGGTGTTATCTCGGGAGCCCTTGCAGCTGTACTCCGGCCACAGGCCGTCGGACCCCTTGTGGATGAAGCCTACGATGCGCTTGTCGCCCGCGATCTCGGTCAGGTCGAAAATATTGTACTCGTAACCGTCAAGCACCAGGGCGCGATCGCGCTTGCGCCACGGTTCGGAGAACTCGTCGGCCATCGCGCCGACGAACGGAAGGCAGAGAACCAGCGCGGCAACGGCCGCAAACATTCGTGAAATACTCAACACACGCCCCATGTTTATCCACGATGCAAGCGCGAACCTTGCGCAATCAGGGTTAAGGCTTGCCTAACGCTACAACGAGCAGTGCATTTTAGGCAAGGGCAGCATTACCACGCTGCAATTTTGCAAATCGCTCAATTGGCGCTCGCATCATGATCCGCTACAGGAGCAGGATGACATGCCCATGAAGGATTTACGCTCATGTATCGCGCCCCGGTCGCCGAAATTGCCCACACCTTGAAGCATGTCGCCGGCCTTGCGGAGGATCTGGCGGCCGGACGGCTTCACGATCTCACAGACGATCTGGTCGATGCCGTGCTGGAAGAGGCCGGGCGCTTCGCATCGGAGGAAATCGCGCCGCTGGCGCCGATCGGCGACAGGCAGGGCGCGCGCCTGAAGGATGGAGTCGTGACCATGCCGGATGGCTGGCGCGACTTGTACCGGCGCTGGATCGAGGGTGGCTGGAACGCCTTGCCCGGACCGGTGGAGCATGGCGGCCAGGGCCTGCCGTCGATGCTGGCAGTGGCGGCGCTAGAAATGTGGAACTCCGGTTCGATGGCCTTCGGCGTCGGCCCGACGCTGTCGATGGGCGCGGTGGAGGCGCTTCACGCGCACGGCTCCCCGGCGCTGAAGGAAAAGTACCTGCCGAAGATGGTTTCGGGCGAATGGATGGGTACGATGAACCTGACCGAGCCGCATGCGGGTTCGGACCTCGCGACGTTGAAGACGCGCGCCGAACGGCGGCCGGACGGCAGCTACCGCATCTTCGGCCAGAAGATCTTCATCACCTATGGCGAGCACGATTTTACCGACAACATCATTCATCTGGTGCTGGCGCGGCTCTCCGATGCGCCGGCCGGCACGCGCGGCCTGTCGCTGTTCCTCGTGCCGAAGTTCCTCGTCAACGCCGATGGGTCGATCGGCGCGCGCAACGATCTTCATTGCCACGCCATTGAACACAAGCTCGGCATCAACGCCTCGCCCACCTGCACGATGATCTATGGCGACGGCAGGTTCGGCGATGAACCCGGCGCGATCGGCTGGCTGGTCGGCGAGGAAAACCGCGGCCTTGCCTGCATGTTCACGATGATGAACAATGCGCGTCTTGCCGTCGGCATGCAGGGCGTAGCGGTCGCGGAAACCGCGTTCCAGAAGGCGCTTGCCTTTGCGAAGGAACGGCGGCAGGGCCGCGTTGCCGGCTGGACCGGCGACGGCATGGCGCCGATCGTCCACCACCCTGATGTTGCGCGCATGTTGCTCACAATGCAGGGGCTGACGCGGGCGGCGCGCGCCATCGCCTATGCCTGCGCCAACGCCATCGACCGCGCGCACGCCGCCGAGGGCGACGAAAAGGCGTTCTGGCAGGAGCGCGCCAACCTGCTGACGCCGGTTGCCAAGGCTTTCCCGACCGATATCGGCGTAGAAGTCGCTTCGCTTGGCGTGCAGGTGCATGGCGGCATGGGCTTCGTGGAGGAGACCGGCGCTGCGGTGCTGCTGCGCGATTCGCGCATCGCGCCGATCTATGAAGGCACGAACGGCATCCAGGCGATCGATCTCGTCACGCGCAAGCTGCCGCAATCGGGCGGGGCGTGCATCGGCGCCTATCTCGACGAACTGGACGGCGTGGTGGCCGACCGGGGGCGCTCCAACGATCCGGCCTCCGGCGACAGCCCCGCGCGGCTGACGGATCGGGTGGCGGATTTCCGCGCCGCAACCGCCGCGCTGCTCACCATGCTGGCGCAGGGCCGCCAGGCCGATGCGCTGGCCGGCGCCACTGCCTACCAGCGGCTGTTCGGCCTTGCCGCCGGCAACGTCTACCTCGCCAAGGCGGCGCTGGCCGGTGGCGAAGGCGCTGATGCCGCCGCGCGCGTCACGCTCTGCCGCTTCTTTGCCGGGACGCTTTTGCGCGAGACGTCGTCGCTTCGCGCCACAATCGAAGGCGGCGACGCGGCGTTGCAAGCCGCAACCGAGGCGCTGCTGGCGGGGTAGCCTTCAGCTCTTGAACAACCCCTCCGCCGCGGCGCGGCTGCTGCCACGCTTGGCGATCTCGGCTTCGAGCCGGGCGATTTCCTGTTTCATCTGGTCGATGCGTTCGGCCAGTTCGCCGGCCGAGAGAAGTGTCACATCTTCTCCGACCACATGCGTCTTCGGTTTCTTCTTCGGCTCGTCGTCGAAAAACGCCATCATCTGCTCCTTCATGTGTCACGCCAATGTAACCAACTCGGCGGCGCTGTCCAAGGACGACCAGCGCACCCGCACTGGCGTCACCGGCCGCGCGGCGATAAAACGACCGTAACCGGGCGGCATACGCCAGCGCATCGAAACACACGAGGACTATCGCCATGACCAGCTTGCCGCAGACCATGACGGCAATCGAGATCGCCACTCCCGGCGGGCCGAAGGCGCTGCAACCGGCGACCCGGCCGGTCCCGCGCCCGGGCGCCGGAGAAATCCTCATCCGCGTACGCGCCGCCGGCGTCAACCGGCCGGACGTGTTGCAGCGGCTCGGCCACTACCCGCCGCCGCCCGGCGCCTCCGACATTCCGGGGCTCGAAGTCTCGGGCGAGGTGGTCGCCGCCGGTGAAGGCGCGTCGCGCCATCGCATCGGCGACAATGTGACGGCGCTGTTGCCCGGCGGCGGTTACGCCGAATTCGCCGTCGCGCATGAGAGCAACGCCTTGCCGGTTCCGGCCGGCTACACCTTCGGGCAGGCGGCCGGCCTGCCCGAAACCTTCTTCACCGTGTGGCACAACGTTTTCCAGCGCGGCGCCTTGAGGGAGGGTGAAACCTTTCTCGTGCATGGCGGCACGTCCGGCATCGGCACCACGGCGATCCAGCTTGCCAACCGCTTCGGCGCCTATGTGATCGCCACTGCCGGTTCGGATGAGAAATGCGCGGCCTGCCTGAAGCTCGGAGCCAACCGGGCGGTGAACTACCGCACGGAAGATTTTGTCACGGTGGTAAAGGATGCCACCAACAAGCGCGGCGCCGATCTCATCCTCGACATGGTAGGCGGCGACTATATAAGCCGCAACTATGCCTGCGCCGCCGAAGACGGCCGCATCGTGCAGATCGCCTTCCTGCGCGGGGCAAAGGCCGAGGCCGATTTCTCGCTGTTGATGCGCAAGCGGCTGACCCATACCGGCTCGACGCTGCGCAACCGCTCCGTGGCGTTCAAGGCGCAAATCGCCGCCGAACTGCAGGAAAAAGTCTGGCCGCTGCTCGAGGCGAGAACCGTGGAGCCGGTGATCGACGCCATGCTGCCGCTCGCCGACGCCTGGCGGGCGCATGAACGCATGGAAGAAGGCAGCCATGTCGGCAAGATCATGCTCGATGTGGGGTGAAGAAGGCAGAAGCTTTCCGGGAGGGCGCAATGACCGGCATGACCGACAAGGAATACGAAGCCAGGGTGGCGAGGCTCAAACGCGAGCAATTGCTGGCGGATGAGGAAAAGCTTACCGCCGAAAAACGGGCATTGGCCAATCAGGCAAGGCAAGTAAACGCGCGCGCGGCGCTTGGCGATGTTGCAGCATCTGGTTATGCGAGCGGCACAGTGACGACGGGTGAGAAGGCCGGTTCGGCGGAAACGCAGTTGTTGGCGGCGAAGGCGCTTGCACAGGCTGCCGAAGCGGTGGTCGAGCGCCTGCGCGCAGAAACCGACGGCAGGCAGATCGTGCTGATTGGCGGCATGAGCGCGCCCCGATGTGCGGTTTGCGCCCGGTTCCAGGCGCAGGTGGACATCCTGAAAAAGGGCGCTGCCGCCGCCGCCGGGATTGAGGCGGCATTGAAGGACCAGTTCTTCACCAAGGGCAAGTCGTCACCTGCCACCGAGGCGCAAGTTGAAGCGGCAAAACTACAGGTCGTCGCACCCGGCCCGGGCATGGGAATGGTTGCGCAGGCGGTTTCCCTCCCCGCCCTGTCAGCAGCAGGCGCGATCGCCTCCACGCTTGCCAATCTCGGCAGTTTCTTTCGCAGCGATTACACCGTTTCGGGCACCGAGGCGACGACTGGAAACGAGGCGCTGCTCTCCGCAATAGCTGGCGCGTTCGTGGCCGACGCCGCGGGACGCAGGATCAATCCGCCGCGCCGTGTCGTCATTCCGTCGCGCTTGCCGCGCACCTGCGTCGATCCGCAACTGCGCGCGTTGCTTGATCCGGTCAACGCGATTGCAGAAATTTCGGCGCAGCGGGCTGCGATCGCCCTGTCAGAAAAAAGCTTTGCACAGGCAGAAGCCGATGCGGCAGGCGTGCGCGCATCCGCGGCCCAGACGGCAGCCGCAACGGAGCGAAACAAGCAATACGCTGCGGAAATCGTCGAAATCGAACTGAATACCACGGAGGAGAAGGCGAAAGCGCGTCAAAAGGCGGACATTGCGCGACGCCGGGCCGAACAGGAGGAAGCCCGCTTCCAGCAGGAAGCCAGGAACCAGCGGTCTTGCGCGACGGTCGCTGCGATCCACGGCCAAATCGCAGCGTCCTGGCAAGATGTCGCCAAGGGTGCCGATGCGTTGCGCGCCGCATTGCTCACACCATCCGACGGCAAGACCCTGCTCGATGCCCTGATCGACGACATGATCGTTTGCAAGGCGGTGGATGAGGCTGACCTGCTGTTGCTTGTCGACGTGGTATCGTCAGGCGGTAGCGCCTATACTGCTAAGAACCTCTGGTCTTTCCTAGGCGGCATGCCGTTCCATGTCGCGACGGGAGTGGTAGTGAACTACTGCCTGATCGGAAAAGATGGCGGGGTGCGGCTTTCCGGCGTCGAACCTGCGCATGGCGGATTTTTTCGCATCGGCGCGGTCGCCGGTGCCGTTAACCGCTACCCGTAACCTGCAAAAGCTGCGTCGACGCCTCAAGGGCGTCAACGCAAAGCGAAGTTCCGTCACCAATTCCTTACGGATTGGCGCGGATCACCCCGTTCATCCAGTCCAGATAGTTGGCCAGCCGCGTATAGGCCGAGAATTTCGACGTCACCACGCAGGATTTCGTCGCGCTGTCGGAAAGCCCCCAGCTGACAATGCCGGCCTGGATGAAGGACCCGTCCTGCAGACCGACGACCAGCGGCCCGCCGGAATCGCCGCTACACGCGCCCTGTCCGCCGGCATAGGTACCGGAACAGACCATGTTCTCGGTCAGCGGAGGCTGTGCGTTCTCGATCAGCTTCTGCCAGGATTCCTGCGCCGCTTCCGGCGGCACGCGGAACAGCTTGGCGACCTGCGCAAAGGCCTGCCCGGCGGCTTGCGCGCGCGCCTGCATCAGAGCGCCGTTGCAGGCGTCGCGCGGCAGCATCTCGATGGTGGCCTGTTTGAGGTTTTCCGGATGCTCGCCCTTCTCGGTAAAGCCCCAGCCGGTGACGGTTGCCTGCACGCCGGGCGTCTCGAGAATGTCGCCCGCTTCCGGCGTCGGCACGGTGATGGTGGCGACGGGGCCTGAAGCCGGTCGCGCCAGCTTGATCAGCGCGATGTCGTTGTTCCAGCCGTCCGGATTGTAGTTCTCGTGGCGGTAGATCGCCGCGACGTCGATCAGGTCGCCCTCGCCCTCGGCAAGCCGGCTCGAGCCAGCCAGCACGCGGATCGCCTGCGGCGGCAGGTCTGCAAACTGGCCGTTGCCGGTCTCCATGTGCACGCAATGCGCCGCCGTCAGCACCCAGTTCGGCAGCACCAGCGAACCACCGCAGAAATGCGCATCCGGATTGACGGGCCGACCGGCGATCATCAGCGCCACTTGCCACGGCCAGGCGCCCGGTTCGGCGTCGACGCCGCCGATGACGCGCCCGCCCGACTCTTCCGCCGGCGCCGCTTCGGTATGCTTGGCGCGCTCGCCGCTGTTAGCGTAAGCAAAGGGTGACATGATGTTGGGATCAACAGCGCCTTCGGCTGCATTCTGCGCGGCGGCGGGCAACGCGATTACGCAGGCGGCAAGCAGGGCGGCGAAACGATGCGTGAGGTTCATGGTCCGGTCTCCGTGGGGGTTCAGGGTTCGACAATGATGCGATGATGGATGGTCTGCAAGGCTGGCGGTTGGCCGAAGGGAAAGGCGCTGCGCGTGGTGAAGGCCGGGTTCAGCGCCGCCGACAGCCAGTCGCCTGCCGGCGCACCGCGCGTCTTGCCCGCCTGCGGCTGAACGGCAAACACCGTTCGATCCGGTTGGTTGGCGTTCACCGGCGCTGCGAGCACGAGGATGCGTTCTTCGCCGGTCGGCACGGGGCGGCCCGTGGCGTCGCGCGTGACTATGCGGAACCGCGCATTCGCCTGTTCGGCAACAGGGATGCGGTTCGACTGGCCGGCTTTCGGCCACAAGGTCGAGATCCCGAACGCCGCATCGACATAAAGCACCGTGACATCCTGGGCGCTGGCGCTGTTGTTGCGCAACGTGAACGTCACCACATCGCAATCATTCAGGCTGCCGCCATCGGCGAGCGGCGCTTGCGGCGCGCCGGAAGGCGGGCTTTCGCACTTGCCGTCGCCGCCGCGACCGGCCTGCGCCGCCGAAATCGTGAAATCGACGCCCGCGCCCGGCAAGGCAAAGGCGGCGGGAGCCGAAAGCGAAGCGGTTGCCCGGAACAGCCGTTCGGCGTGTGCAACGCGCTGCAATGCCGCATCCAGTTGCGCAGCGATGTCGCCACGCATGTCGAGATTCAGCCGCGGCGAAGCCGGCTGCCCGGCCGGATCGATCGACCCGCCCGCGTCGCCGAGCACGAACGCGCCATCATGCCATACTAGCGCAATGTCATAGCCGGTTTCCGAAAAACGATAGCCGGCTTCGGAATCAAGAACGATGGCGATTTGCCTAATCGATTCTTCAATGGCGCGATAGTTTTCGTCTTTTTCCGCATCGGCGCGCAGCGGCATCGAGAAGGTGACGGTTGAGGGAAGCCCCGGCACAACGACGGTTCCGTAGCGCGCCCTGGCAACCTGCGCCGCGTCGGTGGCCGAAAACGAGGACTCTGCTGCTTCCGCCTTCTCCACGGTTACGCGACCAAGGGTTTCGCCACCGGCCGCATCGGCGAAAAGCGCCACCACCGCGCCGTCATTGACGCCAAGCAGCAGCCCGGCCGCCAGTTTGCCGTCTATAATCGGCGCAAGCGCAGAGGCGGGTGTTTGCGCGCCCGCAAACACGGGCCGGTCCAGCATGGCGCCCTCCGCCTCGGGCCGTTGCGGCGAGACGGCGCGGGCGGCGCGCATGCCGTCGGCGGCGAGGCGGAACGCTTGCCGCCAAGTCGCGCCCGGATGTTTCTCAAGCCCTGCCAGCAGGTGGAAGGTGAAATCACCGAACCATTCGCTCGAAGGCGCGCCCGGCGTCAACGGATATTCCATCGCCCGCTGGTTGCTGCCGGCCGAATAGAGGAAGGCGTGGTCGCCGGAAAGCGCATCCGGAGTTACCGGCGGCCGCGGCGCGGCAAGGGCGTCGGCTGCATCCTGCGGCACGCCGAGCGCTTCCGGCGCCACCTGGCGCGCACGGGCGCTCGCGCCGGCAAGGTCGCGGAAGCCTGTCGCGGAATGACAGGCGTCGAGCACGGCGGCGAAAGCTGCGCCGGTTTTCAGGATCGCCTCGGCGCGGGTGCGAAACTCGTCGTCAGTGATGGCGTTCTCCACTGCGCCGGCCGCGCCGTTCCAGCGACCGGCATCGACGGGAAGGAAGATCTCGTCGGGCGAGCCGCCCTCGTCGCCGTCGCGGTCCGGTTGGCGCGAGCCATGTCCGGAGAAATAGAACAGCACCGTGTCGCCGGGAATTGCGGACTGCGCCGCGGCGTCCAACGCTGCAAGAATTGCCGCGCGGGTCGGCTTTTGCGCCTCCACGCCGTCCGGCAATCGGGCAGGCGCATCGGCAAGCACGGTCATGTCCTGCGCCGCCACGCCGCGTTTGGCCAGCAGCCGCGCGAAGGCGGCGACATCGTTTCCGGGGCCGCGCAAGTCGAGATCGGGTCCGAAATTCTCGTAGTCGGAAACGCCAACGAGGATTGCCCGTGTCGCCGCTCCTGCCGGCGTGACGGCAAGAAGCGCGCAGGCGGCAATAGCCGCAAGCATACGCAATGGCGCAACACATCGCGAGCGGGTTTTAAGCCCCCTGCCAGGAAACGCGGGCGTCCCGGGGATTGCGGGGGTTGGCAGCACGGGGATTTTCCCTCCCCCTTGTGGGGAGGGTCCGGCCGAAGGCCGGGGGTGGG
>CALMYO010000154.1 GCA_937873685.1 uncultured Paracoccaceae bacterium
CAGCTTGTCCCAGGCGCCCGAGAGCGTCATCAGGCCGTTGATCATGCCGCCCCAGGACGGCATCCACAGCATGATGGAGAACACCATACCGAGCGTCTGCGCCCAGTCCGGCAGCGCCGTGTAGTGCAGGTGGTGCGGACCGGCCCAGATGTAGAGGAAGATCAGCGCCCAGAAGTGGATGATCGACAGCCGGTAGGAATAGACCGGCCGGTCGGCCTGCTTCGGCACGAAGTAGTACATCATGCCAAGGAAGCCGGCGGTCAGGAAGAAGCCGACCGCGTTATGGCCGTACCACCACTGCGTCAGGGCATCCTGTACGCCGGAGAAGGCCGAGTAGGACTTGGCGCCGAGGAACGACACCGGCATCGTCAGGTTGTTGACGATGTGCAGCATCGCGATCGTGACGATGAAGCTGAGGTAGAACCAGTTCGCCACATAGATGTGCGGTTCCTTGCGCTTCAGGATCGTGCCGAGGAACACCAGCAGATAGGCGACCCAGACGATCGTGATCCAGATGTCGACATACCATTCGGGTTCGGCGTATTCGCGACCTTCGGTGATGCCGAGCAGGTAGCCGGTCGCCGCCATGACGATGAACAGCTGGTAGCCCCAGAACACGAACCAAGCCAGATTGCCGCCGAACAGCCGGGCGCGCGAGGTGCGCTGGACGACGTAGAAGGAGGTCGCGATCAGCGCGTTGCCGCCGAAGGCGAAGATCACCGCCGAGGTATGCAGCGGGCGCAGCCGGCCGAAATTGAACCAGGGTTCGATGTTGAGCTCGGGCCAGGCGAGCTGCGAGGCCACGACAACGCCGACCAGGAAGCCGACGATGCCCCAGAACAGGGTGATGACGGCGCCGTAGCGAACGGGGCCGTCCATGTAACCGGAGCCGTCATCGACAAAGCCGACGGTGCTGGTGGAAAAGGACTGGCGGGCCAGCACAACCGTGCCGATCGCCAGGACGGCGAACAGGATCCAGGCATGGGCCTGGAACAGGCTGTCCTGGGCAAACGCCGCCCCGAGCAGCGCAAGAAACGCTCCCAGGGCAAGCGCAATCGTTTCAAAGGCAAATTTCATCGGACATCCCCCGATTCTGGCGTCCAGCGTCGACCATCAGCCCTCACGGCCGGGAACGCGGATCACGGCACGGGTACGTTTGGGCCGGTCCATGCGCCTTGACATGGATCAACGCTGCCAGTGGGGCTTTGGTCTACATGCAATCCACGGTTTGCCGGCGGGAAAACGATATGGCGACGATGCGAACGGGAAGTCGGGAAAGAGTATTGCCCGTGGCGGCGCGCGAGCCGTTGCCTGAACGGCTGCCGCTTTCGATCGACGGCGATCCGCTCGATTTCCTCTGCAATTCCCACCATGCCCAACTGGCGCTGTGCGATGTTCTGGAGGGGATAGCCGATTCCCTGCCCAATGATATTGACCGCCGCCTGTGCTTCCGGGCGGCGATGGCGTTGCGCGTCGACATTTCCTTGCACCACCTCGACGAGGAGAGGGGGCTGTTTCCGCTGTTGCGCAAGCGGGTTTCGGTGCATGAGAGCCTGCAGTCCAGCCTGCAGCGGCTGGAATCCGAGCACTACGCCGACGAAGGCTTCTCCGAAGAGGTCATCGAGGGGCTGGAGGCGCTATCGCGCGCCCGCGCAGATATCAACCACGAACTCATCGGCTACATGTTGCGCGGTTTCTTCGAGAGCATTCGGCGCCACATCGCTTTCGAGAACGAGGTGCTTCTGCCATTGGCGCGCAATGCTTTCACGTCTGGCGATCTCGATACGCTTGCCGCGGTGATGCGCCAGAACAGGGTCAATGCGCCGCGCGCCTTGCTGCCGGACGGTCCCTGCGGCGATACGCTGGCTGTGATCTGGTCGGAGGACTGAGCCACCGGTTGACGATGTACAAGTTCCCGGGTTGATCCGGGAGCATGTGTGACCGGGATCAATCCCCCATCATGCCTTCAAGCCTGTCGATATCGGGCACGATCACATGACGGTTGCTTTCCAGCCTGATCGCGCCCGTCTTGCGCAGCGCGGTCAACTGCCGGCTGACGGTCTCGATCGTCAGCCCGAGGAAATCGGCCATGTCTGCGCGCGTGAGCGGCAGGTCGAACGTGACCGGCCCATCTTCGTCCGAGCCGGGAGCCGGATCGGAATGGCGGGCAATCATGACGAGGAAGCTTGCGACCTTCTCGCGCGCGCTCTTGCGCCCGAGCGTCACCATCCATTCGCGCGCCTCGTCCAACTGGGCGAGCGATTGCTCGTGCAGGCGATGCTCGAACCCCGGAACATCGCGCAGCATCCGCTCCAGTTCGGCGCGCGGAAACGTGCACAGCGAAACCGATGTCGCCGCTTCGATCGAGATCTTGCTGGCCTTGGAAAACGGCCGGCCGAGGAAATCGGGCGCAAACTGCAAGCCGACGATCTGCTGGCGTCCGTCTGCGAGGATCTTGGTCAGCTTCACGACGCCGGTGAGAATGTTGGCGAAGGAAACCACCCTTTCCTCGTCGGCGACCAGCGTGTCGCCGGGCGCAAGCAACTTCTTGCCCGAAACTTTCGACAGGTGCGCCAGTTCCTCCGGCGTCAGCACCCCGCAAATGCCGCGATGCCGCGCCTCGCAAGACTGGCAAACCCTCGGCACGGGTGTTCCGTCGGGTGCGGGGTTATGCGCATCCAGCCGTCGTGTCGCGAGTTCGCTCATCGGGCCTCCGGGGTCGGCATTACGCATCTTTGCACATTCAATGGTCCTGTCCAACCTTCATGCGTCGATTGCGCGCCAGCTTTTTCAACGGTGCGAGCACCGCACCTTGCCTACGGCATTGCGGCAATTGATCAAGATCAATGCGGTTTTGCCGGCCGCGCCTGAATGTCGCGCCCGGAGAACGCCATCATGAACAAAGATTTCGTCTTGCGGCACGCCCAACCCGTTCCGCGCTACACAAGTTACCCGACAGCACCGCATTTTCATGACGGGGTGAAGGCGCACCAACACGCCGATTGGCTGAAGTCGATCCGGCCGGGCGAAGATCTTTCACTTTATGCCCATATCCCGTTCTGCGACAGCCTGTGCTGGTTCTGCGGATGCCATACCAAGCAAACACGGCAATATGCGCCGGTTGCGGCCTACCTGAAGAGCCTGCATTGCGAGATCGAGACCGTTCGCAGCTTCACCGGCAAGCGCGGCGTGGTACGCCACGTGCATCTGGGCGGCGGATCGCCGACCATGCTGACGCCGGCCGACCTCAAGGCCCTGCTCGACGGCATGCGCGCCGCATTCAGTTTTGCCGAGGACGCCGAAATCGCAATCGAGATCGACCCGCGCGACCTCGATGAAGCAAGGCTCGACGGGCTTGTCGCGGCCGGCCTGACCCGCGCTTCGATCGGCGTTCAGGATTTTGACCCGGTCGTCCAAAAGGCGATCAATCGGATGCAATCCTACGAGATGACCCGCGACGCGGTCGCGGGCCTGCGCGCGCGCGGCGTCTCCTCGGTCAACCTCGATGTCGTCTACGGATTGCCATACCAGACCCGCGACCGGCTGACCGATACGATCGAGAAGGTGGTTTCCATCCGTCCGGACCGCATTGCCCTGTTCGGTTACGCGCATGTGCCTTGGATGAAGAAGCACCAGACGATGATCGACGAGCAGGCGCTCCCCGACACACTGGAGCGGTTTGCCGAGGCCAATCGTGCCGCCAGCATGCTGACCGCGGCGGGCTACCAGCGCATCGGCATGGATCATTTCGCCCTGCCGGGGGATTCGATGGCGATTGCCGCCGAAAACGGCGCGTTGCGCCGGAATTTCCAGGGCTACACCACCGATGACGCCACGCTGATCGGCTTCGGCGCCTCGGCGATCAGTTCGCTGCGTCAGGGCTACATCCAGAACATCACGGCGACCGGGGTCTATCGCGACACCGTGGAGCGCGGCGAACTGGCGACGGCGCGCGGCTTCGAACTCAGCTACGATGATCGGATCCGCCGCCGTGTGATCGAACTGCTGATGTGCGACTTCCGCTTCACCCGTTCCGGACTTCTGGCCGAGTTCGGCGATCGTGTGCTGCCGGTGCTGGAGGACGCCGAGTATCTCGCCGCCGCCGACGCCGACGACATGTTCGAAAGCGACGGTGACACGTTCTACGTCACTGGCAAGGGCGCGCCCTTTGTGCGCTCCATCGCATCGGCCTTCGACAGCTACTTCGGCCAGGGTGCGGCGCGGCATTCCGCTGCCGTCTGACGCAGGCCGCCGCGTTTCACGCTGAAAGTCCGGCGTCGGCCTTGGCGCACGAGGATTTGCTGCGGCGCAACATCGTTTCGCATTCGGCTGCGATGCGGGGCAATCGGTTCCCGGCGGCGCGAACGCCTTGGCAAGCGATGCCTTCAGAAGTGCGGGCGTAAAGGCGATCATCGCGACATCCGAAACAAGCGCGGATGCCGGAGATGGCCGACCCGATTCTTGACGACGACGCATTCGCGCGTCTTTCGCTGCCCGAGCGTCTGCTCGACATAAGTAGACGCGCGACCCGCCCGGTCTTCACCACGTCGCTCGGCATCGAGGATCAGGCGATCGCCCATGCAATTGCGCTTTCGAAGGCGCCGATCCGCATTGTGACGCTCGATACCGGCCGGCTGTTTCCCGAAACCATCAGGTTGATCGAGCAGACCGAGCAGGCGCTCGGCATCGCTATCGAACGTTTCCATCCGCACGCTGCCGACGAAGACGCCTATGTCGCCGCATATGGCCGCGACGGCTTCTACGAGAGCGTCGAGGCCCGCCACGCCTGTTGTGGCTTTCGCAAGCTGAAGCCGCTGGCGCTTGCGCTCGCCGGGGCCGACGGATGGATCACCGGCTTGCGTCGCGGCCAGTCGGATGCACGCAGCCACGTACCTTTCGCCGAACATGACGAAGCGCGCGGTCTGTTCAAGTTCAATCCGCTCGCCGATTGGGACGCGGACAAGCTTCGCGAATACGTCGAAACCCACGCCATTCCCGTCAATCCGCTGCACGCGCGCGGCTATCCCTCGATCGGCTGCGAACCCTGCACCCGCGCGATCCGCCCCGGCGAAAGCGAACGCGCCGGCCGCTGGTGGTGGGAAAACGACGCCAAACGCGAATGCGGCTTGCATGTCGCCGATGCAACGCCGCAAGCAGCCTGAAAGGAAAGACCATGACCGAACTCCGGCATGCCGTGCCGAAGCCGCCGCTCGACCCGCACCTCAAGGCGTTGGAGAACGAGGCGATCCACATCTTCCGCGAAGTCGCCGCCGAGTTCGAGCGGCCGGTGATGCTGTATTCGATCGGCAAGGATTCCTCCGTCCTGCTGCATCTTGCCCGCAAGGCGTTTCACCCCGGCGTCATTCCTTTCCCGCTGCTGCACATCGATACGGGCTGGAAGTTCGCCGAGATGATCGCGTTCCGCGACCGCATGGCGGCGGAATTCGGCTTTGAACTCATCGTTCACACCAATCCGCGCGGCGTGGCCGAGAACGTCACCCCGTTTACCCACGGCTCCGCGCGCTACACCGACATCATGAAGACCGAGGCGCTGCGTCAGGCGCTCGACGCCGGCCGCTTCGACGCCGCCTTTGGCGGCGCGCGGCGCGACGAGGAAGCCAGCCGCGCCAAGGAACGCATCTATTCCTTCCGCACTCCCGACCATCGCTGGGATCCGCGCAACCAGCGCCCGGAACTCTGGTCGATCTACAACGGCATGATCCGGCCGGGTGAAAGCGTGCGCGCCTTCCCTCTGTCGAACTGGACCGAGGTCGACATCTGGCGCTACATCGAGGCCGAGGCGATCCCCTTGCCGTCGCTGTACTTTGCAGCGCCCCGTCCGGTGGTCCAGCGTGACGGCATGCTGATCCTTGCAGCCGATACGCGCCTCGTACTGCTGCCGGGCGAGGTGCGCCAGACCCGCAGCGTACGCTTTCGTACGCTGGGCTGCTTTCCGCTGACTGGCGCCATCCCCTCGAAGGCAACGACCGTCGCCGACATCATTGGCGAACTGGAAATCGCCACGGTCTCCGAGCGGCAGGGCCGCGCCATCGACCGCGACCAGTCAGGCTCCATGGAAAAGAAGAAGCGCGAAGGGTACTTCTGATGACCTTGCATCTCGAAGCGGCGTTGCGCGCCGAACCCCAGGCTGGCGTCGCGCGCAACGTCCCGCGCCATACGCGCCCGCTGCGCTTCATCACCTGCGGCAGCGTCGACGACGGCAAGTCGACGCTGATCGGCCGCCTGCTTTGGGACACCAAGGCCGTCAAGGAAGACCAGGCCGCCTCGCTCGCGCGCGACGGCGCCAGTCGCCAGAACGAACTCGGTCTTCCGGATTTCGCCTTGCTGCTCGACGGCCTGCAGGCCGAGCGCGAGCAGGGCATCACGATCGACGTCGCCTGGCGCTACTTCTCGACCGACCGCCGGTCCTTCATCGTCGCCGATACGCCCGGTCACGAACAGTATACCCGCAACATGGCGACCGGCGCCTCGACCGTCGACCTCGCCGTGTTGCTGGTCGATGCCCGCGCGGGCCTGCTGCAACAGACCCGCCGCCACGCCACCATCGTGTCGCTGATGGGCATTCGCCAGGTCGTACTCGCGGTCAACAAGATCGACCTCGCCGCCTATTCGCGCGATGTGTTCGAGGCGCTCGCCCACGAATTCCGCGAACTCGCCCTGTCGCTTGGCATCACGCAGGTGACGGCAATCCCGGTTTCAGCTCTCAAGGGCGAGAACGTGGTGCGCGGCGCCGCGACCTCCATGCCGTGGTATCACGGGCCGACGCTCCTCGAGGCGCTGGAGGCGGCGACCGTGCGGTCCGAACAGGCAGTCGGCTTTCGCCTTCCGGTGCAACGCGTCAGCCGCCCCGGCGAGAGTTTTCGCGGTTATCAGGGCACGGTCGCTGGCGGTGCGGTGAAGCCGGGCGATTCGGTCGCGGTCCTGCCCTCGGGCGCCATCGCCAATGTGGCGAAAATCGTCACCTTCGACCTCGTGCGCAATGCGGCGGTCGCCGGCGACGCGATCACGCTGGTGCTCGACCGGCCGGTGGATGTGGCGCGCGGCGACATGATCGTCGCCCTCGACGCCCAACCGATGACCGGCCGCCGGTTCGAGGCGCGACTGGTGTCGCTGACACAGGAGGGCATCCACCCCGGCAGGCGATACTGGCAGAAATCGTCAAGCCGCCGCCAGCGCGTCAGCGTCACGCCAACCGCCTTGCTGGATCTCGCAAGCGGCGCTTGGCAAGGCGCCGAGGCGCTCCCGTTCAACGGCATCGGCCGGGCCTTGCTCGATTTCGAGGAAACGGCGATCTTCGACATCTACGACCGCAACCGCGCGACCGGCGCCTTCATCCTGATCGATCCGGACACCCATGACACCGTCGCCGGCGGCATGGTGACGGGAACGGGGGCGGCGATTGCCGGTTTGCGTCGGCTATCGGGCGACGCCACTTCGCAGAATACCGCGCATCTGCGCGAAGCACGGCAAAAGTCCGCAGAAACCGGCAAGGTGACCGTTCGGCTGCCCGCCGACCTGCTCGCGGTGTTGCTCGATTCTGAGGTCGTGTCGGAGCGCCGGACCGACATCGAAGTCCTTTCGGACGATTGACCGATCTGCAGAACGCCGCTGCGCTTCCGCGGCGGCGTTCTTCCGCGCCATGCCGCAAAAACACAGACGCCGCGGCATCGCTGCCGCGGCGAGGGATCGTGTATCGAGACGACGATCAGTGGCGCTGCGTCACGATCACCGGGATCAGCAGGTCGCCCCAGTTGCCGTCGCCGCCATGATGGCGGGCAGAACGCACCAGTTCTACCGATACGCCGGCCTCCACCGCCTTCATCACCGAGAGATTGAGGCGGTGCAGGTCGTTGGCGACCATGCGGATCACCGCCTGCTGGTCGGCATCCATCGAGGAGGATTGCTCCTCGGCGCGTTCCTTCACATGGGTCTTCGGGCGCTTGTCGTCGCTCATGGTGTTCTCCTGTCGGGTCGGTCCGGTCCATAGCTGTTTCTGGCGCGAAAGGGGAGAGGCTTTCCAGCCATTCCCGGGGCAATCATGTGAAGGTTACCCCCCACCCCTGACCCCTCCCCTCAAGGGGGAGGGGGAAGGCGACGCTGTGCGCCGGTTAGGTTCACCTACGCAACGGCGGCGACCATGGCCATCAACACGGGCAACCTGCCCCCCTCCCCCTTGAGGGGAGGGGTCGGGGGTGGGGGTAAATCCAGATGGAAAACGCTTCTCCCGAATGACCTGCCAAGTTTCATCTCGCCGCGACGGATTTCCGCCCGCTCCCGCGAGAGCGGGCGGTCCACTCCTCCCGTTATTCCGCGGCGTGCTTGAACTGGGCGGTTTCCGTCGATTCGCCCATGGCGGTGGTCGACGACTTGCCGCCGCTGATCGCCATCGACACGGCGTCGAAATACCCCGTGCCGACCTCGCGCTGGTGCTTGGTTGCGGTGTAGCCGTTCACTTCCGAGGCGAACTCGGCTTCCTGCAGCTCCGAGTAGGCCGCCATCTGGCGATCCTTGTAGCCGCGGGCGAGTTCGAACATGCCGTAGTTGAGCTGGTGGAAGCCTGCCAGCGTGATGAACTGGAACTTGTAGCCCATCGCGCCCAGCTCGCGCTGGAACTTGGCGATGGTCGCGTCGTCCAGGTTCTTTTTCCAGTTGAACGAGGGCGAGCAGTTATAGGCCAGCCGCTTGCCGGGATGCGCCTTCTGCACCGCTTCCGCGAACTTCTTCGCCTGGCCGAGATCGGGCTTGGAGGTTTCCATCCAGATCAGGTCGCAATGCGGGGCGTAGGCGATGGCGCGGGCGATGCAGGGCTCCATGCCGTTGCGTACCTGGTAAAAGCCTTCCGCAGTGCGGCCGGCCTCGTAGTCGACGAACGGCTTGTCGGTTTCGTCGATGTCGGACGTCAGCAGCTTGGCCGCCTCGGCGTCGGTGCGGGCGATTACCAGTGTCGGCACGCCCATCACATCGGCGGCAAGCCGCGCAGCGTTGAGGTTGCGGATATGCGCCGCGGTCGGGATCAGCACCTTGCCACCGAGATGTCCGCACTTCTTCTCGGACGCTAGTTGGTCCTCGTAGTGGACGCCGGCAGCGCCCGCCTCGATGAAGGCCTTCATGATCTCGAAGGCGTTGAGCGGGCCGCCAAAGCCGGCTTCAGCGTCGGCGACGATCGGCGCAAACCAGGTGTCGACCGACAGGCCCTTGCCTTCCGAAACCTCGATCTGGTCGGCGCGCTGCAGCGTGCGATTGATGCGCTTGGCCAGTTCCGGCGCGGCGTTGGCCGGATAGAGCGACTGGTCCGGATACATGGCGGACGCAGTGTTGGCGTCTGCAGCGACCTGCCAGCCGGAAAGATAGATCGCCTTGAGCCCGGCGCGCACCATCTGCATCGCCTGGTTGCCCGAGAGCGCGCCGAGCGCATTGACGAAATCCTCTTCCGCCAGCAGCTTCCACAGCCGGTTCGCACCCATCTCGGCAAGCGTGTGGCGGATCTGCACCGAACCGCGCAGGCGCAGCACGTCATCGGGGGAATACGGGCGCTCGATGCCATCGAAGCGGCCTTGCGGCGCGGAGGGCACGATGTTGTAAAAATCGGTCATGTGGATGTCCTTTCCTGCGGTGTCCGGTTGGGGCCGATGCAAAACTGGGAGGAATTCGCGGCGGCTGTTGTCGACAGCATTGACATTGCGCTGCAGCAAAACGCCAGAAAAACCCGCAGAATCAGCAAGAGATTCCGGTCACGCTGTCCGGTTTGTGACTCGACGCCCCTGTAAAATTGTCATACTTGTAAAACCCGCCAGCGCGGCCGAAACAGTCAGCATCCTGTAAAATCCGGTCAATCTCGATGTCCGAACAGAAGATTTTTGCCGGTCCCCGCATCCGCCGCATCCGCGGCCAACGGGGGCTGACGCAAACGGCGATGGCCGAGGGGCTGGGCATCTCGCCATCCTATCTCAACCTGATCGAGCGCAACCAGCGCCCGCTCACTGTGCAACTGATCCTCAAGCTTGCCGCGGCCTACGACATCGACCCGGACGAGTTGACGGGCGGCGGCGACGCTCCGGTCGCGGCCTTGCGCGAGGTCTTCGCCGATCCGCTGCTGGCCGGCGAGGTTCCCGGCAACGAGGAAATCGTCGCACTCGCCGACGCCGCGCCCAACGTGGCCTCGGCGGTCGTCAAGCTGCACCGCGCCTACATGGAAGGCCAGAAGCGGCTGACCGATCTTGCCGCCATGCTTGCCAAGGATGGCGCGGCCGGTCCGGCGATCGCCGCGCGCCAGCTTCCCGCCGACGAGGCGCACGAGGCGCTGGCGCGCCGGCCGAACTTCTTTGCCCGGCTGGAGGATGAGGCCGACAGCTTCACCGCGCTGCTCGATCCGGGCGAGGATCTCGCTGCCGCGTTGAAAGCCTGGCTGAAGGCGCAACATGGCATTGTCGTGCGCACCTTGCCGGTTTCCGCCATGCCGAACTGGCGAAGGCGCTTCGACCGCCATTCGCTGCGGCTGTTTCTCTCTGAACGCCTGTCGCCCTTCGACCAGCTGCGCGAAATCGCCATGGAAGCGGCGCTGTTGCGCATGTCGGTTGCGATCGCCGCCGAAATCCAGGCGCTGAAGCTCGGCAGCGACGAGGCGCGGCGCATCGCCCGGTTCGAGCTTGCCCGTTATGCCGCCCATGCGCTGATGATGCCTTATCAGCCTTTCCTTGCCGCCGCACAGCGCGCGCGCCACGATGTCGACGTGCTGAAATCACGCTTTCGCGTCTCGTTCGAACAGGCGGCCAACCGGCTGACCATGCTGGCGCGGCCGGGCGCGGAAGGCGTGCCCTTCTTCATGCTGGAGGTCGACCAGGCGGGCAATCATTTTCGCCGCGCCGGCGCGACCGGCTTTCCGCAGGCGCGCTTCGGCGGCCGTTGCCCGAAATTGCCCGTCCACGCCGCCTTCACCCAGCCGGGGCAGGTGCTGGTGGAGGCAGTCGAGATGCCGGACGGCGCGGAGTTCCTGTGCATGGCGCGCACGCTGGAAGGCCCGCAAGGCGCGTTCCATGAGCGCCCGCGCCGCACCGCCTTGCTGGTCGCCTGCGACATCGGCTTTCGCCACGAGGTGGTCTATGGCGATGCGCTCGCCGGGGTCAGCCAGGCCGCGCAACCGGTCGCAGCGTCCGGCAAGGCCGGCAAGGTTCCGGCCACCCCGG
>CALMYO010000155.1 GCA_937873685.1 uncultured Paracoccaceae bacterium
AAGATCGAGAACAGCGGGTTGATGTAGTAGCCGAGCGCGGTCTCCAGCGCGCTGCCTGCGCTGTTCGCCCACACATAGATGCCCCAGTTGACCGATATCAGCGCCGCGGTGACCATCGCCATCGCCACCATCGACGGCGTTCGCAGCGCCTTCTTCAAATCGGCGGTGCGGCCGAGCCACACCAGCACCGCGCCGGCGATCGGCACGGACCAGATGACGCGATGCGCCAGCACCTCGATCACCGGGATATGCGCCACCGCCTTCATGAACATCGGCAGGAAGCCCCACAGCAGATAGGCGGCCAGGGCAAAGAAAAAGCCCGCGCGCGTGTCTTGCGGCTGGGCCTGCGGCACGACTGCGGCGGGATTGTCTGACATAAGCGTTGCGGTATAGCCGCCGTGCTGCTTTGGCAAACGGGCGATTGTCACGGAGACAGTCGGCGGCGAGCAAAGACCCGGCGGATTAGAAGAAACACAACGGGTGCGAAAACGTCCAAGGCAGCATGGATTGCCTTGCAATTCGTACGGCATAACCGTACATTCAATCAATGAACGTACGTAGTTGCCGGCACCGGGGATTGAAGCGTCTTCTCGAGGCAGACGACGACCGTGACCTGGGAAGCAACATCGCACGGCGGGTGCGCAATGTGCTCACCGTTCTGCTTGCGGCTCGCACCATGAATGGCGTCGTCGGGCCACCGGGCTGGCGCATTCACCAGTTGTCTGGGGACCGTTTGGGTTACTGGAGCATCTCGGTCAGTGGCAACTGGCGTATAACATTCCGGTTGGAGGATGACGACATCCTCGACCTCGACCTTGAGGACTATCATTGATGACCGACACCCTTGATCGTATCGGCATGCGCCCCGCCCATCCGGGCAGCTTCGTGCGCGACGAAATCATCGACGAACTCGGGCTTTCGATTTCGAAGACTGCCGACATTCTCGGCGTGCGACGCGCGACGTTGTCAGATTTTGTCAATGAAAAGGCGGCGCTTTCTCCGGAAATGGCGTTGCGGCTCGAAAAAGCATTCGGCGTCAATATGGAAACGCTACTGAACATGCAGGCATGGCACGACGCCTGCCGCATGCGAGACCTTGCGGAAACCGTGAAAGTAAAGCGCTACATGCCTGCGGCTTGAACCGTTACTCCGCCGCCACCAGCCCCGCCATCGCCCGGTTCTTCATCAGCTTGTAGAGGATCGAATCCATCAGCGCCTGGAACGAGGCGTCGATGATGTTGTCGGAGACGCCGACGGTCCACCAGCGTGCGCCGGTGTCGTCGGTCGATTCGATCAGCACGCGGGTCACCGCCTCGGTGCCGCCGTTGAGGATGCGCACCTTGTAATCGACCAGTTCCAGATCGGCGATCTCTGCCTGGTAGCGGCCGATATCCTTGCGTAGCGCAATGTCGAGCGCATTGACCGGGCCGTGCCCGCTTTCCGCGACCGACATGCGTGTCTCGCCGTCGACCGTCACCTTGACCACCGCCTCGGTGACCGTCACCAGCCGTCCGATGGCGTTGTGGCGGCGCTCCACCATGACGCGGAAGGATTCAACCTCGAAGAAATGCGGCACTTCGCCCAGCGTGCTTCTCGCCAGCAATTCGAACGAGGCGTCGGCGCCCTCATAGGCGTAGCCCTGCGCCTCGCGCTCCTTGACCAGCGAAATCAGCGTGTCGAGGCGCGGATCGTCCCTGGAGACGGCGATGCCGCGCCGGCTGAGTTCGGCGAGGAAGTTCGATTTGCCGCCCTGGTCCGACACCATGACCTTGCGCCGGTTGCCGACGGTTTCCGGCGGCACGTGCTCGTAGGTCTTCGGCTCCTTGATGAGCGCCGAGGCATGGATGCCGGCCTTGGTGGCGAAGGCCGAGCCGCCGACATAAGGCGCCTGCGCATTCGGCGCGCGGTTCAGCAACTCGTCGAAAGCGCGCGACAGCCGGGTGAGCCCTTCCAGCCGTTCCGGCGAGATCGCGGTTTCGAAGCGTTCGGCGAAATGCGGCTTCAGCACCAATGTCGGGATGATGGTGACAAGATCGGCGTTGCCGCAGCGCTCGCCGAT
>CALMYO010000156.1 GCA_937873685.1 uncultured Paracoccaceae bacterium
ATAGGCGGGGCAGATGCCGCGCCGCGTGGTGCCGATCTTCGTGCCGGAATTCGACGCCGCATCCTCGCGCAGACCGGCGAGTTCGCGATGCACCGAGAGGATCAGCGGCGTGTTCTCGGCGATCTTCAGCGACTGCGGGCTGACAGACACGCCCTGCGCCTCCAGCCGGCCGAGTTCGGCCACGAATGCGTGCGGATCGAACACCACACCGTTGCCGATCACCGACAGCTTTCCCGGCCGCACGACGCCCGAGGGCAACAGGGAGAGCTTGTAGGACACGCCGTCGATCACCAGCGTGTGGCCGGCATTGTGGCCGCCCTGGAAGCGCACGATCACGTCGGCGCGCTCCGACAGCCAGTCGACGATCTTGCCCTTGCCCTCGTCGCCCCATTGCGACCCGATGACGACGACATTGGCCATGTGCTGCTCCAGCCCTTGTTGCGCACGGCGCGCGCTGTGAAAACCCGCGCCTCTATAGTCGGCGAACCGTTCGAACGCGACCCTTCTTTCGGCGCGGGAGACGTTCGGTGCGCGGATTTTCGTGGCGGTGCGCCCACAGATGGGTTAGGCGCGCCTTTTGCGGCATGACGATTGCCGGCACGGAGTTCACCTTGCGCGGCGCCGCCTACATCGCCCTCACGCTCACTGCCCTGTTCTGGGCCGGCAACACGATTGCCGGCAAACTGGCGGTCGGCCACGTGACGCCGCTGACCCTGGTCGCCATTCGCTGGGTGATCGCGTTTGCGATCATTATCGCCATCGGGCTGCCACAGATCCGCAAGGACTGGCCGCAGATCAGGCGACACCTGCCGCTTCTGCTGGCGTTGGGCTTTGCCGGCTTCGCCCTGTTCAACATCCTGTTCTACACCTCGCTGCAGTACACGACGGCGATCAACGTCGCGATCGTCCAGTCCGCGATGCCGCTGATCGTGTTCGCCGCCAACTTCGCCCTGTTCGGACAGCATGTCACGGCCGGCCAGATCGTCGGCTTTGCTTTGACCGCCGTCGGGGTGGCGCTCACCGTCACCCGTGGAGACCTGTCGACGCTGGCAACGCTCGCACTCAACCGCGGTGACCTGCTGATGCTGCTGGCGACCGCCTTCTATGGCGGCTATACGGTCGCGTTGCGCTACAAGCCGCCGCTGCACTGGAAAAGCCTGATGGCGGCGATGGCGGCAGGCGCACTGATCGCCTCGGTTCCGGCCGGGCTTTGGGAACTTGCCGCCGGCGGCGGGCAATGGCCGGACTTGCAAGGCTTTCTCGCCACGCTCTACACCGCCATCTTCCCCTCAATCCTGGCGCAGGTGTTTTACATGCGCGGCATCGACCTGATCGGACCGAATCGCGCCGGGCTGTTCATCAACCTTGTACCGATCTTTTCCGCCGTGCTGTCGGTGACGCTGCTCGGCGAGACCTTCCACCTCTACCACGCAGCTGCGCTGGCGCTGGTGATCGGCGGGATCGCGTTCGCCGAGCGCAGCGGGCAAAACGCGCGCTGATCGGATCAAAGTCATTCAGATAATGCATTGTGAGCCTTTCGCGTGTGTCTCCTTAACGTGCGAGCGCGTCAACAAAGAGCCGCGTCAGGCCGTCGCGTGGCGCATTGGGTGGCCACAACGCGTAGACAGCGATTGGATCGGGCTCCCAATCCGCAAGCAGATGCGCCACCAAGCCCGCTTCGATATCGGCTGCGGCCAGATAAACAGGGATAACGGCCAGCCCTGCGCCCGATCGCGCCAGCTGGTAAAGGGCGCGCGCATCGTTTGACGCGATGCGCGCATCCGGGCGGATCGACACCGGTTCGCGGCCCGGCTTTCGAAACGTTGTCCTGGATGCGCTGACCTGCGTTAGCGCGAGCCATTCCCAGTCGTCGAGCTCGCGCGGTTCCAACGGCGCCGGGCGATCCCGCAGCAACACGCTTGATGCGACAAGAACCCGGCGCACGCCATGCAGTTTGCGCGATATCAGCGAACTGTCCTTCAGCCATCCCATCCGGATCGCCACATCGAACCCGTCGGCGATCAGGTCGCGGCGCAAATCCGAAAAGTCCAGCGTGAGCCGCACTTTGGGATGTAACGTCGCGAATGCGGCAATTCGGTCCACCAAAACCGATTGCGCAAGAACGGACGGCACGGTCACCCGCAACTCGCCGGATGCCTGTCCAGCCGTTTCGGACATTGCCGCCATGCCGTCCTCGGCCGCCTCGACCATGATCCGCGCCGATTGCAGCAAGCGCTCGCCATCGGGCGTCAGCGCCAGCTTGCGCGTCGAACGATACAAGAGCGCCACCCCCAACTTCTCTTCCAGTTGCGAGACATGGTGACTGACCACCGAGGGAGACAGGCCAAGCGACCGTGCGGCCGCCTTGAAGGACCCGTGATCGACGGTCTTGGCGAAGATGGCGAGTTGCCGCAACTGATCGAGCATTGATGCAATTCCACGAACAATGAAACCAATTTGTCCTGCCTAGTGCTTTTATCCCGATCTGCTCAAATGGCAAGCGGGCTTACAAACAGGACATCTTTCCAAGCCCGACCGAGATCCATTCAGGAGCAACGCAATGATCACTCCCGCAAGAAACCTTGCCGCCGCCATGCTCTCCCTCGCCACTCTCACGGGTTCGGCGCTGGCCGACGACAAGGCGACCGTGCAGGCATTCTACAACTTTCTGAGCAACCCCTCGTCGAAGGAGAGCGCCACCGCATTGATGGACGCCACCAGCGCGAACTGGGAAAGTCTTGGAGACTATTCGGGTGTCGCGAAGACCCGGGACGCCTTTGTGCAGCAGGTCGGCGGTTTCGGCCAGCTGATCCCCGATCTGGAATGGAAAGTCGAAGAAATGCTGCAGGACGGCAACCGTATCGTCGTGCGCGGACACGCAACCGGCACACCGGTCGGGCCAATGTTCGGCGTCGATGGCCAGGGCCGTTCCTTCAGCATCCTGTCGATCGACATCCATACCGTCGAGGACGGGAAGATAGTGCGCACCTGGCATGTCGAGGACTGGGCTGGGGCGCTTCGCCAACTGAGCGGCAAATAGTTGCCGCACATGCTCCGGAGCCACGCACCGTGGCTTCGGGGCTTCTGGTCCTTGCGGCAGGCGTAAACTGTCATCCTGCAAGGCATTCGGCCGAAGAGATGCTTCATCTGATCAATCCCTGTCCCCAAACCCTCCCCCTTGTGGAGGTCCGCAGGACGGGCGTTACGCGTCAGCCTGACACGGACTTCGCGCCCGGCGGCGGCAGGTGCTCCAGAAAGGTGCGGAACAGCTCGTGGTCGCCTTTCAGGAAGGCGCTCGGCCCTTCCTGGAAGAACAGCATCATTGCGCGGTTGAGATGCGCCTGGTCGTAGAAGCCCGCATCCTGCGCCACGTCGGCAAGCCGGTTCTTGCCCGGCATGAACAGCATTTCGATCACCTGGTTGAGTTGCAGCACCCTTCCGTAGAATTTCGGCGACAGGCCGACAACATCGGAAAAGCGGCGGGTGAAGTGGCGTTGAGTCACACCGGCCTCGGCGGCAAGCTCCGCCACGCTCACCCTCCCGAACGCCTGTTCGAGCCGCAAAGTCGCCTGTTCAAGCATCGGGTCGGTGGCAGCCGCGCCGGCAGCCGCACGCTCGAAGAAACCGATCACCTTCGCCAGCGCCTCATCGCCGGTCTGCGCTTGTGGCAATAACAGTTCGGTGGCGGCATCGTGATGATTTTCGCCGAGATCGGCCAGTTGGCAGGTGCGGCCGGGCAGCCAGCGGCCGGGCTTGCCGAACAGCCGCCAGAACCCGAGCGC
>CALMYO010000157.1 GCA_937873685.1 uncultured Paracoccaceae bacterium
GGGGGCGGGGGCGGGGGTGGGTTGGGGGGGGGGGGGGGGGTTGTTTTCCCCCCCCCGCGAGGGGGGGGGGGCCCGGAGGGGCGGGGGGGGGTGGGGCCCACCCCCCCCCGCCTGCTTCGCAGGCACCCTCCCCTTGCAGGGGAGGGAAAAGCGCCCTTCTTCTCGGCCCGCTCGCAGTTGATCCCGCAATGCGCTCGGCCGGCATCGGCGGCGCGTTGATGCGCCATGCGATCGACGAGGCAAGGCGGCTTGGCCATGGCGCGATCCTGCTGGTTGGCGATCCGGAATACTACGCCCGCTTTGGCTTCAGCGCCGGAAAGACCGGTGCTCTTGCCATGCCCGGCCCGTTCGAGAAGCGCCGCCTGCTTGCGCTTGAACTGGTCGATGGCTGGCTTGACGGCGCGAAAGGGGTGATCGCTCCGGTCGGGCGGCGGATCGAACGCGTGAGCCCGGCTGACGGCGCCGCCCGGTTCGCGCGTGTCGTTCTGGCCAGAAGCAAGAAGGTCCTCAAGCCGCGCTCAACAGGCAGCTTGTTTCCGGTGGCAACCGCGCTCACCCGGTGATGTCAATCACCCCGCACGCGCCGTTCTGCGTGCCGAAGGCGACGCGCAGGCCCGCCTTGTCCCAGGCCATCGTCGTGATCGCGCCGCCTTGCGCTTGCGGGCGGCGCAACAGAACTTCCTTCGAATCGAGAAAACGCACCGCCAGCACCATGCCGTCCTGATAGCCGATCGCCACCACATCCTCCGCCGGGTGGCAGGCGACCGTGGTGACAAAGGAATCGCCGCGCGCGCCGAGTTCGAGCGGCGGCTTGCCCATCGGTCCGTCCTTGGCCGAGAACGGCCAGACGATCGCGGCCGGCGCGCCGGAGGTGGCGAGCCACTTGCCCTTGGCGCTCCAGGACCAGCTTTTCACCTTGCCGGGATAGCCGCTCATGCGCATGTGCTTGATGTCTTCCAGCCGCCAGCCGTGCAGCGCGTTTTCCTGCATGGCCGAAACGGCGAAGCGGCCGTCCGGCGAGAAGGTCACGGCGGTGTGCGCGCCTTTCCATGGCAGGTCGACCGGCTTTGCCGCGCCCGACGCCCAATGCAGGCTGACGCCATCGTAGCGGGCGGCGGCGACGCGCAGACCCTTCGGCGCGAAGGCCAGTCCTTCGATGGTGCGGGTGTCAGTGAAATCGCGCATCGCGCCATCGCCAAGCCGGATGCGGCCGTTGCGGCCTACCGCCCAGGCGACCGCGCCCTGCGGTCCGGCCGCCACCGCCTGCACCAACTTGCTGCCTTCGTCACCCAGAACGGCGGCCGTGCGGGCGCGGTTCAGCGCGCACACCTTGCCGTCCTCGCCGCCGGTGACCAGCGCCTTGCCATCAGGCGCGATCGCGGCGCAGAGCAGGCCGTCATGCAGGGCGATTGCGTGATGGCCGTTATCGAGCATGTGCACCGCGCCATCGGCCAGCGCGAAGATCGGAGCATCCCCCAGCCAGCCGGCCACAAGGCAATGGGTGTCGAGATCGAGCGGGGCGACGGTTGGCATGCGGAAATCCCGTGTGGTATACACCTTGGAGAACGGCGGTGTACACTTCTGCTCAAAGGCTATGCAACATGGCGTTTCATATCAAGAACCCGCGTACCGACGAACTGGCGCGCAAGGTCGCCAAGGCCAAGGGCGTGAGCCTGACGGCGGCGGTGCACCAGGCGTTGGAGCACGAATACAAGCGCGAGACCGGACGGTCGGATTTCGTCGAGCGGACGATGGAAATCGCCCGCCGCATGCGCGAGAAAGGCGACCCGGCAAAAGGTTTGCCGGCAGACAAGGAATTTATTGACAGCCTGTACGAATGATCCCGGAATCGCGCCATGCTGATTGATGCTTCGGCATTGACCGCGATACTCGCCGGCGAGCCTGATGGGCCGGCATTCGCTGCAAGGATCGAAGCAGCTACCAAACGCCTGACCATACCCATGGCGATGTGGGAAACGGCACTCGCTGTGTCGCGCATCGTGTCCGCATCAATATCCGATGTGGAAGCGAAGATGACGGAATTGATCGAATTTCTTGAGGTCGAGGTGGTTACCGTCGACGCCGAAACCGCGCGTCTCGCGATCGATGCGCATGCGCGGTATGGCAAGGGGCGGCATCCGGCAAAGCTGAACTTCGGCGATTGTTTCGCCTATGCCGCCGCGCGCCAGCATGGCATGCCGCTGCTGTTCAAGGGCGAGGATTTCGCGCTGACCGACATCCGCGCCGCCTGAAGGCGGCGGTCCAAGCGAGCGTGACTTTGCGTAAGCGATTGCTGTTGACAATCAAAAGGTTAACAGACGTTTACCAATTCGCAACGCCTGAATGCAACTGTTCCATTTCGGGGCAGTTCGAGGTGTGTGATGCTACAAGGTCCAGGGGCGCGTCCTGCGCGGGTCGATACACCGCCAACCGGGAATAGCACGGAACATCGGTATGATGCTCGGGCGATCGAGTTCCGGGCTGCAGATCTCATTCTTGATGCAAAACATGCGCCAATCGCTTGCACCGTGATCGACATTTCGGAAAGCGGCGTGCGGTTGCACATCGAAACGCCGCATCGCATTCCCGATACCTTCGGGCTGGCGTTCAATCATCCACGACAGACCCGAAAATGCCGCCTCATCTGGCGCGAGGGCAACGAACTTGGCGCACGGTTTGTCGACAACGACTGAACCGGCTCACTCCATGGAGTAAAAGCGCGTTTTGTGCGCGCTCCTGCCCGGCCTACGCCTCACAGGCCTTGAAGGTGCGCTCCAGCTTCTCGCGGTCAAGTTCGCGTCCGATGAACACCAGACGCGTCTCGCGCTTCTCGCCATCCTTCCACGGGCGCTGGTGATCGCCCTCGATGATCATGTGCACGCCCTGGACGACGTAGCGGTCCGGGTCGTCCTTCAGCGCGATGATCCCCTTCAGCCGCAGGATGTTGGGGCCGTCCAGTTGCGTGATCTTCTCGATCCAGGGAAAGAACTTGCGCGGATCCATCTCGCCGCCACGCAGCGAGATCGAGGTCACGGTCACGTCATGGATCGGCGAAACCGCGCCGTGGTGATGGTGATGACCATGGTCATGATGATGACCATGGTCATGATGATGGTCATGGTCGTGATGATGGTCATGGTCGTGATGATGGTGGTCGTGGTCGTGGTGATGATCGTGACCGTGGTGATGATCGCAATCGGGGCCGCAGACATGGTCGGGATCGTCGTGATCGAGGAAATGCGGGTCGTTTTCCAG
>CALMYO010000158.1 GCA_937873685.1 uncultured Paracoccaceae bacterium
AAGCACGAATCCGGCGTGGCGAACCTCAACCCCGACACCGCCAAGGAGATCGTCTGGGCGTTTCCGCAATCGAAGGCGAAGACGCCCTACTCCATCGTCTATGTGCACGGGTTCTCGGCCACCAAGGGCGAGTTGCGGCCCCTGCCCGACAGGATTGCCGCAGAACTCGGCGCCAACCTGTTCTATACCCGCCTGACCGGCCATGGCCGCGACGGGCCGGCGATGGCGAAGGCTTCCGTCAACGACTGGATCAACGACATTGCGGAAGCGCTGGCGATCGGGCGCGCGATCGGCGACAAGGTGATCGTCATCGGCACGTCGACCGGCGCCACGCTGATGACCTGGGCGGCGACGCAACCGGCGCTGATGGAAAATGTCGCGGGGCTGATCCAATTCTCGCCGAATTTCGGCACGCAGGCCGCGGGAAGTTTCCTGCTGACCGGACCGTTTGCCCGCACCATCGTGCCACTGGTAGGCGGTGCGGAGCGCAAATGGGAACCTGTCAACGAATTGCACGCCAAGTACTGGACGCACCACTATCCCACGGTCGCCGTCATTCCGATGGGAGCGCTGGTTAAACTCGCAAACGACGCCCCGGTTGAGCGCGCAGCCGTTCCATCCCTCTTCATCTTCCACGAAGGCGACAAGGTGGTGCGGCCGGACCTGACGCGGAAGATTGCGGCGCGCTGGGGCGGACCGGCGGAAATCTTCGTGCAGGAAACGACGGACGATCCCTATCTGCACGTCATCGCCGGCGACGCGCTTTCGCCTTCGTCCACCAGTGCGCTGGTCGAAAAGGCGGTTGCTTGGATCAATGCGCTGCCGAAATGAGGGACGTTTCTACCTCGCCTTCGGCGTTGCATCCCGCGAAAACAGGTAGATGATCAGCGCGATCGCGAACATCGCGATATAGAAGCCGAACAGCATCGCGTATCCCGCGGCCGGATTGCCCGCAACGGCGGTGGCCTCGTAGACGCGACCGGTCGCCACCTGCATCACCGCCACGCCACCGATCGAGAAGAAGTTCATCAGCGTCACGCCGCGACCGGTGAGCCGCAGCGGAATGAAGGCGCGGCCATGCGCCATCATCAGGCCGAAACTCATGCCGAAAAGGCCGATTACACAAAACGTGACGGTGGCCCACACCACCGGCATCGACGGCTGCAACGCCAGGGTTGCGACCGCCGAAACCCCGATGACGTTTCCAACCAGCACCACCCATTTGCGGGTGTTGAACAGCGTATCCAGAGGTCCGTAAAGAAAGCTGCCGGCCACCATCGCCAGCGCCATGAACAGGGTCGCGTTGCCGATCGCAATCGCATCCGCACCATGCACATCCGCCAGATAAGGGCCTGCCCAAAGGCCGCGAATACCGGCTGCAGCCGTATAGTTGATGGCGATCATTGGCAGGATCGGCCAGAGCGCTTTCAGCCGCAGCAATTCACCATATCCCGCCAGGCCGCCGCCGTCGTGGTCTTCCGATGCCGGCGGATCGGACACGAACGCATGTAACGCAAACGCCACAAGCACGGTCACGATGCCAAGCCCGGCCATCACCGGTCGCCAGCCGAACGTTTCCACCGCGGCGGCCAACGGAGCTGCGCCAACCACATTTCCGAGCGATCCGAAGGCCAGCATCCACGACGCCAGAACGGCAAAACGCGCTGGACTCCAGGTCTTGGCGAAAACGAAGTAGGCGCTCATCAGCACCGGGGCGCAGGCGATGCCGAACAACACCATGCCGAGCGTGATCATCCAAGGCGCGGTTGCGCCGGCGAACACCAAAGCGCCTGCCGCGCCGCAGATCCCGAGCATCAGGCTTGCCGTGCGTTTCGGCCCGTAACGATCGAGCCAGACGCCGACGCCGAACTGCATCAGCGCAAAGGCGAGGAACCACATGCCCGAGGCCAGCGACAGGTCGGCCTTGGTTGCGCCAAGTTCCGATGTGAGCGCCGGCGTCAGCACCGCAAGGAACGACCGGTAGAACTGCGACAGCACGTAGGCGGCGGCGAGGGCGGCGATTGTCGGCATTGGCGTATCCGGTTGGCGCCTCTTTGCGTTGGCGCGCGGTGCGGTGCGGCGCGCATAGGTCAATTCCGGGCTTCGCGCAATCGAAGCCGCGGTCATGTCATCTTTCCGTCATGCCGACGCTGTTGCCTTTTTTGAAACGATGCTGATCAATACGGCTCACCCGAACGAAAGGACATACCCGCTTGGAAACGGGCATCGAAAACCGGTTTCGCAATCTGGTCTACGGCGTCGCGCTGGCGATCATGATCGGCTGGATCCTCTATGTCGGCAGCGCGATCTTCATTCCTGTAATCGCCGCGATTATCGTCGCCTATATCATAGTGACGATCGCCCGGCGCATGGCCGACATCCCGCTGGTTGGACCGTACCTGCCGGTCTGGCTGCGCTACACGTCATCGATCCTCGCCATCATCGGCGCGCTCGCTTCGGTGGTCCTTCTGGTGATAACCAACATCGGCCAGGTCATCACGCTCGCGCCACATTACCAGGCCAAGCTTCTCGGGTTGATCCAGGGAATTGCCGTGCGTTTCGGCGTCGAAACGCAGCCGACATGGGCAACTTTGCGGCGCGACGTGCTCGGCGAAATCAGCTTCCAGAACATCCTCGGTTCGACGGTGACCTCTGTTTCCGCGATTGCCGGCACGCTGTTCGTGGTCATCGTCTATACCGGCTTCCTGCTTGCCGAGCGCCGCATGTTCGAGCGCAAGCTGGCGCGACTGTCGCCACGGGCGAACGAGACCGCCTTCCTGCGCATTCTCGTCGACGACATCAACGACCGTATCGGCGAATACTTGGCGCTCAAAACCTTCGTCAATTTCGTGCTCGGCATGATTTCCTGGGCTGTGCTTGCGGTGGTCGGGCTCGACCTTGCCGCGTTCTGGGCGGTCATGATCGCCGTTTTGAATTTCATCCCGTTCATCGGCTCGTTCCTCGGCGTGATGTTCCCGACGATTCTCGCCGTGGTGCAATTCGACACCTACACCACGATCGCCATCACCTTTGCCGGCCTCACTGCCGCCCAGGTCTTTGTCGGCTCCGTGCTGGAGCCGAGTGTGATGGGCCGCCAGCTCAATCTCAGCCCGTTCGCCATCTTGCTGTCGGTTACAGTGTGGGCGTCGCTGTGGGGGGCGGTCGGCGCGCTGCTGGCAGTGCCGATCACCGCCATCATGGTGATCGTGTTCTCGGAATTTGAAGGGCTGCGCCCTTTCGCAATCCTGCTTTCGCGCAACGGCAACATTCCGCGCCGGTTAAAACGTGGACGGGCAATGCGCCGCAAGCCGGCGGTTCCGGCCGGCGGCGATGCGCTTGCGACACGCAAATTGGCTGCGACCGGCATCGAATCGAGCAAACCGGCCGAAACGAAGGGTGAGTCGTTGCAGCCCGTCAGGGCAAATCCAGCGCACTGACGACGCCGTTTTGCAGCCACACGCTGATCACGCCGGCGACCCGCATTGCAGCGCTGTCGGGATCGCGCATCGTCGCCGCCATCTCGCACATCACGGCGAAGTTGACGCCTTCGCGCGCGACATCGAGCAGCATCGATTCCTCGTCGTCGATCTCGCGATAGTGCGCGGTAAGGCCCTTGCGCCAGACCAGCACATGGATGTCTTCTTGCCCGGTTTGCAGCGCCGGCGGCGCGTCGCCCGCTTGTATTGCGGTGTGCATGGCGCACGCGTTGGAGCGAAAGCGCAAGTGACGGACCGCCGGATGCAGCCGGAAAACCAGTTCGCCTGCCCGTTCGGGTTCAACCGCAGCAAGATCGGCCATCGTGGCGGCGGGCGCATCGTCGGCGTCGAACGCCTCGCCAAGCGCCCATTGCAAGGCGGCGAAATCGCCAAGCAGCTGCGTGTCGCGCCACGGCGCCTCGGCGCGCAGGAAGGTGGCGAGATGGCGGCCATACCAGCGCGCATTGGCGACATCGGAGGGATGGACCGTTACATAGGCGTGGGCGATTTCGGCGAACTGGTCGTCGCCGAGCAAGATGTGCAGCAGGTCGTAATCGTTCTCAAGCACGCCAACCAGCCGCATGCGATAGGCGTACTGATAGGTCTGAAGCCGCTCCTCACGCGTGTTCGAATGCGGTTTGGCAAGGAAGGCGACCGCGCCTGCATCGCCCGCCATCACGGAGGCCTGTACGCTTGCCTGCAATTCGGCAAGGGTCGGGGCGCTCATGCGGCAATCCGCGCGGTGTTCGGTCCGAGCACGCGGTCGGCAATGGCGCGCGCGCGGTCGAGTTCGGCCACGAGTTCGGCCAGCGGCGGGATGTTGTCGTCGCGCTCGATCATGGTCGAGACCGGGCCGAAACGCTCAAGCGCCTTGCCGTACAATTCGAACACCTCGTCGCGCACCGGCTGGTCGTGCGTGTCGACCAGATGGCCTTGCGCCTCCGAATGGCCGGCAAGGTGGAATTGCACCACCCGGTCGACCGGTATTGCGTCGATGAAGGCGTCGCCGTCGAAATCGTGGTTGATGCCCGAGACGAAGACGTTGTTGACGTCGAGCAGCAGCCAGCAATCGGCACGCCGCGCCAGTTCGGCCGCAAACTCCCACTCGCTCATTTGCGAGTGGGCATACTCGAAATAGGACGAGACGTTCTCGATTGCGATGCGCCGGCCGAGGTAATCCTGCACGCGGCCGATCCGATCGACCACATGAGCCAGCGCTTCCTCGGTATAGGGCACGGGCAGCAGATCGTGCAGGTTGACGCCGTGCACGCCGGTCCAGCACAGGTGGTCAGACACCCATTTCGGCTGCACGCGATCGGCCAACGCCTTGAGGCCGGCAAGGTAGTCCATGTCGAGCGGCGCGGTCGAGGCGATGGACAATGATACGCCGTGCATCACGACGGGAAAACGCTCGCGCACACGGTCGAGCATGCGCAGCGGCTGGCCGCCGCCAACCATGTAGTTTTCCGAGATCACCTCGAACCAGTCGACCGCCGGATCGCCGTCGAGTATCTCGCTGTAGTGCTGCGGCCGCAATCCGAGGCCGAAACCGAGATAGCCGGGCTTTTGCGTCATCGCGTCCTCCCGAAAACGCAACAAGGCCTCCCCGCAACGGCGGGAAGGCCCGATTGTGGCATGGATGCGATCAGGATTCCAGAACGGTGCCGCCCTGGGCGTCGCACTCGGCCTTGGAGAGTTCCACGAAGCCCTGGCCCTTGCAGGAGTTCAGGCCCTTGCAGGAAGAGTTCGCCGTCTTGCAGGCGCTCGTGCCCTTGCAGGAGTTGACGCCAGAGCACTTCACCGCTTCTTCAGCAGCAACTGCTGCGGAGGTCGTGGCGAAATGCGTGCCAGAAACGGCGAGCGCGAAAGCGGCGGTGGCCAGAACGGCACCCGATTTTCCCATCATTTTCATGTCTTAGTCCTCCGAAACCGTGTCAGGAAGCGCATGTCCTTGCGCATTCCCATAACGTTGAACGCCGCGTTCAAGATCAAATGACAGCTTCGTGAACAGTGATCACTTCTGTCGTGAGCGTCTTGTGATGAACACCCTGATGCGACTGACCGGGCGCACATGTGCAACGATTTCGCCTCAAGGGTCGCTGGCCTCGCGTTATACAAGATGATAGGAATGGCGGGCGCGGCGGGCTGCCCGCGTTGTCCGGATGGTTGCCGTCGGAACGATCGATGCACAGCTCTGCTCTTCGCGCCGCGGTCCACATCGCCGCCGTCTTTGCGTTTTATCTCGCCTTGTTCATGCTGCTGCCGGCCGCGGTCGACTTCGCCGTCAGCAATGACGACTGGGTCGTTTTTGCGGTTTCGGCCGGAATGACGGCGGGAACCGCGCTCACCGTTGCGGCCGCAACGCGCGATCGCCAGCCGAAGCTGTCGCCCCGCCTCGTCTTTCTTGTGGTCAACATCCTGTGGCTGACGCTCAGCGTTGCCGGGGCGCTGCCGTTCTATTTCGCCTCGCTGAAACTCGACTTCGCCGATTCCCTCTTCGAGTCCGTCTCGGCGATCACCACCACAGGGTCGACCGTCATTGTCGGCCTCGACGAGGCGCCGCCGGGCATCCTGTTGTGGCGCTCGCTGCTGCAGTGGATTGGCGGCCTCGGCGTCATCGCGCTCGGCCTGTTCATGCTGCCGTTCCTCAACATCGGCGGCTTCGCCTTCTTTCGCATTGAGTCGTCCGAAAAGGCCGACCTGCCGTTCGCGCGCTTCAGGGTCTATGCCCGAACGCTGGTGATCGTCTACGTGATGCTGACGGCGGTTTGCGCAATTCTCTATGCAATGGCCGAAATGACGCCGTTCGATGCCGTCAACCACGCGATGACGACGCTGTCGACCGGCGGGTTCTCCACGCATGACGCGTCATTCGGGCATTTCGGCAACTCGGCGACGTTGTGGATCGCCATCGCCTTCATGGCGATCGGCGGCATGCCGTTCTCCGCCTACATGTTCTTCGTGGTGCGTTCGGCAGTGCCGAAGCCGCTCGCCGAGCAGATGGTCTACTTCATCGCGATCGTCTTCATCATCGGCATGGCGGTTTTCCTCTCCTACCTGCCGCGCCAGGAGATGAGCGACTTCGGCGCCTTCACCCATTCGATCTTCAACATCATGTCAGTCGTGACGACAACCGGCTATGCCAGCGCCGATTATTCGCTGTGGGGGCCGTTCGCCTTGTCGGTATTTTTCATCGCCACGTTCATCGGCGGCTGCTCCGGGTCGACGGCGGGCGGCGTCAAGATCTACCGGTGGATGGTGTTGTTCCGCTCGGTGAATCGCGGCTTGTACCGGCTGGTCTTTCCCCATGCCGTGCAGCCGATAAGGATGGGTGGCGAGCCGGCGCCGGAAGACATGCAGGCGTCGGTCATGCTGTTCGTGGTGGCGTTCTTTGTCATCTGGGGCGTTTCCATCCCCCTGCTCGGTCTCACCGGACTGGACTTGACCACATCGGTGACCGGCGCGCTCACCGCCTTGTGCAATGTCGGTCCGGGGCTTGGCGACATCATCGGCCCGGCCGGCAATTTCAGCACCTTGCCGGATTCCGCAAAATGGATCCTATCGCTGCTGATGCTGCTCGGGCGGCTTGAGATCCTCACCGTGCTGGTGCTGTTCTCGCCATTTTTCTGGCGCGAATGACCTTGGCCAACAGGCCAGGCAAGCGCTGACCTGAGATCAGATCCGGCGCAGCAGCTTCAGGTTTTCCTGCACGGTCGTGTTTGCAGGCATTGCGGCGCGGGCCTGGTTCAACAGCTTGCGGGCTTTCTTCTTGTCGCCGCGCAGTATGTGCGAATAGCCCTGATTGTTGAGGATCGCCGGTTTCGGCCCCTCGATCTTCAAAAGCTGTTCGTAGGCGCGGTCCGAAAGATCGAACCGGCCAAGTTGGTCATAGGATGCAGCCAGTCCCAGCCACGCCGCGCCGTTCAGGGGTTCTGCTTCCACAGCCTGGCGGAAATGGCTTTCTGCAAGCCCGTAATTCTGGCCGGCAAACTGCTTTCGCCCTTCGCCCAGATGCCGCGCGGCGGTGTCGGCAATCGCCGCAGTCTTGGTGGTGTCGATTGAAGCGGTCTTCGTTGTCTCGCAGCCAGACAGGACCAGCGCCGCTACCATCGTCATGAACGCAATTCGCAAGCCAGCCCGCATGTTACCCCGTCTCCATCGCGGGACGCCCCCCGGCATCCCGTACGGGCGATCCATGAGCGGACCGCCGGTTTTTCCATGACGGGGAGACTAGCGCCGCGCGATGAAGATTCTCTCCAGAAACACGCCTAACAACTTGCAAACGCCGGATTTTCGGGGTGGCCAAGAGCGAATGCGTTCTCAGAAATTATAGGCGCCCATCTGGAACTTGACGATGATCGGAATGATCGCGAGAAAAACAATCACCGGCAGGATGCATACGGTGACCGGGATCGACATCTTGGCGGGCAGCGCATGCGCTTTTTCTTCCGCCAGCGACATGCGCTTGTGGCGCATTTCGTCGGAGAACACCTTCAAGGCGCCGGACAGGCTGGTGCCGAGTTCGCGCGATTGCTGCAGCAAGGTGGCAAACGAGCGGACTTCCTCCAGACCGAGGCGCTCCGCCAGCGATTTCAGCGTCTCGTCGATCGGGCGGCCGGCGCGCAGCTCCAGCGTCACGAGAGCCAGGTTTCTTGCTAGCGCCGGGTAGGTTTCCTGGATTTCGCGCGACACCCGGTCGATCGAAGCTTCCAGTGACATGCCGGCATCGGAGCAGACGATCATCAGGTCCATGAAATCGGGAAAGCCGTTGCGGTATTCCAGCGTGAGCTTGGAAATGCGCCGCGACAACACGAAACCGGGCATGAAGTAACCGATGCCGGCGGCGCCGATAACCGAGAGCATCGCTTTCAAGGCAAGCGGTTCTTCGCTCGTCGCAAGCAGGTAGACAAGGGCAACGGCTGCGAACGCCAGCAGAGCGCCGAAGCGAACGAGGAAGAATATGCCGACGGCGCCCGGGTGCA
Source organism: uncultured Paracoccaceae bacterium (assembly GCA_937873685.1). Classification (GTDB taxonomy): domain Bacteria; phylum Pseudomonadota; class Alphaproteobacteria; order Rhizobiales; family Rhizobiaceae; genus CALMYO01. The sequence goes on from CALMYO010000158.1 coordinate 8,459, forward strand.
GGTATCCGGCCTGCATCAGTCGCAATCGCAGCCGCGCGACGTTTTCCGGGTCTGTCTTCATGTAGAACTCGGCAGCGCGC
>CALMYO010000159.1 GCA_937873685.1 uncultured Paracoccaceae bacterium
CGCCGATATAGACGATGTTGTCGTTCTTCAGGCAGTTGGCCGAACGCACCGAAAGCTCCAGCTCGTCCACCTTCTTCAGCAGCGCCGGGTTGAAGGCGAGCTCCTGGACATGCTCCTCGGCGATCTCCTTCTGCGGCTCGTCGAAGCCGACGAAGATCGACAGCTGGTCCTGCAGGATGCGTGCCGCATAGGCCACCGCATCCTCGCCGGTGATCGAGCCGTTGGTTTCCACCGTCAGCGTCAGCTTGTCGTAGTCCAGAACCTGGCCTTCGCGGGTGTTTTCCACCTTGTAGGAGACCTTGCGCACCGGCGAATACAGGCTGTCGACCGGAATGAGGCCGATCGGCGCGTCTTCAGCGCGGTTGCGGTCAGCCGGCGAATATCCCTTGCCGACATCGACCGTAAATTCCATGCGGATCTCGGCGCCCTCGTCGAGCGTGCAGATCACATGTTGCGGATTGAGGATCTGCACATCGCCGACAGTCTGGATGTCGCCGGCGGTCAGAACGCCCGGACCCGCCTTGCGCACAACCATGCGCTTCGGCCCGTCGCCTTCCATGCGGATGGCGATTTCCTTGATGTTGAGCACGATGTCGGTCACATCCTCGCGCACACCGGCGATCGAGGAGAATTCATGCAGCACGCCGTCGATCTGTACGGCGGTGACAGCCGCGCCGCGCAGCGACGACAGCAGCACGCGGCGCAGCGCGTTGCCGAGCGTGAGGCCAAAACCGCGTTCCAGCGGCTCGGCGATCACGGTCGCCTTCGAGGACGAACCGCCGCTCTTGAACTCGACCTTGTTCGGCTTGATGAGGTCTTGCCAGTTTTTCTGGTTTACGGACATTTTCTACCTTCAGCTTCCTTGCCACCATCCAATCGTGGCAACAGACCTGACGTGCGCTCCCGAATGGGAGCGCGACGAATCTTGCCAAACGCTCGCGTCAGACGCGGCGCTTTTTTCGCGGCCGGCAGCCGTTATGCGGGATCGGGGTCACGTCGCGAATAGAGGTGATCGTGAAACCGGCCGACTGTAGCGCGCGCAACGCCGACTCGCGGCCGGAACCGGGTCCGCAAACCTCGACTTCCAGCGACCGCATGCCGTGTTCCTGCGCCTTCTTGGCGCAATCCTCGGCGGCGATCTGCGCCGCAAACGGGGTGGATTTGCGCGAGCCCTTGAAGCCCTGCGCGCCGGCCGACGACCAGGCGATCGCATTGCCTTGCGCGTCCGAGATCGTGATCATCGTGTTGTTGAACGTCGAGTTCACATGCGCGATGCCCGACGAGATGTTCTTGCGCTCCTTGCGACGGACGCGCGTGGCTTCCTTGGCCATGATGTCTTTCCTTCGATATCGACGCCGCCGTAGTTCCAGCGGCTACACCTGAGGCAATTGGCAGTAGGCAATCGGCAGTCGCATGTGCGACTGCCCATTGCCGACTGCCGACTGCCACTATTTCTTCTTGCCCGCAATCGCCTTCGCCGGGCCCTTGCGGGTGCGGGCGTTGGTGTGCGTGCGTTGGCCGCGCACCGGCAGTCCACGACGATGACGCAGGCCGCGATAGCAGCCGAGATCCATCAGTCGCTTGATGTTCATCGACACTTCGCGGCGAAGGTCGCCTTCCACCTGATAGTCGCGGTCAATCACTTCGCGGATCGCCAGCACTTCGGCGTCGGTCAGCTGATGCACGCGGCGCTCGGCCGGAATATTGGTCTTGGACACGATCTCGGACGCGAATTTCGGGCCGATTCCGTGAATGTACTGCAGGGCGATGACGACGCGCTTGGCGGTCGGCAGGTTGACGCCGGCGATACGGGCCATAAACGTTCTCCATGTGGGCCAGCAGCGCTGGCAATTGCGAAAAACCCGCGTCCGGTGGAGGCCGGCCCTTGCGGGTGTCCTGAACGCGCACAAACGCGATTGCGCGCATCTGAACCGGTTCTGGTCGGAAGACGTGGCGCAATAGACTGCCGTCATGCGCCTGTCAACAGCGATCGGTACAATTCTTCACGCAAGCGTGTCGAGAAGCGCCGCGATCTGTTTCGTCACATCGTCTATCGGCGCCATGCCGTCGACACCCTTCAACAGCCCCTTGGCGTGGTAGTAGCCGATCAGCGGCGCGGTCTTCTTGTAATACTCCCGCAAACGCTCCTCGAAAACCACCGGATTGTCGTCCTTGCGCACCGGTTGACCGGCCGCGGCGGCCTCTTCGGCCCGCTTGACGATGCGGCCGACCAAGGCCTTGTCGTCGACGACGAGTTCGATCACCGCGTCGAGCGCCATGCCCTTTTCGGCGAGCATCGAATCGACCGCATCAGCCTGCGCCAGCGTGCGCGGATAACCGTCGAGGATGAAACCCTTGGCGCAATCGCTCTGGTCGATGCGCTCGGAAACGATGGCGTTGACGATGGCGTCGGACACCAGTTCGCCTGCATCCATCACGGCTTTCGCCTTCAATCCGACTTCCGTTCCCGCCTTCACGGCTGCGCGCAGCATGTCACCAGTCGAAAGCTGCGGAATACCGTGCCTTTCGACAAGGATTTGCGCCTGCGTGCCCTTCCCCGCTCCCGGCGGTCCCAGCAGTATCAGTCTCATCGTCCGCGTTTCCCCCCGCGCAGTTTCGATTTCTTGATCAGCCCCTCATACTGGTGCGCAATCAGGTGGCCCTGGATCTGCGCCACCGTGTCGAGGGTAACCGACACGACGATGAGAAGCGACGTGCCGCCCAGATAGAACGGAATGCCCGTCGCCGATATGAGAAATTCGGGTAAGAGACACACGAGGATGAGATAGATCGCACCGACAACCGTGATGCGCGTCAGCACATAGTCGATGTATTCCGCGGTGCGCTCGCCCGGACGAATGCCCGGAATGAAACCGGAATGGCGCTTAAGGTTGTCGGCCGTGTCCTTCGGATTGAACACGATCGCCGTATAGAAGAACGCGAAGAAACCGATCATCGCCGCATACAGCAGCATGTAGAGCGGCTGGCCATGTCCAAGCGCCGCCAGCATCGCTGTCGCCCAGCCCGGGAGGTTGGTCGTGTCGGAGAAGCCGGCCACCGTCGCCGGCAGCAGCAACAGCGAAGAGGCAAAGATCGGCGGGATGACGCCGGCCGTGTTGAGCTTCAGCGGAAGATGCGACGTATCGCCCTGGAAAATGCGGTTGCCAACCTGGCGTTTCGGATACTGGATCAGCAGCCGTCGCTGCGCGCGTTCCACAAAGACGATGATGGCGATAACCGCAACTGCAATGAACAGGATCGCAAGGATCAGGGCGGTCGACAAGGCACCGGTTCGGCCAAGCTCCAGCATGTTGGCGAAGGCGGACGGCAATCCGGCGACGATGCCGGCGAAAATGATCAGCGAGATGCCATTGCCGATGCCACGTGCGGTGATCTGCTCGCCAAGCCACATCAGGAACATCGTGCCGCCAACCAGCGTCACGACGGTGGACAGCAGGAAGAACCAGCCGGGATTGGTCACCATGCCGGGACTGGCGTTCAAACCGGTGGCGATGCCATAGGCCTGCAGGGTCGCCAGCAGCACGGTGCCATAGCGGGTATACTGGTTGATGACCTTGCGGCCCTGCTCGCCTTCCTTCTTCAACTGTTCGAGCGCCGGAATGACCGACGTCATCAACTGGATGGCGATGGAAGCGGAAATGTAGGGCATGATCCCGAGCGCGAAGATCGCCATGCGCTCGATCGCGCCGCCGGAGAACATGTTGAACATGCCAAGGATGCCACCCGCCTGCTGGCTGAACGCCTGGGCGAACGCATCCATGTCGAGGCCAGGAAGCGGGATGTGGGTGCCGAATCGATAGACCAGCAGCGCGCCGAGCGTGAACCAGATCCGCCTTTTGAGATCTTCGGCCTTGGCAAAGGCGCCGAAGTTGAGGTTGGCGGCAAGTTGTTCGGCGGCGGATGCCATGGGCTTACTCCGGAAATCTCGTCTGGGCCGTGGCCGTCTCGCGACTCCGGGCGGGCGGCTCACCGCAAATAGGGGCCGCGCGCGGACGGCGCAAGCGGCAGCGCAGGCGCTGCCGCTTCACGCTTGCATTACTCGGAAGCGGCTGCAGCCGCGACCGTAATCGAACCGCCGGCCTTTTCGATCTTCTCGACCGCGCTCTTCGATGCGCCTGCCGCATTGATCGCCACCTTGGCGGTCAGTTCGCCGTCGCCAAGCACGCGCAAGCCGTCCTTGGCGCGACGCAGCACACCGGCGGCCATCAGCGCAGCGACATCGATCGCAGCCGATGCATCGAGCTTGCCGGCGTCTATTGCCTGCTGGATGCGGCCAACCGAGACGATGGCGAAATCCTTGGCGAAGATGTTGTTGAAGCCGCGCTTCGGCAAGCGGCGGTAGATTGGCATCTGCCCGCCTTCGTAGCCGTTCACGGCAACGCCGGAGCGCGCCTTCTGGCCCTTCACGCCGCGCCCGCCGGTCTTGCCCTTGCCGGAGCCAATGCCGCGGCCAAGACGCTTGCGCGATTTGGTCGCGCCTTCGTTATCGCGCAGTTCGTTGAGTTTCATGACCGTTCTCCTTGCGCGCCGATCAATCCTCGTCGACGACGCGGACGAGGTGATGGACCTTGCGCACCATGCCGCGCACGGCAGGCGTGTCTTCCAGCGTGCGGCGGCGATGCAGCTTGTTGAGGCCGAGGCCGACCAGCGTCTGGCGCTGCGACGGATCGCGGCGCAACGGGCTGCCGATCTGCTCGACCGTGATGGTTGCGGCCTTCTTGGTGTCAGCCATGGTCGCGTTTCCTTTCTTCACCCGACCGGATCGCCGGCCGGTGTCGATACGTCCTACTCTTCGGCGCCGACCTGGTTGGTGCGGCGCGCCTGCAGCGTCGAGTACTTGATGCCGCGCTGGGCGGCGATGTCCTTGGGATGCATCTGGCTCTTCAGCGCGTCGAAAGTGGCGCGCACCATGTTGTACGGGTTCGACGAACCAGTCGACTTCGCAACCACGTCCTGCATGCCGAGCGTCTCGAAAACGGCGCGCATCGGGCCGCCTGCAATGATGCCTGTACCGGCCGGCGCAGAGCGCAGAAGCACCTTGCCGGCGCCGTGACGGCCTGCCACGGCATGATGAAGCGTGCGACCGGGGCGCAGCG
>CALMYO010000160.1 GCA_937873685.1 uncultured Paracoccaceae bacterium
CATTGGCGATTTCCGTTTCCTTCGCCTTTCGCGCTCGCCGCTCCTTGTCGTCCGACGTCAGAACAGGTTCGCGCGGCTTAACCTGAAGACGGCGGCGCGTTTCGGCATGTTGCACCTGATGCTGGTAGAATGGCCAGCCAATCGCCGCCAACCCCATCACAACAAGGAAAAACGCCAGTGGCGCCAGCGATGTCGGCCGCCAAGATGCAACGATGTCGACGATTGCGTCCATCAGAACTTGAAACTCGCCATCTTGAACATGATCGCATTGCCGAGCAGCAGCCAGAAGATGGTGCCGCCAACCATGTACCAGGTCGATATCTCGCCTGAGACCTCCGAGTAGTAGTCCGGCATGATCAGCGTGATTGCCGCAGCAAACAGACACGGGACTGCGGTGAGAATGTAGGCCGACATGCGGCCTTCGGTCGAAATCGCCCGGATCTTGCGACGCATCTTGCCGCGCGAGCGGATGGTGCCGGAAAGGCCCTCGAGAATTTCTCGCAGGTTGCCGCCGGTGGTGGACTGGATGCCGACGGCGGCGATGAACAGCGGCAGGTCTTCATGGCCGACGCGTTCGTACATCGCGGTCAACGCCGTCACCATGTCGGAACCGTAGGTGATCTCATCGGACACTAGACCGAATTCCGAACCGATCGGATCCGGCATTTCGCGACCGACCATGGCGACCGCCACCGGCACCGGATGACCCGCTTTCAGGCCTCGGGTGATCAGTTCCAGCGCCTCGGGCAGTTGCAGGCCGAACCGCTTGTGGCGGCGTTTACGCAGGAATTTCAGCACCATGACCGGCAAGCCGAGCGTCAGGCCAAGCGCCACTGGCGCCCCGAGCAGGACAGCGCCGAGATAGGCGCCGCCGCCAAAGCCGATGAGAAGCGCGATCATCGTCGTGATGGCGAGGAACCGCGTCAGCGGCATGCGCACGCCGGATTGGGTCTTGAGCACCGCGAGCGAAGCCAGCGACGGCAGCCAGGATGGCATGGAGGCAATGCCACGCTCCTTGCGCAGTTGGATCAGCACGTCCTGCTGGCTGACCGCTTTTTTCTGCAAAACCATGCGGCGATTGATGACGCTGCGCTTCTCACTGTTGGCGGACCAAAGCAGGAAGACTGCCTCGGCCAGGATCACGCCTGTCAGGGCAAACAGGCCGTAGACGACATAGATGAGGTTGTCTTCGGTCATGGCGTCAGAAGTGCTTGTTGGCCGGATCGAAGGTGCTGCCGGGGAACTCGATGCCCATGGCCTTGAGTTCCTCCAGGAAACGAGGACGCACGCCGGTCGGCTCGTAGTGGCCAAGGATCTTGCCGTCGGCATCCATCCCGGTGCGCACGAAACGGAAGATTTCCTGCATCTGGATGATGTCGCCTTCCATGCCTGTCACCTCGGCGACGCTGGTCACCTTGCGCTTGCCGTCGGACAAGCGCGTCAGCTGCACGATCAGGTCGATCGCCGAGGAGATCTGGCTGCGGATCGAGGAAACCGTCATCGGCATGCCGGTCATGCCGAGCATCTGCTCAAGGCGTCCGATTGCGTCACGCGGCGTGTTGGCGTGGATCGTGGCCATGGAGCCTTCATGGCCGGTATTCATCGCCTGCAGCATGTCAAAGGCTTCCTCGCCGCGACACTCGCCGAGGATGACGCGATCGGGGCGCATGCGCAGCGCGTTCTTGACCAGATCGCGTTGGCGGATTTCGCCCTGCCCTTCCACGTTGGCCGGCCGCGTTTCCATGCGCGCCACGTGCGGCTGCTGCAGTTGCAGTTCCGCAGCGTCCTCGATGGTGATCATGCGTTCGTCTTCGGAGATGAAGGCGGAAAGCGCATTCAGCATCGTTGTCTTGCCGGTGCCGGTGCCGCCGGAGATGATCGTCGTCTTGCGGGCGTAGACCGCAGCAGCGAGAACCTCGGCCATCGATTGGGTCAATGCGCCGAACTCCACCAGTTTGTGCAGCCCGAGCTTGTTCTTGGAGAACTTGCGGATCGACACGAGAGGCCCGTCAACGGCGACCGGTCGGATCGCGGCATTGAAACGCGAGCCATCGAGCATGCGCGCATCGCACATCGGCTGCGATTCATCGATGCGCCGGCCAACCGCTGCGACGATCTTGTTGACGATGCGCAGCAGATGCGCCTCGTCCTTGAACGGGATGTGCTCGGCGGCAAGCTTGCCGGCGCGCTCCACGAAACAATTCTCGTGTCCGTTGATCAGGATGTCGCTGACAGTCGGGTCCTTGAGCAGTGGCTCAAGAGGACCCAGGCCAACCATCTCGTCGACGATGTCGTCGACCAGCGCCTCGATTTCCGGCCCGTTCAACGGCAGGCGCTCGCTGCGTACATTCTCGTTGACGAAGGACTGGACCTCGGCGCGCATCTGCTCGCGCGGCAGACGCTCCAGCGCGATCAGGTTCACTTCCTCGATCAGCTTGCGGTGCAGGCGCACACGCGCATCGACGACCCGGCCGCTCGGTCTCGCCACAACGGCGACCGCGTGCTTTGCAACGCGCATCGATGGGATCACGACTTCCGGCGCGGTGGACGTTTCCACCGGTTTCGGTGGCGGAACGTGCCCGCGGCTTTGCAGGGCGGCGAAACGGCTGCTCATCGCGCGCCTCAGCTTGCCTTGCGGAACAGGCCGCCGCCAAACGAGAAGAACGACTTGCGCCGCAAGGCGATCACCGCCGCTTCCTCCGGCAGGATCACGCGTTTCAGGTCCTTCACCACATCTGCGTCAGGGTCGAGCGATTCCAGCGGCACGCCGCGGTCCACCGCCTCACGCACCAGCCTGTAGTTGTTGGAGATGCCGCCGACGAAATGCTCGCCGAGCACCGCTTCCACATCGGCGCGCTTGATGCCGTGCTCGAAGCGTTTCTGCTGGAAACGGTTGACGATGACGCTCGGCGTCACCTGTTTGCCGAGTGTTTCGTTGATCGCCTCGATGAGGCGCTGCGTGTGGCGCAGGCATGGCACCGTCATCTCGGCGACGAGATAAAGCTTGTTGGAACCGAGCAACACGGTTTCCGTCCATGGGAACCATGTGCGTGGGACGTCGATGACCACGTTGTCGAAATAGGCCGAAACCAGATCGAGGACCCGCACCACGACATCGGTGTTGAAGGAACGCATCTCGGTCGGGCTGGTCGGCGCCGCCAGCACGCACAGGCCGCTTTCGTGCTTCGACAGCATCACGTCGAGCAGTTGGCGGTCGAGGCGCTCAGGCTGGTTCTCGATCTCCGAAATGTCGAATCGCGGTTCAAGATCAAGGTATTCGGCGCAACTCCCGTTCTGGAAGTTGAGGTCTACGACGCAGGTCGATGCTGCTCGCGTCGCCGAGTTGTGCAACAGGAAGGCGCTTTGCAACGCAAGCGTCGTGGTGCCGACACCGCCGGCACAGGGCATGAAGGAGTAGATCTGGGCTTCGGCGTTCTCCGCCTTGTCCGGGCCGTTGATGGCGCGCACGCAGGAGCGCACAAGGTCGGCGGTCGTGACCGGCTTGACGAGGAAGTCGGCGACACGAAGCTGCACCAGGATGCGCACGGCTGCGGCATCGAAACTGTTGGTGACGACGACCACCGGCAGCCGGCCTTCCAACCGGCGCATGACCCGCTGCAGGGACTCGATCTCGTCAAGGCGCGCCGCGTCGACATCGACAATGGCGACACCGGCATCCGAACCGGCCAGTTCGCCCTGCAGTTCGGTAACGTTCTTTTCGACAACGCTGAGCGTGATTTTCTCGGCCGACGCGAACGCCGCCTTGGTTGCGCCGATGAATTCCTTGTCCTTCGAGACAAGAAGGATCGTCTTGGTGTCGTCTCCAGCCGCCATGTGCCCGCCCTGCCCTGCTTTTGCGCCGCGTTCAGTTCTTTCCGATCTCAAGGCCGGTCACCGGCTTCGACGTCGTCGAGGTCGGCTCAACCTTCGGCCGCTCAGCTGGCACTTCCAGATCAGTGTCCTGCACTCCCTGCGGCCAGGGATCGATGATCTGCAGCGCCGAATTGTGCTTCTGCGAATTGCCGGCATAGGTCTTCAGCGCCGGCGCGCGCTCAAAATCCTCATGGGTACAGGCCGTGACCACGGTCAGAACGCCAAGGGCCGCCAGTCTTGCGCAAACGTGCATGAGCGCCTCCTATTGCGCGTCGAGATCGAGGATGTGGCCGGCGTGTGGCATGTCGGCCGAGGCCTTCGCCGCTTTCAACTGAGCCGGCGTCTTGGCGATTTGCGCCGTGCGCACCTCGTCGACCCCGCCCAGCACCGCTTCGGCTGTCGTCGGCGGCTGCGTCTGGTCGAACGGCGTGGCGAGCGGCTTGCCAGGCTCGATCGGCCGCACGAGATGCGGCGTGACGATCATCACCAGATCGGTTTCCTGCTTGCGGAACTTCTTCGAGGAGAACAGCGGGCCTAGCACGGGCATCGACCCCAGCCCCGGCACGCGTTCGATCGCCGTGTCGTTCTGGGTCTGGAACAGACCCGCCATCATGAAGCTCTGGCCGCTCTTCAGGTCGATCGACGTCTTGGCGCGCCGTACCGTGAAGGAGGGAATGGACAGCACACCGACACTCAGACGGTTGGCGTCGTCGATCGAGGAAACTTCCGGCTCGATTTCCAGGTTGATCAGCCCGTCAGCGAGCACCGTCGGCGTGAAGTCGAGGCTGACGCCGTATTTCTTGTAGTCGACGGTGATTTTGTTGTCGTCCTGGGCGATCGGGATCGGGAATTCGCCTCCGGCAAGGAAGCTCGCCTTTTCGCCGGAGCGGGCGACCAGATTCGGCTCGGCCAGCCGGCGCGCGACGCCGCGTTCCTCCATCGCCTTGATGGCGACATCGACGGACACGCCGCCGCTGATCATGGCGCCGAAGAAACCGCCGGCTATCGAGGAATAGCCCGCCGTGCCGATGGTGCCGTCGGTGAGCTTCGGCGAGGTGTAGCTGAGATCGTTGAACTTGACGCCGAGTTCCTTCGACGAGCCGCGCACGATCTCGACAAAGCGGACATTCAACTGCACCTGTTGCGAGGAGGTAATGTTGACCGTGTTGATCACATCGCCGCCCTTGTCGGAGAACTTCTTGGCGATGTCGCGCGCGCGGTCGGCGCTGACTTTGTCGGGCGCCGAGCCGGACAGCACGATCTGGCCGTTGGCCGTCGACACCTTGATATTGGCGTCGGGCACGTTCTGGCGGATCGTCTGGTTGACCCGGCTGGTGTCGAGCGTCACCTCGACATCGAGCGAGCCGACGAGTTGCTTGTTTTCATCGAACAGCGCGATGCCAGTCGTGCCGATGGCGTGGCCTAGCACATAAAACGAGCGGTCGGTGAGCGGCGTCACATTGGCGATTTCCGGATCGCCGACAACGATCTCGTAGAAACCGGTTGTTGTTCTGATCGTCTTCGGCTTGCCCTTCTCGACCGTGATCGCCTTGTTGGACTGGCCGGAAATGGTGATCGCGCTTTGCGCGCCCACCGGCGCCGCATTGAGCATCGTCGCAAGCACAAGACCCGTCGCCAAGGCCGCTGCCAGTGTTCTTGTCATGGTCGCTGTGGTCCCCGATAGCCGTACTCGCCCTTCCCGAAGGGCGTTAGACGCATTCCCTATTGAACAACCGCGGCGGCGATCGGCGGCGCGGCAGCGCGATCGGTCCCCGCCGCTTCGTCGGCTTGCGGCGCCAACGGTAGCGTTTCCGTACTCGATCCCGACCCGGCAGGCGGCGGTTCCAGCGCATCGCCAAGAAGGCGCGCCGCGCCCGGCTTGCGCCCCTCGCTCACCACTGTGTAGTTCGTCGTTTCGTGCGCCCGCGTCACCACGACGGTTGCAAGGAGCGGCGGCTCCTCGACGGGCTTTTGTGAGAACGCAGCCGTGAAATCGCCAAAGGAAAACGCCGCCTTCTGCTCGGCTTCGGGCTTGACCATCTGCGTCACCGCTTCACCGGCCGGCCGCAGCACGAGACTCAACGTGCCGGCTGTCTGCGCCACTGCGATCCTGCGCGCGTCGTCCATCGTGACTTCGACGGTGACCGAGCGGGCCAGTTCGGCGCCGGTGCTGCGATCATCAGCATTCTGGTCTTTTGAAAGCACCTTGACACCGGAAAGCAGGATCTCGGCGTCGACCCTTGTGCCGGGATTGTCGCGGCCGCCGACGCTTTCGCGCGTCAGCATCACGTCGACCAGATCGCCGGGGCTAACGAAGCCGGCGACGCCGGTGACATCGTCGACGCGGATGGTCACCGCGCGCATTCCGGGCGAAAGCAGGCTGGCGAGACCGCCGCGACCGTTCGGGCCGGAGAGCTTCATGGTCAGCACCGGCTCGTTCGGCTCGATGGCGCTCAGCACCACGCGTTCGCCGGACTGAAGCAACTCGTCAACACTGGTGAAAGCGCCTTCAGGCACGGAATCCTGCGACCAGGGAATGGTCTCCAGCAGGTCGGGCGTCAGCGTCATTCCGAATCGCAGCGGCTGGCGCGCCACCACGATGGCGCCGAAACTCGTCTGCGGCTGCTGTACTGCCGGGATCGCAACTTCGACGGTTTCGATGTGTGTGCGCGCCGACTGCTTCAGCCAGATGTCGGCGACAAAAATCGATACCGCGCCAAAGATGACGGCGATCCCGATCATGATCAATGGTTTGCCCTTCAAGGCCCGAGCCCCCTGCTGCGCGGATTACCTGTTTTGTCAACGCTAGGGACGAAGGGATGAACAAATGCCAAATCGGCGATGTATCGCGGCTGGGCTTTAACCATGATGGTTAGCGATGCCTTCCGCAATTCACGCAATTTGCGAGAGCCTCATGGTTCCGCAACCTGCCCGTTTCGTGGCATGATTCTCCACTGTCGAATCACGTGAAAGCCGGCATGACTGACGCCAACGATCTCTTTTCCGCTGCCCCGTCCCCTGCCCCCCGCCCGGAACCGGCGCCGCGCGCCAGGCCCGTGCGTGCGCCAGGCAACCCGGAAGAGGCCTATGACGCTTCGACCATCGAGGTGCTGGAGGGCCTTGAGCCGGTGCGCCGCCGGCCGGGCATGTATATCGGCGGCACGGATGAAAAGGCGCTGCATCACCTGTTTGCCGAGGTGATCGACAACGCGATGGACGAGGCGGTGGCCGGCCATGCGACCTTCATCGAGGTGGAGCTGGACGCCGGCGGCTATCTTTGTGTCACCGACAACGGCCGCGGCATCCCGGTCGATCCGCATCCGAAGTTCCCGAAGAAATCGGCGCTCGAAGTGATCATGACGACACTGCATTCGGGCGGCAAGTTCGATTCCAAGGTCTATGAGACATCTGGCGGCCTTCACGGCGTCGGCGTCTCGGTGGTGAACGCGCTATCTGACGATCTCGAAGTGGAGGTGGCGCGAAACCGCCAGCTTTACCGCCAACGTTTTTCGCGCGGTGCGCCGAAGGGCGGGCTTGAGCATCTCGGGCCGGTCGCCAACCGGCGCGGCACGCGCGTGCGCTTCCATCCGGACGCGCAGATCTTCGGCAACGGGGCCGCATTCGAAGCCGCGCGGCTCTACCGGATGACGCGCTCGAAGGCCTACCTGTTCGGCGGCGTCGAAATCCGCTGGAACTGCGATCCGTCACGGCTGAAGGAGAACGACCCGACGCCGCCGAAGGCCGTGTTCCACTTTCCGGGCGGCTTGAAGGATTATCTCGCCGCCTCGCTTGGCGACGAGCAGCGCGTCACGGCCGAAATCTTCTCCGGCAAGTCGGAGAAAGCGGGCGGCCACGGCACCCTGGAATGGGCGGTGACGTGGCATGGCGGCGACGGCTTCGTCAATTCCTACTGCAACACGATTCCGACGCCGGAAGGCGGCACGCACGAGGCGGGGCTGCGCGTCGCATTGCTGCGCGGACTCAAGGCCTATGCCGAACTGACCGGCAACAAGCGCGCCTCGGTGATCACCACCGAAGACATCATGCTTTCAGCCGCAGCGATGCTGTCGGTGTTCATTCGCGAACCAGAATTTGTCGGTCAGACCAAGGACAAGCTGGCGACGGTGGAAGCCCAGCGCATCGTGGAAAACGCGTTGCGCGACCCGTTCGACCACTGGCTGGCCGACAGCCCGGCGGAAGCGACCCGGTTGCTCGACTGGGTGATCGAGCGCGCCGACGAGCGGCTTCGCCGCCGCGCCGAGCGCGAAGTGACGCGCAAATCGTTGACGCGCAAGCTGCGCCTGCCGGGCAAGCTCGCCGACTGTTCTCAGAATACCGCCGCCGGGGCCGAGATCTTCATCGTGGAGGGCGATTCGGCCGGCGGGTCGGCCAAGCAGGCGCGCGACCGCGCCACGCAGGCGATCCTGCCCTTGCGCGGCAAGATCCTCAACGTCGCCTCGGCCGGGCGCGACAAGCTTGGCGCCAACCAGCAGATCGGCGACCTGACGCTGGCGCTCGGCTGCGGCACGCGCTCCAAATATCGCGAGGAGGATCTGCGGTACGAGCGTGTGATCATCATGACCGACGCCGATGTCGACGGCGCGCATATCGCTTCGCTCCTGATCACCTTCTTCTACCAGGAAATGCCGGAGCTGATTCGCGGCGGCCACCTCTATCTCGCCGTGCCGCCGCTCTACCGCATAAGCCAGGGCGGCAAGACGCTCTATGCCCGCGATGACGCGCACAAGGACGAACTGATGGCGCGCGAGTTCACCGGCAAGGGCAAGATCGAAATCGGCCGCTTCAAGGGCCTCGGCGAGATGCGCGCCGACCAGTTGAAGGAAACGACGATGGACCGCAGGAAGCGCACGCTGCTGCGCGTCGCCATCGCCGAGCCGGACGCGACGCGCGACAGCGTCGATGCGTTGATGGGCACCAAGGCCGATGCGCGTTTCCGCTTCATCCAGGAGAATGCCGAGTTCGTCGAGGCAGTGGATATCTGAGCGACCCGGCGCTATGCGTGGCTGAACAGCAACCCACGGATCGCGCCATGTCCAAGCTCATCACCGTCCTCAACGGTCCGAACCTCAACCTGCTCGGCAAGCGCCAGCCCGAGATCTACGGCCGCGAAACGCTGGCCGATGTCGAGGCCAATTGCCGCAAGGTGCTGGCGGACGGTTTCGACCTCGTCTTTCGCCAATCCAACCATGAAGGCCAGATCGTCGACTGGATCCAGGAGGCGCGGCAAACATCCTGCGCCATCGTCATCAATCCCGGCGCCTATTCGCACACCTCGGTCGCCATCCTCGATGCGCTGAACACCTTCGAAGGACCGGTGTTCGAGGTGCATATCAGCCAGATCCACAAGCGCGAGGCGTTCCGGCAACACTCCTTCGTCTCGCACCGGGCCGACGGGGTGATCGCGGGGTTCGGCATCGAGGGTTACGAGGCGGCGGTGCGGCGCGCCTGCGCCGTTGTGGCGAAAGCCACCAAGGCGTGAGCAAGTTCGTACGCATTGCGCTTGCCGGCGCCGGGCTGATCGGTCGCCGGCACGCGGCGGCGGTCCGCACCTGCGAGGCGGCAACGCTCACCTGCATCATCGATCCTGACCCGGATGCAGCGAATTTCGCCGCAGAACACGGCGTTCCCTGCTTCAGGTCGCTTCACGACGCAATTGCAGCCGGCGGGATAGACGCCGTCATTCTCGCCTCGCCGAATCGGGCGCATGTCGATGGCGCGTTATCCTGTATCGCCGCCGGCCTGCCGGTTCTGGTCGAAAAGCCGCTCGCCGATACGGTCGAAGGCGCAACGGCTATCGCGGAAGCGGGCGAAAAGGCCGGCGTTGCGGTCGCTGTCGGGCACCACCGCCGGCATAACCCGCTTGTCGCAACGGCAAAGGAACAGATCGCACAAGGCGCGCTCGGCCGCATCGTCGCCGTGCAGGGTTTTGCGTGGCTGATGAAACCGGACGACTATTTCAATGTCGACTGGCGGCGGCGCAAGGGCGCCGGGCCGGTCTATCTCAACCTGATCCCCGATATCGACCTGCTGCAGCACCTGTGCGGGCCGATCGCCGGCGTGCAGGCTCTGGAATCCAACGCTGTGCGTGGCGCGGAAGTGGAAGACACCGCCGCCCTGCTGTTGCATTTCGCCAGCGGCGCGCTCGGCACGGTGACGGTGAGCGACACGATCCCCGCGCCATGGAGTTGGGAACTGACGGCTCGCGAGAACCCGGCCTACCCGGCCACCGCCCAAAGCTGCTACACGATCGGCGGAACGCTAGCCTCGCTTTCTCTGCCAGACCTCACGCTTTGGCAAACATCGGGCGCGCGCTCCTGGTGGTCGCCGGTTTCGGCGACGAAACTGATCTGCAATTTCGCCGATCCGCTCGTGCGGCAGGTCAAACAATTTTGCCGGGTCGCCACCGGTGTCGAGCCGCCGCTGGTCAGCGCCCGCGACGGGCTTGCGGCGCTGAAGGTGATCGAAGCGGCGAAGAATGCGGCGGCAACCGGCAGCGCGATTGCGGTCGACCCATGAAGAAGACGACTGCCGGGTTTATTGCCGGCGCACGGGAAAACCACATGACGCCGTCGATCACAGGCCGCACGAAGATCATCGCCCATCTCGGCGTGCCGACCGAGAGCTTCAAGGCGCCGATGATCTACAATCCCTTTTTCGCGGCGCGCGGCATCGATTCGGTTGTGGTACCGATGGGTTGCGAAGCGGAGGATTTCGCGGCATTCCTGAAGCTGGTTTTCAGGCTGCGCAATATCGCCGGCGCGCTGATCACCATGCCGCACAAGGTTTCGGTGGTCGCGCTTCTGGATGAAGTTTCAACAACAGTGAAAATCTGCGGCGCTTGCAATGCGGTTCGCCGCACCAGCGACGGCAAGCTCGTCGGAGACATGTTTGATGGCGAAGGCTTCGTGCGCGGCGTGAACCGCAAGGGCCGGTCGATCGAAGGCGCGTCGGCATTGGTGGTTGGCGCGGGCGGCGTTGGCTCGGCCATCGCCGCATCACTTGCCGCCGCCGGCGCGGCGCGCATCGGCCTGTTCGACCTGCGCGGGGAAGTCGCCGCCGTTCTGGCGGCGCGTCTTGCGGCGCACTATCCCGCGCTGGATGTCGACTGCGGCCTCAACGATCCCGCCGGCTACGACATCGTCGTCAATGCCACGCCGCTTGGCATGAATGTCGACGACCCGTTGCCATTCGACATCGGGCGGCTTTCGGCGAAGACCTTCGTCGGCGAAGTGGTGTTGAGCGCGGAGGAGACGCCGCTGCTCGCCGCCGCCCGCCAAAAAGGATGTGCAACACAGGTCGGAACCGACATGCTGTTCGAGCAAATTCCGGCCTATCTGGAATTCTTCGGCTATCCGGCTACCACGCCCGAGGAACTGCGCCGGCTGGCGATGATCCTCTATTGAGCGTGGCTGCGCCTCAGGTCGTCCAGCCGCCGTCGATATTGTAGGCTTGGCCGGTCGTGTAGGTGGCGTTGGCCAGATGCACGGCGAGCGCGGCGATTTCCTCCGGATTGCCGATGCGGCCGATCGGCTGGCGGGCGATGAAGGCGGCGCGGGCCTTGTCGTAGTCACCCTGCGCCTTCAGTCGGTCCTGCAGGGAGGGGCTTTCCACCGTGCCGGGGCAAATCGCGTTGCAGCGAATGCCGCGCGCCACGTAGTCGGCGGCAACTGATTTCGTCAGCCCGACAACTGCCGCCTTGGTAACGCCGTAGGCGCAACGATTGGGCACGCCCTTCACCGAACCGGCGACTGAGGCCATGTTGACGATCGCGCCCTCGCCCTTTTCCAGCATCGACGGCAGCACGGCGCGGATGGTGCGCACCATCGCGCGCACATTGAGATCGAAGGCGAATTCCAGATCCTTGTCGGACATCTCCAACACCGTGCCGCCATGCACGAAGCCGGCGCAATTGAACAGCGCGTCGAACGGGCCGGTCGCGGCCACCACGGCACTGACATCGGCGTCGTCTAGCACATCCATGCGCCGGGTTGCGATGCCGGCCTCGTCGCTCAAGACGCGCAGCGCCGCCTCGTTGATGTCGGTCGCCAGCACCTCGGCGCCCGCCCGGCTGAAGGCTATCGCCGAAGCCCGGCCGATGCCCTGCCCGGCCGCCGTGATCAGGATTTTCCTGCCCGCAATCCAGTCGCCCATTGTCGTTGCCTTCCCTGTACAATCGCCGAGACTTGCGGCTTGCCCCGCCGGTCGCGCGTCGTCAAGCACGATGGCGTATCCGAGAGACGGAAATTACGCGCCCCTTCGGATGCAGGATCAGGGGTTTCGATTGCAACGCACCGGACGCTGTGACAGTTTTCAGGGTAAGGAGGACGCCATGATCCTGGACACCCATCTGCATATCATCGACCGCAAGGCGCTGAGCTACCCCTGGCTTGAGAACGTGCCGCCGCTGAACGACGATTTCTCCTACGAGCGCTATGCGCGCGAGGCGAAACGCTGCGGCATCACCGATGTGATGCACATGGAGGTGGATGTCGCCGAGGCCGACATGGCGCGCGAGATCGACTACGTGAAGGGCAAAGCGGCCGAACCGGACAGCCTGCTGCGCGGCAAGATTGCCGCCTGCCGGCCCGAAAGCGACAGCTTTGCGGCCTGGCTGGACAAGGTTTCGGCCGATCCCTTCGTCAAAGGGCTGCGGCGCATCCTGCACACCCAGCCGGATGATCTGAGCGAAAGCGCCGTCTTTCGCGACAATATCCGCCGCATGAATGGCGGGCGGCTGTCGTTCGATTTCTGCATCTTTCCCCGCCAGAACGAGCGCGCCCGGGTGCTGGTCGATTCAGCGCCGGACATGCAGTTCATCCTCGACCATTGCGGCAATCCCGACATCGCCAACAACGGCTTCGACGCCTGGAAAGGCGGCATCGAGGAAATGGCGCGCCGGCCAAACGTGGCGGCGAAGATCTCCGGTATCGTCGTCAACGCCAATCACGAGACATGGAGCGTCGAGACGCTGCGACCCTATGTGGAGCATGTGATCGCCTCCTTCGGCTGGGACCGGGTGATCTGGGGCAGCGACTGGCCGGTCAGCACGATGAGCGGAGGGTTGACCTCATGGGTGGCGGCCACGCAGGCAATCGTCGCCGGCGCCAGCGCCGACGAGAGGAATGCGCTGTTCTGTGGCAATGCGCGGCGGATCTGGGGCTTCTGAACCGCTGCAGCGAAACAAGACCTGAATTCGAAAAGGGCGCGCCATGCACGGCAAGCTGGTCATCCGCAACATCGGCACCATTCTCACCGGCAAGCTCGAAGAGCCGAGCCTTGAGGCCGACTGCGTCGTTTGCGAGCGCGGAGAGATCGTCGCGATCGGTCGCGAGCGCGACCTCGACGTTGACAACGCCGACGGGCTGATCGACGCCAAGGGCGTGACGTTGGCGCCCGGTCTGATCGACAGCCATGTCCACCCGGTTATCGGCGACTACACGCCACGTCAGCAGCAGATCAACTGGATCGATTCCTGCCTGCACGGCGGCGTCACCACGATGATCTCGGCCGGCGAGGTGCACATGCCGGGCCGCCCGCGCGACATCGTCGGGCTGAAGGCGATGGCGATCGCCTCGCAGCGCTGGTACGAGAATTTCCGCCCGTCGGGAGTCAAGATGCTGGCCGGCGCGCCGGTCATCGAGGAAGGCATGGAAGAGCAGGATTTTCGCGATCTCGCCGAGGCCGGCGTACGGTTGCTGGGCGAGGTCGGGCTCGGCTCGGTGAAGGCCGGCGACAAGGCCAAGCAGATGGTGGCCTGGGCGCGCAAATACGGCATCCAGTCGACGATCCATACTGGCGGGCCGTCGATCCCCGGCTCCGGGTTGATCGACAAGGACGTGGTGCTGGAGGCCGACGCCGACATCATCGGCCATATCAACGGTGGCCATACCGCCCTGCCCGACGACCAGATCCGCTGCTTGTGCGAAGGTTGCAAGCGCGGCATCGAACTGGTGCACAACGGCAATGAACGGGCCGCGCTCTTCGCCATGCGCACCGCCTACGAGATTGGCCAGCCGGAACGCATTATCCTCGGCACCGACGCGCCGGCCGGTTCCGGTGTACAGCCGCTCGGCATCCTTCGCATGATCGCCATGCTGTCGTCGCTGGGTGACGTGCCGGCCGAGACAGCGTTTTGCTTCGCCACCGGCAACACGGCGCGCATGCGCGGCTTGGGCAGCGGCATCGTCGAGGTCGGCCGCGCGGCCGATTTCGTGTTCGTCGACCGCGCCCAGCATGCGCCCGGCAAGGACATGCTGGCCTCGATCCGCCAGGGCAACCTGCCGGGCGTCGGCATGACGGTGATCGACGGCATCGTGCGCTCGGCGCGCTCACGCAACACGCCGCCGGCGGAACGGCTGCCCGAAGTGGTGAAAGCTGTGGCGGCGGCAGCAAGCGGCGGGCCTTGATGCCGCGCAACGAGTTTGCCAGCCTGGCGCCCGGCCAAGGTCAATACGCCGATCCAGAAGGAATCGCATTGCGGCTTTCCTCGATATCGGGTTAAACTTGGGTAATGAAGATCATGTCCGGTCTCGCGGGTTTCATCGTGGCTTTTGCGCCCGCCTTGGCGGTGGCAGGCGAGAACTGCACCTGCCGCGCCAATGGCGTCGACGTGCTTGAAGGCGATGTCGCCTGTTTGCATCTGCCATCGGGCGATCAGCTTGCCCGCTGCGAGCGGGTGCTCAACAATACATCCTGGAAAAAGCTACAGGATGGTTGCCCGGTTTCGCACGCCGGAGGGGCGCTGACGAGCGCATCCACAGGAACGCCGTTCAAAGGTTGATCCGTTTCGACGGGAATGCGCGTGGCACTTTGCCGCCGGTAAACGCACCGCAACACCGACATCCCGTTCGTCGGGATATTGATCGGATCGCTAGCGTCGTTCGATCAAATTGAATCGTTTGGACGCCGGTATCCTGCGGTCTGGCAAGGAGCGGAAGGCGACGTGGTGCGAGCACCGCTAGCGTTTCGCGACGATGTCCAGGGCGCGCGAGACCAAGTCCAGACGATTGCAGTTTGCAAACTGAAACAATGGCTTGGTTCCCCCCGGCTTGGCGGTCTTTTCCGCTTCGGCCGCGTCGAAATCCTCGCGCGATATTCATATCGCGCTGCGGTGTTCTCCTTGCCGAAACGAAAAATCCCTGCCACCAAACTGCTCCAATTTGTTCGAAGGACGCTCTAATTCCTTGTTGCTTTCTGCGCCAGCGCAATCGCCGCGCGACGGTCTTCTTCCGAGGCAAGGCCGAAGGCTTCCTCGTGCAGCGGACGGATCCATTCCTTGTCGACAGGCGCGGCGCGTTCGAGCGCGATTGTCAGCTGCGTCAGCCCGCGCACGCTGCGACCCGACTGGAACAGCACATTGCCGAGCATGGCCTGCGCGCCGACATGGCCTTTTTCAGCCGCAAGCTTGAACCAGCGCGCCGCCTGGCGCGGATCGGCCGGGCCACCTTCGCCGTTGAGCAACATGCGTCCGAGTTCGAACTGCGCTGTCGGATTGCCGAATGATGACGCCGCCTGCACATACAGATCGCGTGCGTTGCCGGGATCGGCGCCGACCGGTGAACCGGGAATACCGCGGCGGATATAGCCGGCAAGTGCGACCAGCGCACTGGAAACGAAGGCGTCGTTGCCGCTGCCGGGATCGGTGCCGTTGCGCACAATGCCCTGGAACATCTGGAAAGCGGCGTAGTCGTCTTCCTTGACGCCATCGCCGGCCGCATACATCTGCGCAAGCTTCCAGCGGGCGGCCGGATGTCCTTTCTCGGCGGCATAACGGTAGGCCTCAACGGCCTCGTCCTTGCGGCCAAGCTTGTAGGCCGAGAACGCAAACTTCAGCAGGTCAAGCGGCCCGGAATCCTTCGTCACCGTGGAATTCGGGTCGAAAGCCTGGGCCGTGCCGGCCGCCAGCATCAGACTGACGGCCAGACAAATTCCCGGAATACGCATGGTCCCGTACTCAGATATCCGCATAACAATGTGTTTCCTTGGCCCCGCCTGGATGCGTCACCGCGCCGTGCAGGGCGTCGCCCACTGTCTGGGCATATTTCCACAGCGCGCCCGACTGGTAGTCGGTCTCGCGCGGCGTCCATTCCTTGCGGCGCGCCGCCAGTTCGTCATCGCCAAGCGCAACATCGATCGTGCCGTTAACCGCATCAATGGTGATCACATCACCGTCGCGCAGCAGGCCGATAGGCCCGCCAACCGCCGCTTCCGGACCGACATGACCGATGCAAAAGCCGCGCGTGGCGCCGGAGAAGCGCCCGTCGGTGATCAGCGCCACCTTGTCGCCCATGCCCTGCCCGTACAGCGCCGCCGTCGTCGCCAGCATCTCACGCATGCCCGGCCCGCCTTTCGGACCCTCGTAACGGATCACCAGCACTTCGCCTTCCTTGTAGGTGCGGTCCTTCACGGCGGCGAAGCACTCCTCTTCGGAATCGAAGCAGTGCGCCGGCCCGCTGAACCGCAGATTGCTCATGCCGGCAACCTTCACGATCGCGCCATCGGGAGCCAGATTACCCCTCAGCCCGACGACGCCGCCCGTGACCGTGATCGGATTATCGGCCGGACGGACCACATCCTGATCCGGATTCCATTTCACATGGTCCATGTTTTCGGCAATTGTGCGGCCGGTGACCGTCATGCAGTCGCCGTGCAGGTACCCGTGGTCGAGCAGGGTCTTCATCAGCAAGGGAATGCCGCCAGCCTCGAACATGTCCTTGGCGACATATCTGCCGCCGGGCTTCAGGTCGGCAATGTACGGGGTTTTCCTGAAAATTTCGGCAACGTCATACAGGTCAAACTCGATGCCGCATTCATGTGCGATCGCCGGCAAATGCAGCGCCGCGTTGGTGGAACCGCCGGACGCAGCGACGACAGCCGCGGCATTTTCCAGCGCCTTTCGCGTGACGATGTCGCGCGGCCGGATGTTTCGGGCGATCAGTTCCATCACCTTTTCGCCGGAAGCGAAGCAGAACCGGTCGCGCAATTCGTAGGGCGCGGGCGCGCCGCAGCTGTAGGGTAGCGCAAGCCCGATCGCCTCGGCGACTGTCGCCATGGTGTTGGCGGTGAATTGCGCACCGCAGGAGCCGGCCGACGGACACGCCGCTTGCTCGATCTCCAGCAGGTCATCGTCGCTCATCTTGCCGACGGAATGCTGTCCGACAGCCTCGAACACGTCCTGCACCGTGATCTGGCGGCCGCGGAAGGTACCGGGAAGGATCGACCCACCATAGATGAAGATCGAGGGTACGTTGAGGCGCACCATCGCCATCATCATGCCCGGCAGGCTTTTGTCGCAACCGGCAAGCCCGACCAGCGCATCATAGCAGTGGCCGCGCATGGTCAGTTCAACCGAGTCGGCGATCACCTCACGGCTGACCAGCGAAGACTTCATGCCCTGGTGGCCCATGGCGATGCCATCGGTGACGGTGATGGTGCAAAACTCGCGCGGCGTGCCGTTCGCTGCGGCAACGCCCTTCTTGACCACCTGCGCCTGGCGCATCAGCGAAATGTTGCAGGGGGCGGCCTCGTTCCAGCAGGACGCAACGCCAACCAGCGGCTGGGCAATCTCGGCCTCCGAAAGCCCCATCGCATAGAGATAGGAGCGGTGCGGCGCGCGCGCCGGGCCAACCGTGACGTGACGGCTGGGCAGCCTGTCTTTGCTGATGGTTTTCGCGTCCATGTCCGATACCGCGCCTTTTCTTGGTCCAATCGATGTGGGTAGGCGCATGTCAGGTTTGGGTGCGCCCGGTTTGTGACGGAAAAGGGGCGTTTTCCGCCGCCATTTCCATAACCGAACGATGGGAAAATGTGTGTTGCGATTCCGTCACAAAACTGGCGCCAATGGATTGCCCGCAAACGAAAAACCCGGCCACAGGGGCCGGGCTCGAAGCGCTCACAGAATCGATCTGGCTACCACTTGACGGAATAGCCGCCGCCGAAGGCAACCGACCAGTCGCCGTTGACCGTGTAGGCGAATGTGTCGCCGGGACCACCGCCACCGGGAACAGCTTCACGCGCCACCGACTTGCCGGTGAGGTAGGAAACGGCTGCACCCGCGCGGAATTCGCCGCCGCGTTCATCCTTCATGGAGACGCCGGAAGCCAGCGTCCAGGTGTCGGTGAAGGCGTCCTCGGTTGTCGACACGCCCTGGTCCCAGGT
>CALMYO010000161.1 GCA_937873685.1 uncultured Paracoccaceae bacterium
AGGGCGACCTTTTGCACACCGTGACGCCGGATGACATCGCGCCGTCGCGCGTTGCGGCCGGTCGTGCGCTGGTGTGGGGTTCGTTTGTCCTGATGGTCGCACTCGGCCTCGTGCAGGCGCTTCATGACGCGGGGCGTATCGGCTTCGGCTTCGAGAACTGGCGGCCGGTGCTTTATGCCTACGTCCTGTGGGCCGTGATGCTGTGTTACGCGCAAGTGCTGATGCGCGGCGAACAGGGCAAGCGCGTCTTGTTCGTTCTGCCGGCGGTGATGTTCGTCGTCTCCATGGTCGTCTTCCCGCTGGTCTTCGGTCTGATGATTTCCTTCACCGACTGGAATCTTGCCTCGCTTGAAGGGCGCAAGTTCAACGGCCTCGACAATGTGCGCCAGATGTGGGCCGATCCGTTCTACTGGAACGCAATGCGCAACATGGTCTGGTATGTGCTTGCGATCTTTATGGAATACGCAATCGCCTTCGGTCTGGCGCTGCTGCTGTCGGCACAGATCCGCGCGCGCAAGTTCTTCCGCGTCGCGTTCCTGCTGCCGTTGATGCTGTCACCGGTCGCGGTCAGCTGGATGGTCGGCAAGTCGATGATGGAAATCCGTTTCGGCCCGCTGGCGCGATTGGCGCGCATGCTTGGATGGGAGCAGCCGGCGTTTTTCACCGATCCCGTTGTCGCCAAGCTGATGATCATGGCGATGGACGCCTGGACATGGATCCCGCTGATGATGGTGATCCTGCTCGCCGGCCTGCAATCGCTTGACAAGGAAGTGATGGAGGCGGCGCGCGTCGACGGCGCCAACCCATGGCAAACCTTCTGGGGCGTGGTGTTTCCGTTGATGCTGCCGGTCTCGATCACCGCCGTGCTGATCCGCATCATCTTCAAGTTGAAGCTCGCCGACATCATCATCAACGTCACCTCCGGCGGGCCGGGCGGGGCGACGGACAGCGTGACGAGTTTCATCTACCGGGAGTATCGCGACCGCTCCAATGTCGGTTACGGCACGTTGCTGGCGATGGTCTACCTGGTGCTGATCGTCATCGCGATCACGCTGTTCCTGAAGATCCTGTCGCGTTGGACGGAGCGGCCACAATGAGGGCAGGGCGGTGACGACAGCAACGCAGACCAGCCAGATCTTCCGCGATGCGACTGCCGATAAAAGCTTCCGCGCCAAGTTGTGGACGAGCCGCGTATTGATCTACGGCGCCTTGCTTGCCTGGGCCTTCATCTGCCTGTTTCCGATCTACTGGACGGTGTCGACCTCATTCAAGATCGCGCCAGACGTGATGAAGGGCAATCTCGTTCCTTTTGTCGATTACTTGCCGCAGTGGAAAGGCTGGCAATCGCTCGGCCTTTCGCCGGATACCATCGGGCAGGTGTCCACACCGCGCGAGGAATTCCTGAAACGGTTCATGAATTCGGTGGTGACGTCGCTTGGCGCGTCAGCCATTGCCGTGGTGCTCGGAAGCCTTGCCGCCTACGGGCTGTCGCGGTTTTCCTATCGCTTCGGCTTCATGCGCAATTCCGACATTTCGTTCTTCTTCCTGTCGCAACTGATCCTGCCGCCGGTCGTGCTCGCGCTGCCGATGTTGGTGCTTTACAAGGAACTGGCGCTGCTCGACACGCGCATCGGCCTGATCATGCTCTATACGCTGATGGTGTTGCCGATTGTCATCTGGATCATGCGCGACCAGTTTTCGGCCATTCCCGTCGAGTTGGAGGAGGCGGCGCTGGTCGATGGTCTCGGCGTTTGGGGCGCGTTTTTCCAGATTATCCTGCCGATCGCGCTGCCGGGCATGGTGGCGGCGTTCATCCTGTCGCTGGTGCTGTGCTGGAACGAGTATTTCTTCGCCGCACTTCTGACCTCCACCGACGCCAAGACACTGCCAGTGATGGTTGCGAGCCAGACCGGCAGCCAGGGCATCAACTGGTGGGCAATGGCGGCCTTGTCCACGGCGGCGATCGCGCCGCTGGTGGTCATCGGCGTGGTGCTGGAGCGCTACATCATCCAGGGCATGTCGTCAGGCGCCGTGAAGTAGTGGCCAGATATCCTGCATCGTAGGGGCGTATTGTTCGCAAGCGAGCGCTCTTGCGCTTGTTGGATGACGATACGGTCGCCATAGCCTGGAGATCCTGCAGTTCTGCAAGTCGAAGACTTGGCCGAATGAAACAGTCGTCATCACGAGGCCTGCTCGTACGCATGCGCGGTCCAACGCAGCTGATAATCCTCCAACTTTTCGAACCGTGCCGCCTCGACCGGCTTGAGCGCAATTGCGCGCTTTGGCGGATTTCTGTCCGGCCCGACATGCGCCAGCAGGGCAGCTCCGGCCGCCGTGCCGTCGCGCAAGTCGGAAGCGAGCACGCGCTGGCCCGGCCGAAGCGCCGCCAACACGGCCATGAAAACGGTATTCTGCGAAAACGGTCCGTCGACGATGATGTCGTTTTTCGCGCCGACCGCCTGCAGCGACTGGTCCACCATCTGCGCGCAATAGAGCGCGGCGAGCGAAGCGCGTTCGGCGTCCGTCCCGGCGGCAGGTCCGACGATTCGGCCCCTGCCGCCGGTTGCGGGCATCGGCCCGCCGGAATCGGTGAACGAGGGCAGCGCCATGGTGCCGCGCGAGACGATTGCGGTTGTCGTTGCGAGGTCGGCAGCCCCTGCCGGTGCGCCCGCAAGCACGGCCTCGATCTCGTGCCCGCCCATGAAGCGCCCGCAGGCGACCGGACGGCCGAGGTAATCGGTGTTGGTCGCGGTGTCGCGGCGCGGATCGAGCGCGCGGTAGTCGGCGTCGGTATCGAAGACGATGATCCAGGTGCCGGTGGACAGCAGCGTGAACGACGGCAGGCCGGCCGCGAGATAGCGCAGGTAGTTGGCGTTGGAATCGTGTATGCCGGCCTTCACTGCGCCGTGGCCGCGAAAACCCTCGGGCCGCCATTTCTCGGCTAGCACGCCGACGGTGTCGAAGGCGCGCGCGCGTGGCGCAAACAGCTTGTCCCAGCCCTTTGCCTTGACCAATGACGAATAATCGTTCGTGCGCACGTCGAGCAGATGCGTCTGCGCGCCGAGCGCCGTGACCTCGGTCGTCGCCTTGCCGGTCAGTTCGAAGGCGAAGTACTGCGCCATCGGCATGATCGTCTTCACCCGCGCAAACGCGTCGGGAAACGCCTGTTGCTGCCACATCAGTTGCAGGCCAAGCGTCAGCGCCATCGGGTTGGTCGGGCAGAAGGTTTCCTCGAAAGGCGGCTCTATCGCCGCATAAGCCTCGAACACGCCGCGCGGCGGTTCGGTGAGGTAATCCATCATCGGCAAGGCCAGCTTGCCGTCAGCGTCGAGCAGGGCCAGCGCCGAACCGTGGGTGGAGGGCACGATGACATCGACTGGCGCGACAGCATCGAATGCACCAAGCGTCTGGCGCAACAGCTCCAGCGCCGGTTCATTGTCGAGGCTCTGGTAGACCGGCCCGGGCACGTGCCGGCTTGGCGTGCGCCGCTCCATCAGCGCCTTGCCGGCTGCATCGAAAAGCACAAGCTTGGTGTTGGTGGAGCCGACGTCGAAGACGAGGACTCCGCGCGGTTCGTTCGCCGTCATGCCTTCACCCGATCGGCGCGTCGGCGTGCATCAGCCCTTCCGCCTTGAGATCGCGCCATAGCGCCGGCGGGATCGATGCGCTCAGCACGGCGAGATTGGCTTCGACCTCCGACACCGCCTGGCCGCCCGGAATGACCGAGACCACGGAAGGATGCAGCAGCGGGAAGTTCAGCGCCGCCTCGATCAGCCGCACGCCATGGCGTTCGCACACGGCCTGGATGCGCGCCACCCGGTCGAGAATATCCTGCGGCGCGGGGTCGTAATTGTAGTTCGCGCCGGGCTTCGGCCCCGTCGCCAGAATGCCGGAATTGTAAGGCCCGCCGAGCACGATACCGGCGCCGCGCTGCTCGCAAAGCGGCAGGAAGCTGTCGAGCGCGGTCTGTTCCAGCAGCGTGTAGCGTCCGGCGAGCAGGAAGATGTCGAAGTCGCCCCGTTCCAGCATGCGCTGGCATGTCTGCCATTCGTTCAGCCCAGCGCCGAAGGCCTTGATCACGCCCTGGTCGCGCAGGCTGAGCAACGCGTAGTAGCCCGAACGCATCAGCGTTTCGAAGTGGCCGTCGACCACGGCCTGGGATTTCATGTTGAAAATGTCCATGTCGTGCACGAACAGGATGTCGATTGAATCGACGCCGAGACGCTCCAGCGAAAACTCGAACGACCGCATCACGGCGTCATAGGTGTAATCATACCGCTCGCGCCGCGACGGGGTGTCGAAGAACTTGCCGATGCCGGTGCGCTGGTCGGGCGGGCAGACATCGAGCAGGCGGCCTACCTTCGAGGACAGCACGTATTCCTCACGCTTGTGCCCGCGCAGGAAGCGGTTCAGCCGTGTTTCGGACAGGCCGAGACCATAGAGCGGCGCGGTATCGTAGAAACGGCATCCGGTTTCCCAGGCCTTTTCCAGGATGGCATGCGCATCGTCTTCCGAGATTGCCCGGAACGGGTTGCCGGGCGGGGCCGTGCCGAAGCCGAGTTCGGTGAAGGTCAGCCCGCCATTGCCGATCCTGTCGAAATGCCGCGTTTTCATGGTTTTCCTCCCAAGTCTCCTCGTGGCAGGCTTAGCAAGCGGCGCGCGTGAGAAAAAGGGGGCAACCCGTTGCGCATGGCCTCGACCCGCCATAATCTGCGCGCCAGATTGGGGAGGAGGCAGCATGAACCGGTACAAAGCGCTCTTTGGCGCGCGCAAGCCTTTGATCGCCATGGTGCATTTCGACGCGCTTCCCGGCGCACCGCTTCATGACCCCGCCGCAGGCGTCGAAGCGATTGTCGAGGGCGCGGCGGGCGATCTCGATGCGTTGCAGAAGGCCGGCTTCGATGCGGTGATGTTCGGCAACGAGAACGACCGCCCTTACGAATTCAACGTCGATACGGCCTCG
>CALMYO010000162.1 GCA_937873685.1 uncultured Paracoccaceae bacterium
ATTGGGTTTATGATGTCCTCGACGTACGACGGCCAGCGGAACTCGCGGCCGACGCCGGACACGTCGGCGCCCGCGTCGCGCGCCTGGACGAGGAACGCGTTGCCGTAGTCCCAGAACGCCATGCCGCGCGCGGCAAGTTCGCGGGCAAGTTCGTCATTGGCGGTGTTGGTGGTCGACAGCACCAGCGTATCCGCTTCGACGATGCGCTCGGCCCCATCGAGGAAGGAGATGACCCGCGCACCCGCCCCGGTCCACTCGACGATCGCGCTCTCGGTGACGAAGCCGACGGCGAGTTTCGCCAGCCGCTGGCGCAGCGGAAAATCGGCCGCCGTGCGCTGCATCTCGAAGCCGACCATCGCCGCCGGCGTGACGATCGTGACCTGATGACCGTCCTCGGCCAGTTTCCATGCCGTGCCCGCGCCTTTCCAGTTGCCGCCTTCGTCGAGCACGATGACGCGCGCGCCCGGTCGCGCCTCGCGCGCCATCACGCTCTCAGCCGAGAACACGTTGCCACGCTCGATGCCGGGCAGGGCGTCGAGATGCGGCAACGCCTTCTGGAACCCGGTTTCCGGCGGCAGCGAGCCGGTCGCCAGCACTACCGTGTCGGCCCCGAAACCCGCCACATCGTCGGCGTCCATGTAGGCGTTCAGCCGCACCTCCACCTGCAACCTGGTCAACTGGCGCTCATACCAGTCGATCAGGTCGAGGATCTGCGCCCGGCGCGGCTGTTCGCCGGCAAGGCGGAACGCGCCGCCCAGCCGCGGCCCGGCTTCGGCCAAGGTTACGCGATGGCCTCGCTCGGCGGCAGCCCGCGCCGCCTCCAGCCCGGCCGGCCCGCCACCAACCACGAGCACCCGGGATGGCTTGGTGGCCGGCTGGAACCGGTCGCCGCCCCATTCATGCTCGCGCCCCACCGACGGGTTGATGACGCAGGAAATCGCGTAATCGCGATAGCGCCGCCCCCAGCACATCTGGTTGCAGGAAAGGCACCCGCGAATGTCTTCCGGCCGCCCCTCTTGCGCCTTGTTGGCGAGATGCGGATCGGCGATCTGCCCGCGCACGATCGACACCATGTCGGCGCGGCCCTCGCTCAGCACGGCTTCGGCGTTCTCCGGTGTGCGAATGTGCGCTTCGGCCGTCACCAGCGCGTGGCTCACCGCGCCCTTGATGACAGAGGCGAGGTCGGCGCCGAGCTTTTCGGGAAAAAGCGCGGTTGGCATCAGCGGCCAGAAATTGAAGTAGGAGCCATAGCCGCAGGTCACATAGTCGATGTCGCCGGTGCGGTCGTGCAGCGCCACGATCTCCGCCTGCGCCTCGCGCTTCAGCGCAACGCTCGTCTCCGGATCGTCGGAGATCGACAGGCCGATGATGAAGTCGTCGCCGCAGGTCTTGCGGATGCGCTCGACGATTGTACGCGAAAGCCGGGTGCGGTTTTCAAGGCTCCCGCCCCATTTGTCGTCGCGCCGGTTCGACCAGGGCGTCCAAAACTGGTCGAGCAGGCCGTGATAGGCCGCCCACACCTCCACCCCGTCGAAACCGGCGGCGCGGCAGCGCCGCGCGGCCTCCACGAAGGCTTCGATCGTTTCCTCGATCTCGGTTTCGCGCATCGCGTGGCTGCCGTCGCTGTCGTGATAGCTCGGCAGGCCGGAGGGCGACCAGCCGGCGTGCCAGCTGTTGTCCTGGTCGCCATGCTGGCCGACATGGTAAAGCTGCTGAATCGCGACCGCGCCATGCTCGCGGATGGCTTCAGTCACCTTGAGGAAATGCGGAATCACCGAATCGTCGTTTGCGCGGAAATTGCCGCGCGTCAGCACCGCCGCCGCATGCACCGGAACCGGCTCCACCACCACCATCGCCGCGCCGCCCATCGCCCGCTCGCGGTAATAGGCGGCGTGACGCTCGGTCGGATAGCCGTTCTCGGCCATGTTGGCGGTGTGGGCGCCAAACACGATGCGGTTGCGCAGCGTCTTGCCGCGCAGGCTGGCGGGGGTGAACAAGCGCGGGAAGGCGGTCATGGCGCGGCTCCGTGTTGCGCAAAGACTGCCGCCTGTCGCGCTTGCCGCCAAGCCCGCGCCGCGACAAGCGGTGTAAGGATTGCGGCGCGGCTTTCCTCCCGTGCAAGCAAGGGGGAGGTGGTCGCGCAGCGACCGGAGGGGGTCAGCGGCGCCTGGCGCGGCTGTACTCGGCGGCCTCATGCGCTGACATTTTTTTCCAAGCGCCATCAAGCATGAGGAAGTATATCTCTAATTTAGAAAAGTGCGCTAAAGATGAAACATCTGCGCCATCATTAACCCACAGTACAAGTAGGTCAGTTAAGAATGTAAGTGGAGAAAAGTTTGTGATTTTTGTGTCTACAAGTCCAATTTCTTTGAGTGAGGTAAGTCTAATAAGTGGGGTAATATCAGTTACAAGAGTGCCTCGTAGTCCAAGCTTTTGAAGTCTAATTAAATTAGCAAGCGGCAAAATGTTTGAAACACGCGTGTTCACAAGGCCAAGAATTTTCAATTGATTTATATCACTCAATGGTCCGATATCTTCGATTTGTGTGTGGTGGAGGCTTAGCTGACGTAGCGCCTTCAGACCAGACAATGGAGAAATATCAATAACCTGAGTGCTGTCAAGGTGCAAGTTTTCTAAAGAAGTTAGGCCCGAGAGTGGGTTAAGATTCACCACTCTTGTGCCGTTCAGGTTCAGCGTTTGGATGGATAATAGGGATGCGAGCGAGGTGATATCTGCGACTTTCGTGCCGTTCAGATCGAGAGTTTGCAGTGCGACAAGGCCGGCGAGCGGAGTGATATCGGACACTTGCGTGCCGCTTAAGTCCAGAACCTGCAATTCCGTAAGGCCGGAAAGAGGAGCGAGGTCCCTCACCGTGTTCGCCAAATCCTTTAGCGAATCTAGCGCTTTGGGGAAATCGCTGCGGGCACGTTTCCAGTTATCGAAATCGAACCGCAGCGCTTTCACATGCGGCGTCCAGCTCTTCGGCGGCGCCTTGCCGTCGAGGATCATGCGGTAGAGTTCGACGAGATCGAAGGGCGGGTCTTGCGGCGAAATGCCTCCGCCGCGCGCCTTTCGGATGATTGCTGCCACGCGCGTCATGCCGCCGCCGACGGTGCGGATTGCGGCCGTCACTGACTTGTAGATCTGGGTGCGCAGTTCCTGAACCACGTCGATTGCGACATCGGCGATATCGGCGCCGGCTTCGAGTGTTCTGCCAGCCTTGTCCAAAGCGCCCGCCGTTTTGTCCATGAACCGGCCGAGACGTTCCAGAACGCCCGGCTGCGGCTCATCGCTCTGCAAAGCGCCGCGGGCCGATTTGGACTGCGCATCGGCGTCGGTAAGCAGCCGCTCGACCGTTTCGACTCGCGGCGATCCCTCAACCGATACCGTGTCCAGCTTCGCCGTTGCGTCGGCAACCAGTTCCTCGGCGCGCAACGCGTCGTCGATCGTTTGACCGGCAATTGATGCGATCTCTGCCGGCGGTGCGATTTTCGGCTCGATATCGGTTTCGATCTGCTCGCCTGATTCGCGCTTGTAGTGCTCGATTGCCGAGCGGATATCGGCAAGCAGGGCGTTGAGGCGAAGGTCGAGATCGCCGCCGCGCTCAACAATGGGCGCGGCTGCTCCCTCCTCGTCCTCGTCCGGCGAGGCGGGAATGAACTGCTGGCGGATGCGGTTGAGTTCCGCGTCGGCGGTCAACAACGTGGCGATGCTGCCTTCGGCCGTGCCCTCCGGCAGGCGCTTGAGCGCATCGCAATGCACATTCACCTGTTCGAGCGGAAAGCCTTCGGGAAGCAGGTTGATTTTCGGCAGGTGCCCCTGCAGCGCGTCTGCCGAACGGGCCACCGCGCGCAATTCGCGCATGTAGAGCGTGCTTGGACGTTCATAGGGCAACGGCATCGGCGATGGCTCCCGTTAACGGCCTGA
Source organism: uncultured Paracoccaceae bacterium (assembly GCA_937873685.1). GTDB lineage: Bacteria > Pseudomonadota > Alphaproteobacteria > Rhizobiales > Rhizobiaceae > CALMYO01. The sequence goes on from CALMYO010000162.1 coordinate 3,928, forward strand.
CGGAAATGGGCGCTGCGGCGAACGGTTGCAAGGCCTTGCCAGTTGCCCTTATGGCGAATATTCAACGCGTTCGATGAGGAACGCCTAAATGCCGGGAAAGCATCACATCAAACCAGGTTCCGATCAAAGTCTTGTGGGCGGAGTTGAAAAGCAGCCGCAAAGTCACAATGACGACATCAGCAATGTCAAACCTGCGTCATTGTTCGGCGCGTTGGCCGGTTCGGTCGTGCGGTTTGACGATCCGCTTGCGCCAGCATCCCGCCCTGCGGAATGGGCGGTGCTGAGCGGAACGCAAGATTGAGCATAGAGCCGCGGAAACGGCTTTCGTAGAGTTCAACTCCAATTTTTCCGCCGTCATCCCGGGGACAAGCCCCGGGATGACGGCGGAGAGGCGGTGGCACACGCACGGCGCCCTTCGGCTTCACCCCACCCTGCAGCCGGAAGGGCAGGAAAACCCCGCCCCTTACCCCATCATCCCCCACAGCCAGTGGCCGATGATGCCGAGCGCCAGCACGACCTGCGCAAGGAACGACAGGCCGAAGCCGATGCCGCGTTGCCAGCCCGGCGCATCCTCGGCGATGAAGTGTTTCGCATGCAGCGCCCGGCCGATGGTGAAGACGATGCCGAGCAGGTGGATGCCGATTGCCGGCGCGCCCATCAGCGCGGCGATCGCGAGCAGCACGAAGAACATCGGCATGTTCTCGATCGCGTTGGCCATGCCGCGCATGATGCGGATCAGGTGCGGCACGCCGCCATCGCCGATCGATACCTTGTGCTTGCGCCTGAGCGCCCCGGTGGCGGACGCGATCCAGTGGATGATCAGCATGTTGAGCGCGGCATAGAGGCCGGCCGCGGCGACCGCGGCGGTGATGGCGCCGTTCATGGGAAAAGCTCCGTGAGGTTGAACCGCGCGACGGTTGCCATGGCGGCTGTGCATCGTCAATTGCGCGACAACGCAGCCAGGGCATTCGATTGAATTTTTCCCGATCGCTCGCCGCCCACCGCAAGCCACCGCGTCCGCTCATCATGTGTTCGTGGCGGCAGTGTTGTTTCAACCAGTTGCCGCTGCGCCAGGCCGGTGCTGCCGGCCGAAGGTTATTCGGTCTCGCGCAACCTTTGCGCGTATACATTGATAATCAACGCCGCGAGCAGGATGATGCCGCGGATCAGGATCTTCAGGAAACTGTCGATCTGGACGTGGTCGAGCCCGTTGTTGAGCACGCCCAGCACCAACAACCCGATGATGGTGTTGGGGATGCCGCCGCGTCCGCCGAACAGGCTGGTGCCGCCCACCACCACGGCAGCAATAGCGTCGAGCAGGTAGGTGTCGAACTGGTTCTGCTGCGCCGAACCAAAATAGGCGACGGCGAGCATGCCGGCGATGCCGGAGCACACGGCAGAGATCACCATTACCGAACCGATGATCAGCTTGACGTTGACACCGGAGTATTCGGCTGCCTCGCGGTTGCCGCCCGTCATGTAGACATAGCGGCCGTAGCGGGTGAAGCGCAGCACGAACCAGCCGGTTCCCAGGAACAGCAGCGCCACGATGATCGTCCAGCGCACGCCGAAGATTGAACCTGAACCCAGCATGGTGATCAGATCCGGATAGTTGTAGGCGATCTGGCCGCGCACCAGCAGCGCCGAGACGCCGTTGGCGATCTGCATGATCGCGAGCGTCATGATGAACGAGGGAATGCCGATCCACGTGACGCCAAACGCGGTCATCAGGCCGAACGCGAAGGCGCTCGCCAGCGTGAGGATGATCGCGATCACACCGGGCAGCGGCAGGTTGGCGATGTTCACATAGTCCGGCTGCATGGTGAAAAAAGCGACCGTGATGCCGATCGCGTTGGCGACCGCCGCAACCGACAGGTCAATCTCGGCGGTCAGGATCACGAAGGTTAGACCAACCGCGATGATCGCGGTGATCGACACCTGCGACAGGATGTTCATGAAGTTGACGGCGGTGAAGAAGGACGGGCTGGCGAACGAAAAGAACGCCACCAGCGCGACCAGCGTGAACACCGGCGCGATGTTGCGCAACTGGTCGGTCAGGAACCGTTTGACGCCGCGGCCGCCCGTTTGCGCCATTCCCTCATCAGCCATGGTGGAGTTTCCTCAAGCCGCCGCCAGAAGATCGGCCTTGTAGACCGTCCCGTGATCGAACTGTTTCGTGACAAAGCCCTTGCGCAGCACGGTCACGCGATCCGCCAGCGTCAAGATGGTTTCGGGTTCGGTGGAGAGAACCAGCACGGCCACGCCGCGGTCGCGCAGGCTCTTGACGATGCGGATCACGTCTTCCTTGGCGCCGACATCCATGCCGCGCGTCGGCTCGGAAAGAATCAGGACACGGGGCAGGCGGGTCAGCCACTTGGCGAGCGCCACCTTCTGCTGATTGCCGCCGGAGAGCGCGCCAAGCGCCATGTCCGGGCCGCGCGCCTTGATCTGCAGGTCGGCGATATGGGCGCTGGCGGTGTGACGTTCCCTGTCCGGGCGCAACAGCAACCGGTGGAAGGTTTCAAGAATGGCGATCGTCATGTTCTTGAACACCGGCTCGGTGCGAAACAGCATCATCGAGCGGTTTTCCGGCACGAAGGCGATGCCACGGGCGCGCGCCGATGCGGTTGAACGCAGTTTCAGCGGCTTGCCGTCAAGCGTCACCGCGCCGTGCTTCATGTGCCCCTTGCCGAAAAGCGCGCGCGCCAGCTCGATCTGTCCGCAGCCCATGAAACCGTAGACGCCGGTGATCTCGCCGCCTCGCAGGTCGATAGATACGTCCTGCAGAAGCTTGCCGTCGCCGACATGGCGCGCCGACAGCACCACGGGCTTGGCCGAATCGCCGGAAAGCACGGCGCTTTCGCCCATGTGCATGTCCTTGGAGCCGCGGCCGATCATGTGGGCGATCACGTCATCCTTGGTCAGTGCCGCCGCCTTCTCGGTGATCACCTTGCGGCCGTTGCGGAAGATCGTCACCGCATCCGAGATTTCCAGCACGTCGTCGAGGAAGTGGGAGATGAAGACGATGCCGCAGCCATCGGCGCGGATGCGGCGCAGCACCGCTTCGCTGTCGTGCCGCACCCAGTGGATCGCCCG
>CALMYO010000163.1 GCA_937873685.1 uncultured Paracoccaceae bacterium
TATCCACGACGGTTCGCGAAGCATTGCGCGATGCAATGGCGGAGGAAATGCGCCGCGATAACGATGTCTTCGTAATGGGCGAGGAGGTCGCCGAGTACCAGGGCGCCTACAAGATCACGCAGGGGCTGCTGCAGGAATTCGGGCCGAAGCGTGTGGTCGACACGCCGATCACCGAGCACGGCTTCGCCGGCATCGGCGTCGGGGCGGCGTTCGCCGGGCTGAAGCCCATCGTCGAGTTCATGACCTTCAACTTCGCCATGCAGGCGATCGACCAGATCATCAATTCCGCCGCCAAGACGCTCTACATGTCGGGCGGGCAGATGGGCGCGCCGATCGTGTTTCGTGGCCCGAACGGGGCGGCCGCGCGTGTCGCCGCCCAGCACAGCCAGGATTACGGCGCCTGGTACAGCCACATTCCCGGCCTCAAGGTGATCCAGCCCTGGAGCGCCGCCGACGCCAAGGGCCTGCTGAAGGCGGCAATCCGCGATCCGAACCCGGTCATCTTCCTGGAAAACGAAATCCTCTACGGACAGACCTTCGAGGTGCCGCAGCTTGACGATTTCGTGCTGCCGATCGGCAAGGCGCGAATCCACAAGCCCGGCCGCGACGTCACGCTGGTCTCTTACGGCATCGGAATGACGTACATCGTCAAGGCGCTGCCGGAACTGGAGCAAATCGGCATCGACGCCGAGGTGATCGACCTGCGCACGCTTCGCCCGATGGACCTGCCGGCGGTGATCGACAGCGTCAGGAAGACCGGACGGCTGGTGACGGTGGAAGAAGGCTTCCCGCAATGCTCGATCGGCGATTTCATCGCCAACACCGTGCAGCGCGAGGCATTCGACTGGCTCGACGCGCCGGTGATCACGCTCGCCGGCAAGGATGTGCCGATGCCCTATGCCGCCAATCTCGAAAAGCTCGCCCTGCCGAATGTCGGCGAGGTGGTCGAGGCGGTGAAGGCGGTGTGCTACAAGTAGGCCGCAGCCAGCAACGGATCGAGCGCCATGACCGCCCCGACCAGGATTGAAGCGACCTATGCCGACGTGCTTGCCGCGCCGGAGCACATGGTCGCGGAAGTGATCGACGGCGATCTGTATCTGCACCCGCGGCCGGCGATGCCGCATGCCCGCACGACCACGCGCCTCGGTATGGCGTTGGGCGGGCCGTTCGATATCGGCGCGGGCGGGCCGGGCGGTTGGTACTTCCTCGATGAACCGGAACTGCATTTCGGCAAGCAAATCGTCGTTCCCGACATTGCCGGCTGGCGTCGCGAGCGCGCGCCGGAAGGATCGCGCGACGCCTACACTTCGATTGCACCAGATTGGGTTTGTGAAGTGCTGTCGCCGTCGACGCGGCGGCTGGACCAGACGCGCAAGCGCCGCATCTATGGCGAAGCCGGCTGCGGTCACCTCTGGTTCATCGATCCGGTTGACCGGGTGCTTGAAGCCTTCGAGTTCATTGGCGATCGCTGGCAGTTGATCGAGGCCTGGGGCGGCGACGAGAACGCCAACGCGCCGCCTTTCGAAACGTTTGCACTGCAATTGGCGCTGCTCTGGGACGAGGCCTCGACCAACCCGGGTTTCGCCGAACCGGGGCAGTGGGCCTATGCGGCCGGGGAGGGTGCGCGATGAATTCTGCGAAATGGTCTTTGCGTTCGACCACAAGAAGTTTTGCCCACCTCCGGCCGCTCGGGCGGCCAGAAATGTTCACCGATAATCCGCAAGCGCATCACGCTGGAGACTGACCCATGCCCATCAACATCACCATGCCCGCGCTTTCGCCCACCATGGAGGAGGGCAACCTCGCCAAATGGCTGGTCAAGGAGGGTGACACGGTCAAGGCTGGCGATGTGATCGCCGAGATCGAGACCGACAAGGCGACTATGGAGGTCGAGGCTGTCGACGAGGGCACGCTCGCGAAGATCGTCGTTGCGGCCGGAACGGAAGGCGTCAAGGTCAACACGGTGATCGCGATCCTGGCCGGCGAGGGCGAGGATGCGGGCGCTGCGGCAAAGGGTGGGGCTGTTTCCTCCCCCGGCACGGGGGAGGTGGCTGCGAAGCAGCAGGAGGGGGAGAAGGCGCCCCACCCCCGTCCTGCGGACGGACCCTCCCCTCAAGGGGAGGGAAAACCGGCTGCTGCGGCTTCGCCGCCCCCCTCTGTCGGCTCTGCCGATATCTCGCCCGCAAGCGGGGAGAAAGAAGCCGCCGCCATCCCGGACTCGGTCAAGGCCGGCCCGGTGCCGGTGAAGGGCGGGGAAAAGGTCTTCGCCTCGCCGCTGGCGCGCCGGATCGCCAAGAACGAGGGCGTCGACATCACCGCCGTCAAGGGCTCCGGCCCGCATGGTCGCATCGTGCGCGCCGACGTGGAGAAGGCGATTGCCGGCGGCGCAAAGCCGGCCGCAGCACCCGCTTCCGCCCCCGCCGCGCAACCCGCTGCCGCCCCGGCATTGGCGACAGGCCCGTCGACCGACGCCGTTCTGCGCAACTTCGCCGAAGGCTCCTACGAACTCGTCAAGCATGACAACATGCGCAAGACGATCGCCAAGCGCCTGCAGGAATCCAAGCAGACGATCCCGCATTTCTACGTGTCGGTCGATTGCGAACTGGACGCGCTGCTGGGGTTGCGGGCGCAACTGAACGACGCCGCCCCGGTGAAAAAGACCGAGAAGGGCGATGTTCCGGCGTACAAGCTGTCGGTCAACGACATGATCATCAAGGCGCTGGCGCTGGCGCTGCGCGACGTGCCGGACGCCAACGTGTCCTGGACCGACGAAGCTATGGTGAAGCACAAAAACGCCGATGTCGGCGTCGCGGTGTCGATCCCCGGCGGGTTGATCACGCCGATCGTGCGCAAGGCGGAATCCAAGAGCCTGTCGGCGATCTCCAACGAGATGAAGGATCTAGGCAAGCGGGCGAAAGACCGCAAGCTGAAGCCGGAGGAATACCAGGGCGGCACGACCGCCGTCTCCAACATGGGCATGATGGGGGTGAAGAACTTCGCCGCCGTGGTGAACCCGCCGCACGCCACGATCCTTGCCGTCGGTGCCGGAGAACAGCGCCCGGTGGTCAGGGACGGCGCGCTCGCGGTTGCAACCGTCATGACCGTGACGCTGTCGACAGACCATCGCTGCGTCGACGGCGCGCTCGGGGCAGAGTTGCTGGCGGCTTTCAAGGGCTATGTAGAGAAGCCGATGAGCATGCTTGTGTAGGGTGCCGGAAGGGGGGCGACGGCAGCGCCTGACCGTTCACGCGATGCAAACGGTGGGGCCTGTCATGCGCTCGGCTACTGCCCCTTGCGGCCGACCATGACGCCGACCGTTTCCAGCGCAATGCCGATATCGGTCTTCATCCACGCCCAAAGCGAGTCGATGCGCATGGCGTAGGCGTGATCCCAGCCGACCTTGGAGCGCACATCCTCGATGGTCTCGTCATAGCCCTGACGCACCTGCGCCAGGCCGGTTATGCCGGGCAGGATGCCGAAGGTGCGCTCGACATAGAGCGGGATGCTGTCTTCAAGTCTCGCGAAGAACACCGGGCGCTCCGGGCGCGGGCCAACCAGCGACATCTCACCACGCAAAACGTTGATCGCCTGCGGCAGTTCATCAAGGCGCGTCTTGCGCAGGAAACGACCGACACGGGTGATGCGCGGATCGCCCTTCGCCGCCCAGGCCGCGCCGTTGCGCTCGGCATCCTGGCGCATGGTGCGGAACTTGACGAGATGGAACAGGTCGGTGCGATCCGGCAGCGCGCGACCGACGCGAAGCTGGCGATAGAACACCGGGCCGCGACTCTCCAGCCTGATCGCCAGGGCGACGGGGATGAAGACCACGGCCAGCACGGCAAGGATCACCAGCGCGCCGGCGATGTCAAACACCCGCTTGGCCATGCGCACGGCCGGCGAAAGCGGTTGATCGCCATAGGTTTGTCCCGAAGAGTTCCAGCGGCCGCGCAGATCGAAGCGTCCGGTCAGCCACAGATATGCGCCGTAGCCGTTGGCGACGTAGCCTGAAAGCATGGTGGCGGCGAGCGCCTGCAGGCGGCCGCGCCGTTCCTCGGCAACGGAAAGCCCGGCCAAAGCATAGGCAAGGCCGATCCAGGTCAAGGCCGCAACAGCATAGTGGAACAGGTTGGCCGTCGTCAGCAGCGTTGCAGAGGCAATGAAAGCGGCGAGCAGAAACGGCGCGATCGCACGCAGTGCCTTGCCTGACAGGAAGGCGTAGGCAAGGCCCGGACGCCGCGGATCGGCAAGCGAGAACAGCTTCAGCGCCTGTTGCAGGTTGCCGGCGCCGATGCGCATGCGCCGCGTGAATTCCTGTCCGGGGCGGGTGCGCTCGCGTTCGACGATAGCGATCCCCTCGTCCAGCACGCCGCGATAGCCAGCGGCGACGATCCGCATCGGGGCGACGTAATCGTCGTTGATCGTGCCAGCCTCAAGCGGCCTGAACGCGCTGCGGCGGAACGCATAGAAGGCGCCGGAGAAGCCGAGCGGCGCGCCGAATGACGATTCGCCCAGCCGCAGGCGGTTCTGGATGTCCCAGTAGCGGCGCTCGCCGGCGCTGCCGTTTTCGCTGCAATCATAGACGCCGCCGACGAGCCCGACCGTTTCGTCTTCCATCGCGAGCGCCACGCGCTTCAAGGCGTGCGGCGGCAACTCCGCCGATGCGTCCGTCAGCGCCACCAGCAGCGTGGATGTCGATTGAACAGCATCGTTGATTACGGCAATCTTGCCGCGATTGACCGGGTGGGCGATGACCGTCACATCGACGCCGCGACCGGTCAGTTGCGCGATCTCGCGCGCCGCGATTGCCGGCGTGCCGTCATCCGAACCGTCGCAATGGATGCGCACGTGCAGCTTGTCGGCCGGGTAGTCGAGGGCTGCAAGGTTGGCGATCTTCGCGGCAATGACCTTTGCCTCGCGATAGGCGGTGACGATGACGGTGATGTCGGGAAGGCGCTGCGGCTCCCTTAGCGGCAGCCGAGGCGTCGCGCGCGCAAGGAGGCTCAGCGGATAGGTGACGTGATGGTGCGCGAGCGCAAGCGCGCTCGTCCAGAACAGGGTCTCAAGCATGACAGGTCTCCAGGGCTTTGTAGGCGTCGCGGGTCTTGTCCAGCGACAGGTTCGAAAGGACGAAAGCGCGCGGGTCGGCTTCGAGCGGCGCGGTGAGGCGGGCGGCCAGCGCTTGGGCCAGCAGATGCGTTTCGTCATCGCCGAAAGCGATCGCGCGGCCGGTTGCCGGGCACAGCCCCTCGCGCACTCCGCCGACATCGCTCGCCACCACGGGAATGCCGCAGGCCTGCGCCTCGATGATCGAGAGCGGCAGCCCTTCGGCGCGCGACGGCAAGCAGAAGACGTCGAGGGCGGGATAGACCTGATCGAGCCGGTCGCTCCGGCCGGCGAGCAGGACGCGCTGGCGCAGTCCGAGGCGGTCGATGCGCTGTTGCAGCGCACCTGCTTCGCTGCCATCGCCCCAGATCACCACGAGCATATCGTCCGGCAGGTGCGAAGCGGCGTCGACCAGGCGGTCGAAGCCCTTGACGTGCTCAAGCCTGCCGGCAGCGCCGATGATCGTGCGATCGAGCGGCAAGCCGAGCGCCTTGCGGGCTTCGGCCTTTTCCCGGGGATGGTAGATCCCGCAGTCGACGCCGTTGGCGACGAGAGTGAATCGCAAGCCGGTACGGGTCCGTGCGGCCTCGGCGACCGTGCGTGACACCGCGATGCGCGCCGGGCGCAGGAGCCGCAGCGCCGAGCCGACAACGGCGCGGCGCTTGCGGTTCGAGAGATGCCAGGCGTCGTGTTCGACATGGGCGACGGAACGCATGCCGGCCAGCCTCGCCGCCATGCCGCCATAGATCAGCGGACCGACATGGTGGGTGACAACGCTGGTTGCCGCCACTGCGCGAAGACGTGCGGCAAGGCGAAACGGCAAGGCAGCGTCGAGGCCCGGCCGCTTGCCGAACGCTTCAAGGCGTCCCGTCACGCTTGCGGCGCGCGGCCAGGCATGGATCAGCGCCTCGGCATCGCCTTCAAGGCTGAAAATACGCATGTCGCCGGACTGCGCGAGGGATAGCGCGAGTTGCTCGATGCCACCCGGCGCCAGCTTCTGCACGATATGGACTTGCGTCATGGGGACGGCTTCCTTCGATTTCATTCGACAGGACGCCTGCAAGCCATGTGCCGGGCAAAAAGCAGCCGGTCGGCGCGGAATCGCCGCGAATTGCAAAACCGGCCACGCTTTCGTTTCGCGGATTGCAAACCGCGATGCGCGTTTTCGGCCGGAAACGGCGTTCAGCCCGTTGCAGCCGGTTGGCACGGGCCTTGCTGCTGAGCGGGCAACCGAACCGGAGACCTGCAAATGACCAGTACACTTGAAATCAAGGGCGACTTCGACGCCGCCCGCGTTGCCGCCATGCGCGCCAGCCTCGACCAGATGGCCGACGAGGACACCGACCTCGTTCTCGACCTTTCGGAATGCCGCTTCATCGATTCCTCGGGCGTCGGCGCGATCGTCTTTCTCTACAAGCGCAAGCGTGCGCGCGGTTACCGCGTCACGGCGCAAGGCCTCGACGGTCATCCGCTGCGGCTGTTGCGCCACCTCGGCATCGCCGGGTTGCTTGCCGGCGCCAACCGCAAGGCGGCCTGAGATGAGCCGCGCGACTTCCCTGCCGCTGTTGGCGTTCGCCGTGCTGCTTTCCGGCTGCGGTCATGCCTGGCCGCCCGCCGCTGGCGGCGGTCTCGCCGAACGCATCGCCCCGGCGCCGACCGACCTTGCCGAAACGGCGCATGCCGCCGACAGGGCGCTTGAAACCGGCGCCATCGGCCCGGCCGATGCGGCGATCATCCGCGAGACCATTGTCGTTGCGCAGCGCGAAGCCGAGGCGGGCCTGCCAGCCGATGCCGAGGCCAGCGCGCTTGCCGCATCGGTGAAACTGGGCGGCGCCGATGTCGCCACCCGCGAAGTGGCGGGCACCTGCCTCAAGACCCCGCGTGGATAAGGGAATGACCGCCATGACCCTTCGGGCCTTCATCCTGTCGATCGTCGCCGCCGTGCTGATGCTGCTTGCGGCCGAAACCGCCCGGGCTCAGGAAAACCCGGTGTTGCGCATTGGCGACACGCTTTCGCTGGTGCTGCCGGGCGAGGACAGCCTGACCGGCGACTTCGCCATCGACCGGCGCGGCGAGGTGACCCTGCCGGAAATCGGCCAGGTCCGTCTCGAAGGCGTCGATCTGGAGGAAGCGACGCGCCTGTTGCGCACGCGTCTTGCCGTGGCTTATCGCGACATCGACCGCCTTGGCGTGCGCATCAAGGAACGCAAGCTGCTGGTCGCGGTTGCGGGTCAGGTAAAAAAGCCCGGTACGCTGGAACTGCCGGGCGACGCGACCGTGGAGGTGGCGATTGCCGAGGCTGGCGGCGTAGCGGCCGGCGCGCAACTCGATCGCATGAAGCTGGTGCGCGGATCGAAGGAAATCGTCTTCGATTACAAGCGCTACCTCGATACCGGCGATCGTTCGATCCTGCCGGCGCTGCAGCCGCTCGACGTCGTGTTCGTGCCGATCTCGCCGCTCACCGGCAATGTCGCGATCGAATTCGACGCGGCGACACTGGCGCGCTCGGGCGACGGCGCGGAAAAGGGTGCGGTGCGCATCTTCGGCGAGGTGGCGACGCCCGCACAATTCGCCTTCAAGGAGGGCATGACGCTCATCGACCTGATCATGCGCGCCGGCGGTGTCACGCGATATGCGGCCGTCGAGCAGATCCGCATCATCACCGACGCCGATCCGGTGCTGTTCAACCTGCAGGCCTATCTCGACAGCGGCGACACGAGCCTGCTGCCGCCCCTGAAGAAGGGCGCCACCGTCTTCGTGCCGATCCTCGGCGACCAGATCAAGCGCGGCAAGCACACCGTCTACGTGATGGGCGAGGTGGCAAAGCCCGGCGCGTTCGAGGCGGCGGCCGGCGCGACCTTCGTTGACATCATCGCCAATTCCGGCGGTCCGACCCGCTTTGCCGATACCCGCCAGATCCGCATCATCCGCCCCGGCGGCGTGGTGGAGATGTTCGACCTCGTCGCCTTCACCGAGGGCAAGGTCGCCACCCTGCCGCCGGTCAATCCGGGCGACGCCATCCTCGTTCCGGAGAAGACCGACACTCAGGAGCCGTCATGGCTGAAGATTCCCGCCACCCGCGCCGTGCAGGTGATGGGCGCCGTCAACAAGCCCGGCCGCTACGAATGGGCGGACGAGATGAGCCTTTTCGACCTGATCGCCAATGCCGGTGGACCGACCGGTCAGGGCGACCTTTCGGCGATCCGCATCCTCAAGCGCGGCGATGCCAAGGCCAAGCCGGTGATCTTCGACATGCAGGCCTTCATCGAGAATGGCGGCAACGCCGCCGACGTGCCGCAGATCCGGGCAGGCTATGTGGTGATGGTGCCGGAACTGCCGATCGATCCGTCCGACAACAAGTCGCAATGGGTGCGCCAGGAGCCGGATCGCTCGATCTACGTGATGGGCGCTGTCGGATCGCCCGGCCGTTACGCCTTTGACGCGAAGATGGGCTTCCTCGACATCCTTTCGGCCGCGAACGGCCCGACAAAGACGGCGGACCTGCGCGCCATCCGCGTTTCACTGCGCGGCCATGCGGAAGCCGATCCGATCCGCGTCGATCTCGCCCGCTACATCGAAACCGGCGACGAGCGGCTGCTGCCGCGCGTGCGCCCCGGCGACATGATCTACGTGCCGGACCAGGATCGCGAATGGACCGACATCGCGCCGCAGGAAACGGTGCGCGTGCTCGGCGCCGTCGCAAAGCCCGGGCGCTACAACTTCACCACGCGCATGAGCATCCTCGACCTGCTGGCGCAGGCCGGCGGACCGACGACCGACGCCATCCAGCGGCGCATCGTCGTCATCAACATGGGCAAGGACATCAAGGCGTTCCATTTCGACCTGATCGCGTTCACCCGCACCGGCGACATCTCGCGGCTTCCAGTCGTGCGCCCCGGCGACACCGTCTACGTGCCCGACAAGGGGCAAGGCCACTGGGCGCAACTGATGGGAACGGTGCGCGACGCCGCCCAGATCCTGGCGCTTGTCGCCGCCGTCGCCGCGATCTGACGAAAGGAAGAACGCCATGCTTTCGAAATCCCGCCAGCTTGCCGCGCAGCGCGCCTATTCGGCGACGATCGGGCGCGGCGCGCGCTCGCTTGCCGTCACCGGCTCAAGCCCGAAGGCGGATGCGTCCGAGTTCGCATTCGATATCGCCGCCGCGGGCGCAGCCTTCGGCCGCCGTGTGCTGCTGGTGCGCGCCCGCAACCGCGACTTCGCGGCGCTTGAACCCGCGCCGCTCGACGCCAACATCGACTCGGTCTGGGCAGCAACCCGCCAGGACCGGCAGAACCTGTTTGAGATCGTCGTGCCGGCGGGAACGGCGCTGCACGCCGTGTTGAACGACGGACAGCGCCTGCCGGAGGCGGTGGCGGGCTGGCTCGACCGGTTCGACGCGGTCGTCTTCGATTGTCCGCCCTACGAGGCGACGGAGCCTGCGCTCTATACGCCGCTGACTGCTTCCGCGACCGAAGCCGTCATATTGGTGACGCTGCCCGGCGCGGCGGCGCGGGCGGGTATGGAGGAAGTCATGAAATGGCTGACGGAATCCGGCGCGGTTGTCTCCGCGCTCGCGCTGAACGACCGCTTCAACCCGACGCTGGCGCAGGAAATGGTGCGCGAGGCGCGCCGCTTCGAGCGCATTGCGCCGTGGCTGGTCGAATTCGTGACGCGGCGTGTTGCCGGCTGGCCCGCCATCAACATGCACCGGTGAGGCGAAGATGATCCTGCACACGCTCGACGCCCGCCATGTCGGCGGCATTGAAACCCATGTGGAAACCATCGCGCGAAGCCAGCGCGACATCGGTCTGGATGCGCGCATCGTGTTGTGGCGCGCCTACGAAAACAGTCCGGCGCTGGAACGGCTCGGCGACTGCGGCGTCCCGCTGGAGATCGCCGGCGGCATGGCGGGTTTGCGAGCCATTCTGAAGCGCCTGCGGCCCGGCCTGCTGCACACCCACGGCTACAAGGCCGGCATCGCAGGACGTTTGGCGGCAAGGCTTGCCGGCATCCCCGTCGTCTCGACCTTCCATGCCGGCGAGCGCGGCGCGGGAATGGTCGGCCTCTACCAGAACCTCGACGAATGGACGTCGTTTCTCGGCGGGCGGTTGGCTGTTTCGGCGCAGATCGCGGCGCAGATGCCGTTTTCAACCGCGGTCATCCGCAACTTTGTCACGCCGGCGCATGCGCCGCGCGAAGTTCCCCGCAAGCCCGCTTTCCTGTTTGCCGGACGGTTGAGCCACGAAAAGGGTCCGGACCTGTTTGCCAGCCTTGCCCGCAAACATGCCGCGTCTGCGCATTTTGCGATGCTTGGCGACGGTCCGATGCGCGGCGATATCGAGCGTGAAGCCGGTGACGCCGTGCTGTTTCATGGTTTGGTCCGCGATGTCGGGCCGCATCTCGATGCTGCTTCGGCTCTGGTGATGACCAGCCGTCGCGAGGGCCTGCCGATGATCGCGCTCGAGGCGATGGCGCGCGGCGTGCCGGTGATCGCGCCGCGTATCGGCGCTCTCGGCGAACTGATCCGCGATGGTGAGAACGGCCTGTTGTTTCCCGCCGAAGATCTCGCGGCCGCAAGCGCTTGCCTCGAACGGTTCCTCGGTCTGGATTCGCGCGCGCAGGCGGCGATGGGCGAAGCCGCTTGGCAAACGGTGCGCGACGGCTATTCGCCTCAATGCGTGCTGCCGGTGATCCATGCCGCCTAT
>CALMYO010000164.1 GCA_937873685.1 uncultured Paracoccaceae bacterium
AGAATGACGTACACTGCCGGCCGGATTGAAAGTTGCCTCAACCCCGACCCGAACGCGCCATGAAGGCCAGCCGCTCGAACAGGTGGACGTCCTGCTCGTTCTTCAGAAGCGCGCCGTGCAGCTTCGGCAACAGGTTCTTGGGATCAGCGCGCAGATCGTCCGGATCGGCATTGTCGGCGACAAGCAGGCGGATCCAGTCCAGCGCCTCGGATGTCGACGGTTTCTTCTTCAATCCCGGCACGTCGCGGATCTCAAAGAAGCGGGTCAGCGCAGAGCGCAGCAGATCCTTGCGGATGCCGGGGTAATGCACTTCCACGATGCTTGCCAGCGTGTCGGCGTCGGGAAATCGGATGAAATGGAAGAAGCAGCGGCGCAGGAACGCATCCGGTAATTCCTTCTCGTTGTTCGACGTGATGATGACGATCGGCCGGTTCTTCGCGCGGATCGTTTCGCCGGTCTCGTAGACGAAGAATTCCATCCGGTCGAGTTCCTGCAGCAGGTCGTTCGGGAACTCGATGTCGGCCTTGTCGATCTCGTCGATCAGCAGCACGGTCTTGCGGCCGGAAACGAAGGCTTCCCACAACTTGCCGCGGCGGATGTAGTTGGAGATGTCATTGAAGCGCTCGTCGCCAAGCTGGCTGTCGCGCAACCGGCTCACCGCATCGTATTCGTAGAGACCTTGCTGCGCCTTGGTCGTGGACTTGACGTGCCACTCGATCAGGTCGAGGCCGAGCGCCGCCGCCACCTGCCGCGCCAGTTCGGTCTTCCCGGTTCCAGGTTCGCCCTTCACCAGCAGCGGCCGTTCAAGCCGGATCGCCGCGTTGACCGCGATCGTCAGATCCTTTTCGGCGACATAGGCGTCGGTGCCGTTGAACTGCATGCTCGTCTCCATTCCTGCGGGGACACCGGTGATACGCAGTCAGGGCGTTGTCAACCAGACATCATGTCTTCCGGCGAAGACGACAAGGCCGCAGCGGAATCGCGCTTGTGCCACCTTTGCGTCACATCGCCGTCACCGGATTCTGACACCCAGCCTGCGGGAGGGACGAATCGGATGACGCGCGTGAAAACGACCGCCCGTATCGCCATGACCATGTCGGTGCGCCAGTACCGGCCTAAACCGGTTGCAGCACCGGACGCTCCGGTGCGGCGGCGCTGCGCTCACCGTGTCGGCACAGGCTTTTCTCCCCGGTAATCATAAAAGCCGCGACCGGATTTGCGGCCGAGCCAGCCGGCCTCGACATATTTAACCAGCAGCGGACAGGGGCGGTACTTGCTGTCGGCCAGCCCGTCATGCAGCACCTGCATCACCGACAAACATGTATCGAGGCCAATGAAATCAGCCAATTCCAGCGGTCCCATCGGATGGTTCGCGCCAAGCTTCATCGCGGTGTCGATGGCCAGCACCGAACCGACGCCTTCGTAGAGCGTATAAATCGCCTCGTTGATCATCGGCAGCAGGATGCGGTTGACGATGAAGGCCGGGAAATCCTCGGCCACGGTCGAGGTCTTGCCGAGCTTGTCCACCAGATCGCGCGCCGCCTCGAAGGTGGCGTCCTCGGTGGCGATGCCGCGCACCAGTTCCACCAGTTTCATCACCGGTACCGGATTCATGAAATGGATGCCGATGAACCTGCCCGGACGGTCGGTCGCCGCGGCCAGCCGGGTGATCGAGATAGAGGATGTGTTAGTGGCGATGAAGGCGCGCGGGTTCAAAACCGGGCAAAGTTGTCCGTAGATCTTGCGCTTGATCGTTTCGTCCTCGGTCGCCGCCTCGATGACGAGATCGCACCCGGCGAGCTTCTCGAGATCCGAAACGCCGGAGATGCGCGTAAGCGCCGCCTTGCGACCGGCTTCGTCCAGCTTGCCGTGCGCCACCTGCCGCGCCATGTTGCCGTTGATCGTTGCAAGCCCGGCCTCGGCGCGCTCCGCGGACATGTCGTGAAGCACCACTTCGTAGCCCGCCTGCGCGCAGACCTGGGCGATGCCGCTTCCCATCTGGCCCGCGCCGATTACGCCGATCGTTCTGATCATCGCATTCACCCCGTCCGGTCGCTTTTCGACACAAGATTGTTGCAGCGCAAAATAAAAGGCCGGCGGATTTTGTCCAGACCGGCCTTCCCACTATGCTTGTGAATCAGCGTCGCGTCAAAGCGCCTTTTCAAGCTCCGGCAGTGCGACGAAAAGGTCGGCCACCAGCCCGTAATCAGCCACCTGGAAGATCGGCGCTTCTTCATCCTTGTTGATCGCGACGATCACCTTGCTGTCCTTCATGCCGGCGAGATGCTGGATGGCGCCGGAAATGCCACAGGCGATGTAGAGCTGCGGCGCGACCACCTTGCCGGTCTGCCCAACCTGCCAGTCGTTCGGCGCGTAGCCGGCGTCGACCGCCGCGCGCGAGGCGCCGACGGCGGCGCCAAGCTTGTCGGCGACCGGCAGCACCACTTCCTCGAACTTCTCACGCGAGCCGAGCGCACGGCCGCCGGAGATGATGATCTTCGCCGAGGTGAGTTCCGGACGGGCGCTTTCGGCAAGCCGGTCTTCCCTCCAGGTCGACAGGCCCGGATTGGCGGCGGCCGATACCGTCTCCACCGAAACCGAGCCGCCCTCGCCGGTCGCCTGGAAGCCCGCGGTGCGCACCGTGACGACGCGCTTGGCGTCGGTCGATTTCACCGTCTGGATGGCGTTGCCGGCATAGATCGGCCGCTTGAAGGTGGTGGCGTCCACCACCTCGACAATCTCGGACACCTGCGTCACGTCGAGCAGCGCCGCAACGCGCGGCATCACGTTCTTGCCGGTGGTGGTGGCGGCAGCGATGATGGTGTCGTAGCCGTCCGCCATCGACACGATCAGCGCGGCGAAAGGCTCGGCGAGGCGGTGTTGCAGCGACGCGTCGTCGGCGAGCAGCACCTTCGACACACCGTCGAGCCTGGCAGCGGCATCGGCCACGGCGGAAGCGCCCTGGCCTGCGACCAGCACATGGATGTCGCCGCCGATCTGCTTCGCAGCTGTCAGCGCCTTGTTGGTCTGGTCGGAGAGGGCAGTGTTGTCGTGTTCGGCAATCAGGAGAATGGTCATTGTCATTGTTCCTTTCCGATCAGAGGACGCCGGCTTCGTTGCGCAGCTTGTCGACCAGTTCGGCGACCGAGCCGACCTTGACGCCCGCCTTGCGGCCGCCCGGCTCCTCGGTCTTCACGACCTTGAGGCGCGGCGCGACATCGACGCCGTAATCGGCAGGGGTCTTTTCGTCGAGCGGCTTCTTCTTCGCTTTCATAATGTTGGGCAGCGAGGCGTAGCGCGGCTGGTTGAGGCGCAAGTCCGTGGTTACGATCGCCGGCATCTTCAGTTCGATCGCCTGCAGGCCGCCATCGACCTCGCGCGTCACCTTCGCGACGTCGCCGTCGATTTCGAGCTTGGAGGCAAACGTGCCCTGCGCCCAACCGGTCAGTGCGGCAACCATCTGGCCGGTCTGGTTGGCGTCGTCGTCGATCGCCTGCTTGCCGAGGATCATCAGCCCCGGCTGCTCGGCGTCGGCGATGGCCTTGAGGATCTTGGCGACGGCGAGCGGCTCCACCGCATCGTCCACCTTGACGAGGATGCCGCGATCGGCGCCCATGGCGAGCGCGGTGCGGATCGTCTCCTGCGCCTGCTGCGGGCCGACGGAAACGGCGATGATCTCGGTCGCCTTGCCGGCTTCCTTCAGGCGGATCGCTTCTTCCACCGCGATCTCGTCGAACGGGTTCATGCTCATTTTCACATTGGCGAGTTCTACGCCCGACCCGTCGGACTTGACGCGGATCTTCACGTTGTAATCGACCACCCGCTTGACCGGGACGATGACCTTCATCGCGATTCACTCCCTGAGTTGCGTTTGCGGCAAGCCCTAGTGGGCGGGCGCGCGTTGCGCTTGCGAAATGCCGACATGGATGTGCCTGTTACAGACGCCCGCCATGCCGCGTCAAGGCGCGCCGGCCGGACAGGGGAAGCGACTATCTAACTTTTACGTAAACGTCAATTGGCGACTTGCCGCTTGCGCAATGGCCTGGCGTTTGCATGGGTGCGCACATGCAGCATTCACCTTGCGCCGAACCGGCGTTGCACAGAACGCGCGGGGAGGTTACGATTTGCGACAGGCGCAGGTACTGCTGAACGACCGGTCAAACGTGCATGGGCCGATATCGTCGTCTGATGTCGTCGCCTAGAGCGTTGTTCGATCAAATTGAATCGTTTGGACGCCGGTATCGTGTGTCCTGGCAAGAAGCGGAATGCGACGCGGTGCGAGCACCGCTAGCGTTTCGCGACGATGTCCAGGGCGCGCGAGACCAAGTCCAGACGATTGCAGTTTGCAAACTGAAACAATGGCTTGGTTCCCCCCGGCTTGGCGGTCTTTTCCGCTTCGGCCGCGTCGAAATCCTCGCGCGATATTCATATCGCGCTGCGGTGTTCTCCTTGCGGAAACGAAAAATCCCTGCCACCAAACTGCTCCAATTTGTTCGAACAACGCTCTAAGGCGCGCGACGACCGCTCCATTGCCGAGGTGAGGGTGGCGAGCGCCCATGTCATCACCCGCACGCAGGGGATTAAAGGTTTGTCCGGGACGACCCATGACGTATGGGTTGAAACGGCGTTTCCAGATGGAACGAAGCTGGTGACAGTGCACAAGCCGGAGCGATAACCGATGTTCGGAACAGTGATCTCGGCGCTCTTTGGCTTTGCCGCGCTTGCAACGGCATTGTTCTTCCTTTCGCGAAAGCGCCGCCGGATGGCGGATGCCATACCCGCGCAGCTTCGCGCTGTTGATCTGGAAGAACAGTTGGGACAAGACGGCGACGTCTATCACCATATCGTCTTCCAAGTGGTGGACGGGCCCTATGCGGGACGCCGCATGGTGTCCGAACTTGGCCATGGCAATCCGCCAATGCTTCCGCTTGGCGTGCTGACGGAGCAGATCCATCCGACCAGCGGGAAGGTCTCAACCCGCGCAGCGCTTCGCTTCGAAGCGGTCCTCATTGCGGTTTTTGCCGTGGCGGGTCTGGTCGCCGTTGCCGCGGCTTTCATTCAAGCCTTCAGATCCGGTTCGCCAAACTGAGGCGCTACGGATGATCCCCGGCGAAATCATCATCGCGCAAGGCGACAACTCCTTTCATGCCGGCCGGCAGACCGTGACGCTGAAGGTCGCCAACACCGCCAACCGCTCGGCGCAGGTCGGCTGGCGCTCTCATTTTTTTGAGGCCAACCCGTTTTTGAGGCCACCCGGCGCCGGCTTTCGACCGTGACAAGCCGCGGGGAATGCGCCTCGCCATCGCCGCCGGCCCTGCCATGCGCGTTTGTCCCGGCCAAAGCCGCGATGTGACGGCGCCGCCGCACGGTGGCAATCGTACGAAGCACGGTTTCCGGGTGGCGGCAGCGAAAAATGCCGACCGGGCCGAACAGTTCGATGTGGACGAAGTCTTCGACGCCTGGCCCACCAACTGATCGGCAAAACGGGTAGGAAATCGGGCCGGTCATGGTAAACTTTAGCCCATGCCGTTTCGCTTCCTCTCCCGTACCGAGACCTTCGCCTCCCACCCGTTCCTCGCCCGCCATGCGCATGACCTGCAGCGGGCGCTGTTCAATCCCGACGACAACCTTTACATGGAAGACGATATCGTGTGGCTTGCCGGCGAGGCGTCGTCGCGCCGCATTGGCGCTGACGAGGCTGCAGCGCTGAATGCCGAACAGGCGGCAGCGTGTCTTGCCCGCCACGAAACGTTCGGGCCATTACCGAAGGGCCGCGGGCTCCCCGATCTCGTTGCCGTGCCCTCCGGCGGAACATACGTGTCGTTGCGCAAGCGCCTGCCACGGGCCTTCGAGAAGCTCTGGGCGGCGATGGGCTGGGCCGACATGGCGCTGATTGCGGCCATTGCCGAACCGTTCGTGCGGCCAGAACACGCGAATCCGTCGAAACACCTGGCCGACGCACTCCGCGTTCTGGATGCCGCCGGCCTGCCGGAAGGGTATTGTGGTGGCATCTGCGGGCCGGTGGCCGATGTCGCGCCCCTTGTCGACGCCATGCTTTGGCTGGAGCGCACCAACGCCGGAACCGGCATGACGCTGATCGCCGCGCCGCAGGCCTCCAGCGTGTTTGTGACCTGCAAGTACATGAATTTCCACATCGCCTGCTATGACGCCGGCGAACGGGCGCTTCTGCAACAGGCGCTTGTCTCCGCAGGCCTGCAGGCGGGAACGCAGGATCTGTGCTTCAATCGCTTCTCGCGTTCAAGCCGGATCGCCGGGCGGCAACTGAAAGTCGGTTGAAGCAAACTACACGCTGTTCGCCGCCACATTGCGGCGCCAGGGCGTCGTCCATCTTGCCTGGCGCAGCGCCCAGTTTTGTTCGGAAGCGATCCGACCGGGCGCCTTTCCGTCCCCGGAAGGAGAGGAACAGGCGCCCGGTCGCGCGGCCGGTCATTTTGTATGCTTGTTGATCAGGTCCTGCGCCCTGGCGAGCAGCGCCTTGCCGTCGATGCCCTTGGAATCCATGTCGGCGGTCCATTCGTCATAGATCGGCTGCGCGACCTCGCGCCACTTCGCCACTTCTTCCGGCGGCAAGGTAACGATGGTGTTGCCGGCCGCAACCGCCGCCTCGCGGGCGGGGCCGTCTGCGCCGGCCTGGGTCATTCCGGCGAAGGCGGAGAATTCCATGCCGGAATTGTCGTCGATCACCTTCTTCAGGTCGTCCGGAAGGCTCTCGTACTTCGCCTTGTTCATCGCCAGCACGAAGGTCAGCACGTAAAGCGCCTTGCCCTCGAACTCGGTGTGGTTCTTCACCAGTTCCGGCACCTTCAACGCCGTCGTCACTTCCCACGGAATCGTCGTGCCGTCGATGACGCCCTTCGAAAGGCCCTCGGGAATGGCCGTAACCGGCATGCCGACCGGGGTCGCGCCAAGACGTTCCAGCAGCGCATTGACGGTACGCGAACCACCGCGGATCTTCATCCCCTTCAGGTCGTCGATGCTCTTCACTGGTGTGCGGGTGTGGAAGATGCCCGGCCCGTGCACCCAGGTGCCGAGAATGTGCAGGTCGGCGAACTCGGTGTCCTTCATGTCGCTCTGGAACAGTTCCCAGTAGGCGCGCGACACCGCTTCCGCGTTGGTCATGATGAAGGGCAGCTCGAACACTTCCGTGCGCGGGAAGCGACCCGGCGTATAGCCCACCACGGTCCAGACGATGTCAACGACGCCGTCCTTCGCCTGGTCCATCAGTTCCGGCGGCTTGCCGCCGAGCGCCATGGCCGCGTACCGCTCGACCTTGATGCGTCCGCCCGAATCGGCCTCCACCTTGTCGGCCCATACATCGAGAACCAGCTTCGGCACGTTGGCTTGTGCGGGCAGGAACTGGTGCAGCTTCAGCGTCACTTCCTGCGCGTATGCGCCGGCGGCAAGGCCGAACGAAACCGCACCGGCGGCGATGCCGAGCGCGGCGCGGCGCGTCCAGCGTTTCATCGTGTCATGCATGTGAATTTCCTCCCGTTGAGTTCCAGACATTCCGGATGTGAGCCTTCCGTTATCCGCTTTGCGGCAAACAGGAGACAACCACGGTCATTTGTGCATTTTAATGCACAAGTGTCAATCGCAAACTGCTCGACATGTTGGCGACTTGCACTATACGTCACGCTGTCGAATGAAGTCGGCCGATTGCCGCCGCAGTTTACGCGGACGATGCCGAACGGCCAAGCTCCCGTATTGCCGCGACCAGGTCGCGCGTGCTCTGCTCTAAGCTGCGGCCGCTGGTATCGATCATCTTTTCGGCGCGGGCATAGAGCGCCTCGCGGCTGGTCAGGATGCTGGTCAACTCGTCCATGGCCTTCGGGTTTCCGGCCATCGGGCGGTGGTCGCCCTGCGCCCGCACCCGGCGCATGTGCTCCTCCGGCCCCGCCTTCAGCCAGATGGCGTGGAAGTGCTGCAGCAGGAAACGCCAGGTTTCGGGTTCAGACACGATGCCGCCGGCAACCGCGAGCACCACCGAATCGTTGGTGGCGACGACGCGCTCCAGCGCCTGGCGTTCAAGGCGGCGATAGCCCTCCATGCCGTACAGCGCCATCACCTCGTCCACCGGCATGCCGCTCTGCTCCTCGATGTCGCGATTGAGTTCGAGGAAGGGCATGGCGAGTTCGGCTGCGGCGAGCTTGCCGAGGGTCGATTTTCCAGCGCCGCGCAGGCCAACGAGGCAAAAACGCTGGCGGCGGGCGTCGATCGCGGGGCGGGGG
>CALMYO010000165.1 GCA_937873685.1 uncultured Paracoccaceae bacterium
AAATGATCGTGCGCTCTTCCAGCGCCGTCGCCAACGAACGGAACCCCTGGCCGTGATGGACCTCCATGGGGATAGTATACCCCACCGCAGGCTTCTGGGCCGGTGCCGGTTCTCCACATGCACGGGTGACGTTTTTTGCGTTCTTGGCCGACAGCGATGCGCCGGGATGACACTGCGGCCGTTCGTTGCGCTGTACTCAACGTGAGCAACGAACTTGTCCGGATAGCGTGCTCTCGCTCATTGGCGAAGATGCCAAACCGGCAGCAGGCCACGTGTAACAATTCGTGATGACCGTATCGCCAGCGCTCATGGCTCATCATGGGCGATTTTTCCTGACCATACCAACCGTTTACACCGTCGTTTGTTGGGCGAAATATCCCATTGTCAGCAAAGGAGGCGAAGATGAAGCAGCACAACACGCGAAATGAAGAACGTCGTCGCATCAACCACCAACCATACCCCGACAATCCTTTCGGGCTTCCCTACGACAATGAAGGGAACATTATCAGATATAAGCATAAGACGCCTTAATAGACCAGTCTCTGCATTGCGAGCCCCTGCATAGCGGGGGCTTTTTCTTTTTGGTGGTACAATATTCCTGGAAGTACACCAACCAGGGAGCAGTACCATGACACTGATGTTGCATGCTGGCGCGGGGGTCGTTGACTATGACGGTTTGCGCGCTCTTGAAACCCCCGAGGCAACCGACACTCACGTTCCCATCCCCCATCACATGGTGGTGGACATGGTGAAGTACAGTCTCGGGTTCTACGGCCATGAACTGATCGCCGAGAACTACGGCGTCACGCCGGACGGGGCACGCTTCTTCGGCGTCCTGTCCCTGCGCTCGCCGTATGGCGACTACGTGGATACCGTCGGCCTGCGGAACTCGCACGACAAGCGCTTTCCGATCGGCATATCCATCGGCAGCCGTGTCTTCGTCTGCGACAACCTCGCCTTCAACGGCGATCACGTCATCAGGCGCAAACACACGGCCAAGGCCAGGCGCGATCTCCCCGGCCTTGTCGCCGAGGTCATCGAACCGCTGGGTGAAGCGCGCAAGGCACAAGCGATCACCTTCGAGCGCTACAAGGCGACCGAGTTGACCGACGACATCGCCGACCTCGCGGTGATGCAGCTCTACCGCAAGGGCGCCATCAACGTGACGCGCATTGCCGACGTGTTGAGCGCCTATGACGACCCGCCGCATGACTGGGGCGACAAGACCGCATGGCGTCTGTTCAACGCCGCGACCTTCTCTCTCACCGGCCGTGTCTCCGAAGACCCGCGCCTGACCACGACCGTGCACAAGGTCATCGACGGTGTATGCGAACGCATCCACTGACAACCGCAATTATGGGCATCACCTGATGCCCTATTTTTTTTTTGGCCAGCCCGCGCCGCGTGGAACTTGAAAACCCGGAAAATCAGTAGGGGTTGTGGATCGACGCGAATGTCGATCCCCTCCGGAACTGCGGCTGGCGGGCACCAAAAGTCAAACTCGCTCCACTCGTGCCCCGGCTGTGCTTGCGCATGCGCGACGTCGGCCGTGTCGTCGTCATCGGCGTCGATTGCGACCCCGCCCCATCGCAAACGAGCGGAACGTCATTTTCGTGCTATGCCTCCATGCTCCCGTCATGTCCCACCGCCGGTGCCGATACGGATGGTGGTCCACCACATCGCCAGCGCGGGAAGGAAAGCCGGATTCCGGCATGGCCGGCGTGGAGAGAGACGCGGGTTTTCCATTCCGATGGCGCTGATATGAACGCCGGCTCTCATCGTTGATGAGACCGGCTTCTTCTGCGGCCCTGAGGCGCGCTGAGCGCGTCAGAACGGGCTGAATGGTCTTGGGATCGGATCCCACTCACTCCTCGCGCCACGGGCCATTCTGGGCGTTCTGGCGGGGGTATCGGCAAGCATCGTGGCTGTCAGCGCAATTCGGCATCCACAACGCCGTCATCGCCGGTGCGACGCTTGCCGGACACCAGCAAGCCGAACGCCTCGCCGATGCGATCCTGAAGCCCGCGGATCAGGATGTTGGTTTCCCTGTCGCGCTCCAGCATCGCTGCGATCTGCTCGTCCTTGACGCGGATCTGGTCGTCCTTGACACGCACCTGCTCCTTCAGGAATTCGATCATGCCGGTATCGGCGGGCTGTGTCGGCCGGGTTCCGGCGTGATCGGTGTCACGCTCGTTGCGGGCATCATGCGCGGAAGCGAAAGGCTGCGATGATCTCGCCGCATCCTGTTCGTCGCGATGGTGATCGACCGCGGTTTCCGCGACTGGCCTTTCCGGCGTTTCGATATCCGCGTGGCCGACGCCATCGCTGCCGCTGCTGTCGGCCCTGGAGCGCAGCGGCCCTCGGTTTGGAACGGCTGCGTGCACCTGCGCGCTGGTTGGTACAGCTGCATGCGCCTGCATGCCGGTCGATGCACCTTCATGCACCTGCATGCGGGTCGGTGCAGCATCGGAATTTTCGGCGTTATCCGCGACTTCGACAGGCTCTGCACCTGCATGCAACTGCAACAGATCCTGCATGCCGCTGCGTGCACCTGCATGCAGCGGCATGAAGCTGTCTGCAGGCGCATCGCGGTGGTCGTCACTGACGCCGCTGGCTTCGTTCTTCAACACCTCGATCAGGGAAGCGACCGACGCCTCGGTCGCATGGAACCGGCGCAACATGCCGAGCTTGACGCAATCGAGCGTGCCTTCCCGGCAATAGCGCTGGATCGTGTCCTTCGATTTCGAGATGCCGATCGCAAACAACTTCGACCGGATCTCGTCGACGGAAAGGGGAAAGTCCCGATAC
The DNA here is from genome assembly GCA_937873685.1 of uncultured Paracoccaceae bacterium. Lineage (GTDB taxonomy): Bacteria > Pseudomonadota > Alphaproteobacteria > Rhizobiales > Rhizobiaceae > CALMYO01. Next base: position 2,809 of record CALMYO010000165.1, read on the forward strand.
GGATCGCCGCTTGCCGCTGCATGCAGCTGCACGCCGCTGCGCGCCCCTGCATCGTCCTGCGACGTCGTGGTTGAGCCATTTTCGGGATCGTCGGCGAGATCGCCGGGTATTGGCGAAACATCGCCAAGCGAAGCAACAGCATCCTTCTCGACGCCGTCAGTCGGCTCCGATCTGGCCTCGGCCGCCTCTTCGGTCGCAAAGTTTTCGGCGTTCGCCGATACAGAAAGGGAAGCGCCGAATTGCGGCGCAGCGCGCCGGAAACCGGTCACGGCGCGATTGTGAAAATCGTTCATGACCACATTGTATCATGACCAAAAACATCGGAGTGATCGATTTGAAATACTACTTCTGTCACCTAAAAGCTATTGACCAAATCGCTCCACTCTTGCATGAGACTGATTCTCTGATTCCAATAACTGGCGCGATTGTAGGTTCGCCGGATCGAATTTTTATCCTGATGCGCCAGTATCGCCTCGATCACATCTGGGTCATATCCGTGCGAGTTGAGGATGGAACTCGCGCTTACCCGAAAGCCATGCGCCGTGACCTGGTTCTTTTCGTAACCCATCCGCCGTAGCGCGGAATTGAATGCGCCGTCGGACAACGGGCGCTGGATCGACCGGATTGACGGAAACACAAGAGCTCCGTCTTCCGAAAGCGACCAGACTTCTTTCAAGACGGCCATGGCTTGGGTGGATAGCGGGACATCATGCGGTTGGCGCATCTTCATCCGCTCGGCCGGGATATGCCAAACCGCATTTGCCATGTCGAACTCTTCTCGTCGTGCGCCGCGCACCTCGCCGGGTCGCACGCACGTATAAATCAGAAAAAGCAGGGCGGCACGAATGGTCGGCCAACCATCGTACTCGGCAATGGTTCGGACGAGTTTGCCAAACTCTTTCTCGTCTACGATAGCCGCGCGCCCTACGACAGCCGGCGGGAGAAGCGCGCCGTGAAGAGGAATCGTCGGATCACTGTCGGCGCGGAGCGTGACGATCGCATGCTTGAACACGCTGCTGAGCGTGCCACGGAGCCGCCGCGCCGTTTCCCTGCGGCCGCTTTTCTCGATGCGCTGCAGCAGTCTCAGAATCTCCGCCGGATGAATTTCCTTGACCGGCCGGTTGGCCAACGGCTTGGCCAGGTCTTTCAGCAACCATGTCGTCTTGGCGATGGTCGACGCAGCCGCATTCCGCTTTTTCAACCGCTCAAGATATTCGTCCGCGATCAGTTCGAAGGTTTGTCGAGCGGCATCCTCGGCTTCAAGCTGCTGCAAGCGCTTTACAGCACTCGGGTCGTTACCTTCAATGAGCTGCCGTCGTGCGTCATCGCGTTTCCTTCTCGCATCAGCAATGGAAACGAGTGGGTACTCACCGAAGGACAGAAGCTTCTCTTTTCCGGCAAAGCGATACTTCATTCGCCAGAAACGCTTCCCGTTCGTTTGCACATGAAGATAGAGGCCAGCGCCATCGGCGAGTTTGTATGGCCTTTCGCGTGGTTTAGCGCTGCGTAAAGCAAAGTCAGAAAGTGCCATTGGGGGTACCGTAAGTTCGATCGGTTTCGATACCCCCGCATACTACCCCCAAATTTTTGCGCAGCAAGGGTCCGCTATGAGCAGTCATGTGCATCGGGACCCGCCCAAGGCTTTGAAATTAGGTCGCTTTTAAGCAGTTATGTTCAATCTTGGAAAGGGTAGCTGGTGCCCAGGGGCGGAATCGAACCACCGACACGCGGATTTTCAGTCCGCTGCTCTACCAACTGAGCTACCTGGGCATTGAGCCGACGCTAGCGAATAGTCCGAGGCCCGCCCGTCGTCTGAAGCGGGCGGTTTATAGCACGAGTTTGCGATCTGTCCAGCCACACGGAAAAAAAACCAAACCATGTTGTTGCATTGGACGCCAGCGGTCAGGCCCATGATTGTCAAGCGGTTTTCCGGCCGGCAGGCCAGACCGCACGGCTTCGCCCGTGCCAGGGGCAGCTGTTGTGCAAACGGGCTGCGCAAGAGCGGGCGGTTTCCTGTTTGCTTTCGTGAACCCTATCCTAACCGGGTCGTGCGACAAGGCTCCGACGGTTCAACCGCAACGAACATATGGAACGCGCTATGGCTGAGCAGGACAGGTCGCATGCCCGCCCTATCGGCTGGGGGATCGTCGGAACCGGCGCCATTGCGGAGCGTTTCGCCGCAGACCTCGCTGCGGTTAATGGCGCAAGACGCGTCGCCGTGTTGTCGCGCACGTTGGCAACCGCGGAAACGTTCGCCTCGCGGCAGGGCTTCGCCGTCGCGCAGGCCGATCCGGACGTGTTCTACGCCCTGCCGCAACTCGACATCGTCTATATCGCCACGCCTTACGCCACCCACGAGAGGTTCGCGCTTGCGGCGATCAATGCCGGCAGGGCGGTGCTGGTGGAAAAGCCGCTCGCCGATACGCCATTGGCGGCGCGGCGTATCGCCGAGGCGGCCGAACAGCGTGGCATTTTTGCGATGGAAGCGCTGTGGAGCCGCTTTCTGCCTGCCGTGGCGCAGGCCAAGCGGCTGATCGATGCCGGTGCGATTGGCCGGATACGGCAAATCGATGCGGAACTGGCGTTTGCCCAGACGCTCGATCCGCAAACCGGGCAATGGAACGGCCGCGATGCCGATCCGACGCTCGATCTCGGCGTCTATCCGGTGTCGCTGGCCCTGTATTTCCTTGGTCTTCCGCAGCGATGGCGGGTTGAAAGAACCCGGATTGCCGGCGCCGGGGCAGTCAGCAGCGCCACGGTGCAGCTTCAATGGGCCGGCGCGCAGGCGTCGCTCTCCTGCGGCTACGACCGGGAGGGCGCCAATGCGATGATCCTGCGCGGCGAAGCCGGTGCGCTGCGGCTCGACCGCCATTTCCTGCAGGCACCCGCCGTCACTCTGTTCAAGGGCCGCGGGCCGGCGCTGGCGAGCAATCGCGTCGGCCGCCTCGCAGATCGCCTGCCGTTGCCCGGCCGCAAACGGATAGCCGCACCGCCGCGCGGCCACGGTTTCACCCACGAGATCGAGGCAGCGATGGCGGCCATGCGCGAAGGCGCCACCCAGTCGCCGATCATGCCGCTTCATCACTCGGTCGCCACGTTGGAGATCATGGCCGCAGACCGCTGACGCATTGTTCAAACAATGCTCCAGACCCCATGGCGCGACGACCCCTCATGGCAAGCTGCTGCGCAGGGTATGGGCGGCGCGATCGGCGGAATCCTGCAGCGCAAGCGTCAACTCGCAAAGATGCAGGCTTCGCGCGGTTACCGCTCGCAAATGCTGCGGGTCGCCGACCTCCACCGCTTGCGCCAGCGCTGCTACGCCGGCGCTGAAATCGATCTGCGACGGGAAGGCGGGCAATCGGCGCGCCGTAGGTTCTGCCCTGTAGCGCAGCCGCTTGCCCTGCGCGAAGGAAAATGGCAGCACATGGCCGCGCCGCGCCTCGATGCGCCCGGCGATGCGCTCCAGCACGCTGCGTTTTGCGTTTGCCCGTTGCAGCCAGATCGGCGAGCGGTCGTCCCAGAGGTCGGCCACATGCAGGCTTCCCTCGGCGCCGTGCACGGTCATCGACCGGTCCTTGCGCGCCATCAGGCCGCTGGTCAGGCGCGCCACCGCGCCCGAAGCGAAGAACAGGCCGCCAACGGAAAAATCGGGGCCGACGGGATGATCGCGTCGAATGCCCTTGTCCGGGAAGGTGGTCGCAGAAAACGCCGTCAGCTTTTCGACCGGGCCGAACAAGTCGACAAGCCAGGCCAGCGCATAACCGGCATGCTCAAGAGTGCAGCCGATTTCGAACTCGTGTACGCCCGGCCAGGGCGCGCCCGAGATGCTGCGCCATTCGCGCCACTTGTCGCGAAACACCGGCCCGTCTTCCATCTCCGCGTAGATCAGGCGTGGTTCGCCGATGGCGCCGCTGGCGATCGTCTCGCGCGTCAACGCGAACGCCGCGCTGTGGACCGAAGCCGGTGATGAGCAGAGCGCCAATCCGTTGCGCGAGGCGCAGGCTGCAAGTTCCGAAGCGTCATCGAACGAAAGCGTCAGCGGCTTTTCGCTGTAGACATGCTTGCCGGCCTCGAGCGCCGCTTTCGTCACTGCAAAATGGCTTTCCGGCGCCGTTAGATTGGCGACAATGGCGACTTCGGGATCGCACAGGATGTCATCGAGAGAAGCGCGCGGCTTCGCACCGTGAAAGGCGCAAAAACGCCGCAATGCATCGGGCGCGATGTCCCATGCCCCGGCAAGTTGCAGGTCCGGGTGGTTCGGCAGGGTCGTCATGTAGTAGTCGGCGACGAAACCGGTCCCGACAATGGCGAACTTCATGGCATGCTCCGCTTTGTGCGCACCCATGCCACAAGGCGCTGAACATGCGGTTTACACGTCGCCATCGCCATGACGCGCTTCGTCAATCCCGGTCTTGCGATGCCGGCAGCGAAGGCGCATCGAACTCCTCCGGCTCCTCGCGGGCGCAAATCACATAGGCGCCGGAGAGCCAGCGGTTGAGATCGATCGACTTGCAGCGCGGCGAGCAGAAGGGATAGACATCGCGCTTCGACGGCTTGCCGCATTCCGGGCAGCGGCGCGGCGCGCGCAGTGGTGAAACAGTGTTCATCTGGCGCACACCCGTTTCGGTCGCGTCATGTCGGGCCCGAAAGCCAACGGAAATGCACCTTGAACCCTTCGCCGGTGAGAAGATTGACGGTCTCGTACAGCGGCAGTCCAACGACATTGGAATAGGAGCCGGCAAGCCTCACGACGAAGGTTCCCGCCAATCCCTGGATCGCATAGGCGCCGGCCTTGCCGCGCCATTCGCCCGAGGCGAGATAGCTTTCGTGCTCCTCGCGCGAAAGCCGCTTGAAGCGCACCTTCGTTTCGGCGAGGCGTATACGCCGCGCACCTTTCGGCGTGATCAGGCAAATGCCGGTATGCACCTTGTGCGAACGGCCCGACAGCAGCTTCAGGCACCACGACGCCTCGTCCAGCATCTCCGCTTTCGGCAGGATGCGCCGGCCTACAGAAACCACCGTATCGGCGGCGAGCACGAAAGTGTCCTCCATCTCGCCGTTTTCCACCAGGATCGCGTGCGCCTTCTCGGCCTTCATCTGGGCAAGGCGGCGCGCCAACGAGCGCGGATGCTCCGATTTCAGCGGCGTCTCGTCGATATCGGCCGGCAGCAGGCTCGACGGCTCGATGCCCGCCTGCGCGAGCAGAGCCGCACGGCGCGGCGAACCGGAGGCGAGAACGAGTTTCTGGATGGCGCTCATGGCTGCCCCGGCGCGAACCGGTTCCTGTCCGGCGGCTACTTGAACCGGTAAGTGATGCGGCCCTTCGTCAGATCGTAGGGCGTCATTTCGACGAGCACCTTGTCGCCAGCCAGTACACGAATCCGGTTCTTTCGCATCTTGCCCGCGGTGTGCGCGATAATTTCGTGTTCATTTTCCAGTTTCACACGAAATGTCGCATTAGGCAGCAGTTCGGTCACGAGACCCGGAAATTCGAGGACTTCTTCTTTTGCCATGCGCAAAGGGTTCCCAAAACAGACAAAGCCCGGATTTCGCCTCCGGGCACCGGGACGATGTCCTATATCATCCATGGCGGTTTGTGAACCGTTATTCGTGCGCCGGACCAAGGGCGCAAAACCGGCGCTTTGGAGCGCCGTTCGAACAACCAAGGAGGTTGCTTCAAAATACTGCGGCCGCGACCCGGGGTCAGCCGCCCTTCATCTGTTGCAGCAGATACACGTCGCTACCGGGTTTGAGCGGCAGGTGCCTTCCGCCGGTGGTGATCTCGCCATCGATGGCGACCGAGCCGCCCGCCGCGATCACCGGCGCCAGGCCCGGATGCTTCGCCACCAGCGCATCCAGCATCTGGCCAACGGTAGCCGCATCGACAGTGACGACCGTCGCACCATCCGTGAACCGGCGCAAGCCGGTCCACAGCTGCACATCAACCATGGCGCGCCGCCTTGATGGCCGCCAGCACCTTGGCCGGCGTCATCGGCAGATGGCGCAAGCGCACGCCGGCGGCGGCGTGGATCGCGTTGGCGATCGCCGGCAACGGCGGGGTGATGCCCGTCTCGCCGACGCCGCGCACCCCATAGGGATGGCCGGGATTGGGAACCTCGACGATCACTGTGTCGATCATCGGCAGGTCGGAGGCGACCGGTACGCGATAATCGAGATAGACCGGGTTCTGAAGCCGCCCGTCGGCGCCGTAGACGTACTCCTCGTTCAGCGCCCAGCCGATCCCCTGCGCCGCGCCGCCCTGGTACTGCCCCTCGACATAGGAGGGATGGATCGCCCGCCCGGCATCCTGCACGACGAGATAGCGCAGGATGGTAGTGCGGCCGGTTTCCGGGTCCACTTCCACATCGACAACATGGGTGCCGAACGACGCGCCAACGCCACCTGGAACCGATTCGTGGTGGCCGGAGATCGGCCCGCCGGTTTCGCCCATCTTGGCGGCGATTTGCGCAAGCGTCATCGGCGGGAACTTGCCCGCGTTGTCGCCTGCTGGCCGTGCCGCGCCGTCGACCCATTCGACCGCCTCGGCGTCGATGTCCCACTCCTTCGCCGCTCGTCGGCACATTTCACCGATCGCCTGGCGCGCCGCCTCAACAGCCGCCTTGCCGCTGGCAAAGCAGGCGCGGCTGCCATGCGACGGCTCGTTGACGCCGAGCGCGCCGGTTTCCACCACATTGACCCGCACTTTTTCATAAGGGACGCCGAGCGTCTCGGCGACCATCAGCGAGATCGAGGCGCGCAAGCCGCCGATATCGGGCGTGCCGATCGAGACCTGTGCCGTGCCGTCCTCGGAGATCGCCAGCGACACCGAGGTCTCGCCGCCATGGTTGAACCAGTAGCCGGTGGCGATGCCGCGGCCCTGGTTGGGCCCGAGCGGAGCGGCGAGATTGGGATGCGCCGCAGTCGCCTCAAGCGTCTCGATCAGGCCGATGCTGCCGTATTTCGGGCCGTAGGCCGCCTTGTCGCCTTCCTTGACTGCGTTCTTGAGGCGGACCTGCAGCGGATCGAGTCCGAGCTTGCGGCACATCTCGTCGATCAGGCTCTCCACCGCAAAAGCGCCCATCGGCGAACCGGGCGCGCGGTAGGCGGCGCATTTCGGACGGTTGGCGAGCACGTCATGGCCGACCGCCTTGAGCGCCGGCACCCTGTAGGCGGCAAACGCGCAGTAGAGCGCGAAATCCACCGGCGAACCGGGAAACGCGCCGCCCTGCATGCGGAAATCGGCCTTGGCGGCGGTCAGCGTGCCGTCCTTCTTCATGCCGATCTTGAGGTCCATCGAGGCAGAAGCGGTCGGCCCGGTGGCGCGCAACACTTCCGAGCGGCTCATCACCAGCTTTACCGGGCGACCGCCGGCCTTGCGGCTCAGCGCCAGCGCCAGCGGCTCCATGAAGATGGTGGTCTTGCCGCCGAAGCCGCCGCCGATCTCC
>CALMYO010000166.1 GCA_937873685.1 uncultured Paracoccaceae bacterium
TGACCTGCCCACTTGGCGCCGGCGGCGCGGCAATGCCAGCGGTCAGGGCCGGCGCAGCAGTGCCCCGGCCTCGATTCACCCCGATCAGGCCGCGCAGCACAATGCGCGGCGTCGCGGCCGGACACGACTTCATTGCTCTTCGGGCGAAACGCCACCGATGACGCGGCGCAACGATGCCGCGCGGTGGCGGAATTCAAAGACGCTGGTCAACCTTCGTCGCCAGCACGACCGAGGTTTCCACATCCGTGACGCCGGGCAGGATGCCGATGCGGTCGATCAGCGTGTTCATGGCGTCGGTCGTCGCCGTGCGCGCCATGGCGACGAGGTCGAACTTACCGGACACCGTGTACAGCGTCTCCACCTGCGGCAGGCGGCCGATCGCCTTCGCCACGTCGATCTGGCGACGCGGTTCGATGCCGATCGAGACGATCGCCGCGATGCCTGAGGGCGTCGCATCGCCGCGCTTCAGGCAATAGCTGGCGATGACGCCCGCCTCCTCCAACCGCCGCAAGCGGTCCTGCACCGTGGTACGCGACTGGCCGAGCTTGCGGGCCAGCGAGGCGATCGGTTCGCGCGCATTCACCGCCAGCAGCGCCAGCAGTTCCTCGTCCTTGGCCGTCGGCATGGCGTCTCCGTCGAATCGCCGAGGTTTTTGTCATTATGACGGTCTAGCGGGCGTGCTTCGGCACATCAACGGCTTTGTTGCGCACGTTCAATACGCGATATCTGCGGCAACCCATGGAGGAGCCGCCGATGCCAGCCCTTGCCGCCGTTCTGCCGCTTGTTCAGCGCCCGTATGCCGACGCCGCTGCGGTGGCCGCCTCGCTCCAGCCCGACGAGCCGGTATTCTGCTTCAGCCCGGCGCAACTTGCAGCGCGGGCCCGCGTCTTCCTGAATGGCTTTCCCGGCGAGGTGTCCTTCGCGGTGAAGTCCAATCCGGCGGCTTGCGTGCTGTCCACGCTGGCGAAGGCGGGCCTCAGCGTGTTCGACGTCGCCTCGGTGCGCGAAATGGAGGCGGTGCGCGCCGCTGTCGGCGAAGCGGAGTTCCACTACCATAACCCGGTCAAGTCGCGCGGCGAGATCGCCGCGGCGCATGCGCGCTTCGGATGCCGTCGTTTTGCCGCCGACAGCCCGGAGGAAATCGCCAAGATCGCCGACATCGTCGGCGGAGATGCTTCGGTCGAAGTTGCGGTGCGTTTCGTGCTGCCGCCGGAGCGCGGCGCCTCCGCGCATGATTTCTCCACCAAGTTCGGCGCCCACGAGCATGCGGCGATCGCGCTGCTCGCAGATGTGGCCAAGCGCGGTTATCGCCCGGTGCTGACCTTCCATCCCGGCAGCCAGGCGCGCGAGCCGCAGGCCTATGTGCGCCACATCGAGGCCGCGGCGCGCATCGCGAAAGGCGCGGGCGTGGCGCTTGCGGCGCTGAATGTCGGCGGCGGCTTTCCGGCCAACTACGCCACCTCCACCGCGCCGGAGCCGGATGTGTTCTTCCGCGTCATCGACAAGGCGGTGCGACGCTGTTTCGGGCCGGCGCGACCGAAGCTCGAATGCGAGCCGGGGCGCGGCCTCGTCGCAACCTCTATGTCGCTGCTCACACGCGTGAAGCTGGTCTGCTCGGATGCAGACGACCTGTTCATCAATGACGGCGTCTATGGCGGGTTGATGGAATGCTGGCAGGCGCCAGCGTTGATGCCGCCGCACCGGCTGATCCGCGACGGTGCGGTGCTGGAAGGAGAAAGCCGCGCCTTCAAGGTGTTCGGCCCGACCTGCGACCCGCTCGACGCCTTGCCCGACCGGCTGGATCTGCCGCAGGACGTGCGCGAGGGCGACTACATCGAGTTCGGCACGCTCGGCGCTTACGGCATCGCCACCTCGACGCGCTTCAACGGCTACGGCGACCACGCGATCGTGGAGGTGGAGGAAGCGCTCGTGCTGTGAACGCCCACGCGGCGTTAAAGGCGCGCGAGGTTTTCAGGCGCAAGTGTGGCCGAATGCGGTTGAGGAAGCGTCCCGCTCGTCGTCCGGCGGCCTTTTCGACAAGTTGATGGCATCAGGAGTTAAGGCATATATGACCATATTTGCCAAAGAACCCGAAATCTGGCATTAACTGAAATCATGGCTACAAGCGACCGAAGTTAACGATGAACCACAGGGATCAGCCGAAAGGCTTCTCCGAACAGCCGCAACAGCCGCTGAACGGGTTTCCGGCGCTGCCCGATCTGCCGACCCGGGAACACCTTCGGCTCGGCGAAGGCGGTCGTTTCGTGATCCCTGCCTCAATGCGAACGGCAATGGGCGTCAAGCCGGGTGACAAGTTGATCTTGTTCGTTGAGGACGGCGAACTGCGCGTGCGCGGTCAACGCGCGGGAATCGAGCGCGTCCGGAAAATTGCCGACAAGCACAAGAAGCCCGGCGAGAACATCGTCGATGAATTCATCTCCGACCGACGGTCGATGTGGGGCGAAAAATGATCGTCGTCGATGCGTCGGCCGTGCTGGCCATCGCGCTTGGCGAACCGGGAGGCGACGAAATCCTCGACAGGATAACTGACGCCACGGTTCTTTCGGTCAATGCCGCCGAAGTCATCCTCAAACTGGCGGAAAAGGGGTGGCTTCTCACCGAAGCGATTGAAACTTATACCGCTTTCGGTTTCGATCTGCATCCTTTCGACGAGGCCCTGGCGATCGATACGGCGCGTTTGCACATGGCGACGCGGGTGGCCGGGCTGTCCTTCGGCGACAAGGCCTGCCTTGCGCTGGCCCGGCGACTTCGCGCAACGGCCTTGACGGCGGACCGCAAATGGGCCGAACTCGACGTTGGCTGCACAATCGAACTCATCCGTTAGGCCTCACATGCCCGTCCTTACCTCCCAGATCGTCTCGTCCTCACCGGAATTTCGCGCCAACGCCGCCGCCATGCGGACCCTGGTCGACGATTTTTCGGCCAAGGCGGCCGAACTCTCCCTTGGCGGGCCTGCGGCCGCGCGCGAGCGGCACGCGGCGCGCGGCAAGCTGCTGCCGCGCGAACGGCTGGCCGAACTGCTCGATCCCGGCTCGCCGTTCCTGGAGATCGGCCAGTTCGCGGCATACGGCATGTATTCGGGCGACATTGCGTCCGCCGGCATCATCTGCGGCGTCGGCCGGGTGGAAGGGGTGGAATGCGTCATCGTGGTCAACGACGCCACGGTGAAAGGCGGCACCTATTACCCGCTCACCGTGAAGAAGCACCTGCGCGCGCAGGAAGTGGCGTTTGCGAACCGCCTGCCCTGCATCTACCTCGTCGATTCCGGCGGGGCGAACCTGCCGAACCAGGACGAGGTGTTTCCCGATCGCGAGCATTTCGGCCGCATCTTCTTCAACCAGGCCAACATGAGCGCGATGGGCATCGCCCAGATCGCCTGCGTGATGGGCTCGTGCACGGCCGGCGGCGCATACGTGCCGGCGATGAGCGACGAGACGGTGATCGTGCGTAATCAGGGCACCATCTTCCTCGGTG
>CALMYO010000167.1 GCA_937873685.1 uncultured Paracoccaceae bacterium
GCTTTTCAGCGCCACGGTGATGCGGCTTTCGCCCGTCGCCAGCGCGGCGATCAGCAGCGCACGATTGGTGATCGACTTGGAACCGGGCGGCGTGACTCTGCCCGCCAGCGAACGGCCGGGCGGCACGATGGTGAGCGCGGGCAATGCGAGATAATCGGTCATGGGAAAGGCGTACCGGCGAAGGAAGAGAGCGGCCGCCTTATGCGGCAGAAGCGCCGGCCGCGCAACGGCGACGCCTCAATCGAACAGCCTGTCGCCCATCTGGTCGATCATCATCTTCGCCTTCATCACGGCGAAGCGCTTTGCCTCGTCGACATCCTGGAACAGGTCGGCGCGCACGAAATCATGCGCCTTGCGCTCGCCGCCCACATCCTTCTCGATGCGACCGGCCAGCCGCCATTGCCCGCCTTCCTTGCGCGGGGTGGCGAAAATGTCGAAGCCCTTGTGGCTTTCGGCCACTTCAGGCGCGGCGGGCGCAGCGTCACCGCCGCCGCCGAACAGCTTTTTCAGAAACGAGACCATGGGTTTCCTTAGCACGGTCGATGTGGCAATCAAACCTCTCTGGAGACACACGACACATCCGTCCAAACGCCCGCGGGGGTAGAGACTGCTCCAGTCTTTTCAACGCGCCAGTCTGCAACCAAAACCAGCTGCTTGGGGGAACCGCCCAAACGGCCGGCTGCGTTGCACGACTCCGGACCCGTCCGGCACAGAAAGATCAATAACATTCGGTCTGGCCATCGCAGTCGACCGTTTCATTTCGAAGTATCTCGAAACATGTCTTCGCGCCGTTTTCCAAGCGCGCTCTGCGCCATGGATGAAACAGCCGATCGAGGAATCAACTCGATATACGGGCGCCAGCGAGGACGGGTCGTTACACCTCAAGACGTCACGAAGTCGTCGGGGCTTAGGGCTTCCTTCTCAATCCCGACAAGGTAGAGATAGTCGAAACCGTCTCCCAGCACAAAATAGCTGTTGCCCCGACCATCGTTGACGCCGCGCGCAAGGACATCGAGGCCGGAGACCAGATTGTTGGCCACAGCGAAACTGGAGACGTCAACGAGATCCCGACCGCTTTCGAACTCGAAGACGATGTCGTAGCTGACCGGCCCGGTCGATCTAGGCGTGACGACTATCCGATTGGAACCATCAACGCCATCGTAGGCGTTGTCAGCGGTCAAGCCCAAGGTCGAAAGCGATATGTAGTCGATGCCGTCGCCAGCGATGTACACATCCGAACCACCACGTCCGAACAGGACGTTTGTCGAGGAGTTGCCGACCATCGCATTGGAGAAGACCGACCCGATCGCGGTCGATCCGACGCCGCCGCCATCCGACGCATCGGGCGCGATCTCCAGCCATTCGCCTGCCGAATAAAAATCCCAGTAGAAGTCAGCCGTCGAGACGATCCGGTCATATCCGTCCGCCTCGCCGCCGAATGCGATGCCCTCATCGACGATATCCGCTGCCGAGTCGACGACATAACGATCATCGCCACGCCCGCCGATCAGGATGTCGCCGGCGGTTTCAGGATTGGCGTCGCCATCAAGCGTATCATCCCCGCCGCCGCCCAAAAGGATATCGCTGCCGATTCCGCCTCGCAGATCATCGTTCTGAGTACCGCCCTCCAGCCGGACGCCCTTGTCGGCATCTTCAAGCAGGCGATCGTCGATGAAGACCCGGCCATCCCGCTCGTCGACATAAGTCGGCGTCTGGTGGTTGGCGTCAACGAACGCGTTGCCCCGTCCGAACGGTTGTTCAGTAAAAACATCCTCCCAGGTTGCCCAGTTTCCAAAGTAGCCATCGCGTCCGAAATCTGCGAAATGCGCAATAATGGAACCGCCGGCCGCCTGGAAGGCGTCTATGATTTGTTGCGAAAGAATCGAAATTCGCGGATCGCGGTTCATCGACATCATCAGATCCGTATAGGCCTGGTCCGATGGGTCATCGAAGTTGGTGAAGCCGGTGCCGCCTTCGTAAGACAACAGTTGCCAACCGTTCGCCCGCGCGATCTCGCCCCACGCTTCAAAGCGCGCCTGCAGGGTTTCGATCGATGTCTGGTTTGGAAGGCCTGAACCGCCAAGTATGACCTCGTAGAGCTTGTCGACGGCGTAGTCCTGCCCGTTCGCCAGCCAGCCCTTGATGGTTTCGCGATTGTCACTCCACCCGGCACCGCCGTCATAGTAGGTGTCGATCGCGATCGCCTTGAACGGGCCATCGACAGCGGCGGTTCCGCCATTTGCCTTCGCATCGGGTCCGTTCAGCAACGCATTCACATATGCGTCCCACTCGATAAAGCCGGCCGCGATGGTGAACAGTGGAAAGTACCGCGGATCGTTCTCCGCGCCGAACACCTCACCGAACAACGTTGCAACATCAGCCGCCCGCGACACATAGTATTGGGGTCCATTGAAAAAGCCTTCGCCAAAGGCAGCGTTTCCCTTGTCGACGAACCACTGCTGTTGGCTGAACAATGGCGTCCAGTGCTCGTTGGAATACTCAAGATAAACGCGAAGATCCGGATCGAGATTGTCGCGGATATAGGTCGCCATTTCCCGCACGAAGTCGTCCGTTGCCAGGTGCGGAACATTGACCCACAGATCGGAATTCGTCTCGTTGGCAAGATCGACAAGGGCGCCTATTGGCGCGCCACCGACGTCGATCGTCCACGTCGCCTTTTGCGCGGATTGCTGGATGTCATCCCACTCAACGATCGGGGATGAGTTGATTTCCTGCATCGCCATGGTGCGCAGGACGCGGAAGTCGCCGATCTTGTCGAGATATTCCGGTCGCCAGATTTCGCCCGCTTCGATCGCCGCCTCATCTTCAAGCCTGAAGACCTTGAAATTGCGCAGATGGTTCCCAACGCCCTCCGGATCCGTATCCTGGATCACGATCTGGATGCCGTCGGGCAGTGTGGTGCCACCACGATCACCCACCTCGAAAACGATGCGATGGTCGCCCCTTTCGACCACGGACTTGAACAGTTCGAACTCGCCCTCCCCTTCCCATGTGATCACGTAGTTGCCTTTCGGCAGAACCTCGGACCACGTCACGCCGGTCGCCCACTGGAGCTCGGCGCCGCCAGCGACGGGCATCTGCGTTGGCCATCCCTGCGCATCGAAGAGCGCCGGATCGACTGGAAAACCGCCTTCAAACGTAGTGATATCGATGACGCGCCAACCGTCAGCACTCTTCATCAGGTTCAGAGTCTGCAGCCCGGTTCCATAAGTATCGAGGGAACCGACGTTAATGCCCTGCGATGGGTTGATCGGGTGACTTTCGATCATGATGGACCTTTCTTTCAACCTGTGCGCCGAGTGGAACATGCGCGCGACTTGCAAATCTTCAATGGCAGCAGCACTGTGAGCCAAACACAATTGGTTTCGATGGTGTAACGATTCCGCCTTTTTGCAGTATGCGGAAAATGCAGTCAGCACGCCGGACAAAGGCTTGTCATGTCCCGGTCATGTAAAAGCTGTTGACTCGGAGTTTGACGGACAAGGCATCCCGGATGGCCGGGGAACCGCAGGAGCAAGAACATGAAATCGTTGTTTTCGTACCAGTCGCGCAGAACTTTCCTTGCCGGCGCTGCTGCTGCCGGCGGGCTGATCGCGCTGCATCCGTTCTCGGCGCGCGCCGCCGCCAACCAGGCGCATCTGCGCATCATGGAAACGACCGACATCCATGTTGCGGTACTTCCCTACGACTACTACGCTGACAGGCCCAATGACACGATGGGGCTTTCGCGCACGGCCTCCGTCATCGACGGTTTCCGCAAGGAGGCCACCAACACCATGCTGGTCGACAATGGCGACTACCTACAGGGCAACCCGATGGGCGACTGGATCGCCTATGAGCGCGGCATGAAGGACGGCGACATGCATCCCGTCATCAAGGCCATGAACACGCTCGGCTACGATTGCGGCACGCTCGGCAACCACGAATTCAACTACGGCCTGTCGTTCATGGACAAGGTCAATGCCGGGGCGTCCTTTCCGATCGTCTGCGCCAACCTGGTGAAGGGCACAACGCTCGCCGCCAGCCCGCGCGAGGATACGCTCTGGACCAAGCCGTATGTCATCCTCGACAAGACCGTCGTCGATGGCGACGGCAAGGAGCAGACCGTCCGCGTCGGCTTCATCGGCTTCGTGCCGCCGCAGATCATGATCTGGGATTCCAAGAACCTGACGGGCAACGTGCTGACCCGCGACATCGTCGAGACCGCCGCCGCATTCGTGCCACAAATGAAGGAAGAGGGCGCCGACATCGTCATCGCCCTGTCGCATTCTGGCATCGACGGCGTGAAGACCGAGATGATGGAAAACGCGTCGCTGTTCCTTGCCGGCGTGGAGGGAATCGACGCGGTGTTCACCGGCCACCAGCACCGCGTCTTCCCCGGTTCCGATTTCGAGGGCATCGAGGGTGTCGACGCCGCCAAGGGCCTCCTGATGGGCAAGCCCGCCGTGCAGGCCGGGTTCTGGGGCTCGCACATGGGCCTGATCGACCTGCTGATCGAGCGCGACGGAAACACGTGGAAAATCGTCGATTCCACCACCGAGACCCGGCTGATCTACAAGCGCGACGAAAGCCGCAAGGTGATCGCGCTGGTGGAAGACTTCGCCGCCACGGCGGGTTCGGTCAAGGAAGAGCACGAGAAGACGCTCGCCTATGTGCGCACCCCGGTCGGCAAGACCTCGGCGCCGCTCTACTCCTATTTCGCGCTGGTCGCCGACGACCCGTCCGTGCAGATCGTCAGCCAGGCGCAGATCTGGTACGTGAAGGACCTGCTGAAGGACGGCGAATTCAAGGATCTGCCGGTGCTCTCGGCCGCGGCGCCGTTCAAGGCCGGCGGGCGTGGCGGTGCGGAGTACTACACCGACGTGGCGGCCGGCGACGTGGCGATCAAGAACGTCGCCGATCTCTACCTCTATCCCAACACGGTGCGCGCGGTTCTGATCGATGGCGCAACGGTGAAGGAATGGCTGGAAATGTCGGCCGGCATCTTCAACCAGGTCGAACCGGGCAAGGCCGACCAGCCGTTGATCAACGGCGATTTCCCCTCGTTCAATTTCGACGTCATCGACGGCGTGACCTACAGAATAGATCTCTCCAAGCCGGCGAAATACACCCCGAAAGGCGAGATCGCCAACGCGGAGTCGAGCCGCATCGTCGACCTGATGTTCGAGGGCAAACCGATCGATCCGGCGCAGAAATTCGTGGTCGCCACCAACAACTACCGCGCAGGCGGCGGCGGCAACTTCCCGGGCATCAAGTCCGACGTCATCATCCTGACCGCGCCGGACACCAACCGCGACGTCATCGTGCGTTACATTGTCGACCAGGGCACCATCAACCCGTCGGCCGACGCCAACTGGACATTCGCCCCGGTCGAAGGCGCGTCGGTGATCTTCGAAAGCGGGCCCAAGGCGCGTCCGTATGCCGGCGACGTCAAGGGCGTGAAGATCGAGGATGTGGGCGACGGAGCAGACGGTTTCGCGAAGTTCCGCATCGTGCTCTGATCATCGCAACACGCACGACCAGGTCTCGGCGACATCAAGCCGGCGCGGTCCTTGCGCCGGCTGTTGAACAAAAAAGGCGGGCGTTTCCGCCCGCCCAGGTTTCCGGACCACGCCCCGGATCAGATAGTGCCGGCCGCCATCTCCTGCGCGATGTGATCGGCCTGGCGGATCGCCAGCGTCACGATCGTCAGCGTCGGGTTTTCCGCGCCGCCGGTGGTGAACTGGCTGCCGTCGGAGATGAACAGGTTCTTGATGTCGTGCGTCTGGCCCCACTTGTTGACGACGCCGTCGGAGGCCTTCTCGCTCATGCGGTTGGTGCCGAGGTTGTGGGTCGAGGGATAGGGCGGCGTCGGGAAGACCCGTGTCGCGCCAACCGCCTCGTAGACCGCCGCCCCCTGTTTCCAGGCGTGGTTGCGCATCGCGATGTCGTTGGCGTGATCGTCGAAATGCACGTTGGGGATCGGCATGCCGAACTGGTCCTTCAGTTCCGGATGCAGCGTCACGCCATTCTTTTCTTGCGGCATGTCTTCGCCGACGATCCACATGCCGGCCATGTGATCGTAGGCGTCGAGCGCCGAGGTGAAAGAGCGGCCCCAGCCGCCGGGATTGAGGAACGCCGCCATGAACGGCAGGCCGAGCGCCAGCGTTTCCAGTTCGTAGCCGGCGGCGAAACCGCGCGAGGTGTCGTGGCGCGCCTCGTCCTGGATGATGCCGGCCATCGTCGTGCCGCGATAGAAATGCACCGGCTTGTCGAAGGTCGCATAAACCGAGGCGGTGAGGTGGCGCATGTAGTTCTTGCCGACCATGCCCGACGAATTGGCAAGGCCGTTCGGGAACATGGTGGAGGCGGAGTTCAGCAGCAGGCGCGGGCTCTCGATCGAGTTGCAGGCGACGCAGACGATGCGGGCCTTTTGCACATGCTGGTTGCCGTCCTTGTCGGCGTAGAGCACGCCGGTAACCTTGCCCGAAGCGTCATGCTCGATCTTCAGCACATGGCTTTGCGGACGCACTTCGAGCTTGCCCGTCGCTTCGCCCTTCGGGATCTCGGTGTAGAGCGTCGACCACTTGGCGCCCCATTTGCAGCCCTGGAAGCAGAAACCGGTCTGCTGGCAGGCGTTGCGGTCGTCGCGCATTTCCGAGTTGATCGCCATGCGGCCGGTGTGGACTTCCTTGTAGCCGAGCGCCTTGGCGCCCTTTTCGAACACCTTGAAGTTGTTGTTGCCCGGCAGGCCGGGAATACCATGGGTGCGGGTCACCCCCATCTTGTCCTCGGCTTTGGCGTAATACGGCTCGAGATCGGCCAGCGTGATCGGCCAGTCGAGCAGGTTTGCCCCGTCGATCTTGCCGTAGGTGGTCAGCGCCTTGAATTCATGCTCCTGGAAGCGCAGCGAGGCGCCGGCCCAATGGGTGGTGGTGCCGCCAACGGCCTTGACGATCCAGGCCGGCAAGCCGGAAAAATCCTTCGCCACCCGCCAGTCGCCCGAGGTGGTGCGCATGTCGAGCCAGGCGAGCTGGGTGAAGGATTCCCATTCGTCATTGATGAAATCGTCGTATTCGATGCGGGCGCCCGCCTCGAGGATGACGACGTCGATGCCCTTCTGGGCCAGTTCGTTGCCGAGCGTGCCGCCGCCGGCGCCGGAACCGATGATGACGACCACGCTGTCGTCGCTGAGATCATAGGGAGCTGGCATTGTTTCCTCCGGATTTTTCTTTTGTCTTTCGGCCTTACAGCCAGTCGATGTCGTCGAAGCCGCGGGCGACGTAGCCGCCCTGCGAATAGGATTCGCCCTCGTAGCCGAACAGCGGCCACACTTCTTTCTGGTTGTAGAGTCCGGTCACCAGCCCGCCGCGGATCGTCTGGAAGAAAGGCGTCGTTTCGATCTGCCGCAGCACCGCGACCCGTTCTTCCTCCCAGCCGAGGCCGCGATAGCCGCCCGCACCGGACTTGGCGTCGAGATCGGCCACTCCCGCCTCGATCATCTCTGCCTTCTCCGGGTCGTCATAGCCCTTGACCGCGATGGCGTAGAACCGGTCCGCCACATGGTCGTGCGGATAGATGTCACGCGCCATCTGGATCAGCGTCGCCATCGTCTCGGGCTTCAGCGCCTTGGTCTCCATGCCCCAGGCGTGCTGCGGGCAGATCACGGCGTTGCCCGAGATCACGAGCGCGGCGCCAATGCCCGCAGCGCTCGCATTCTTCAAAAGGTCGCGGCGGGACAAACCGCCACGCTTGTCGATCAGTGTCACCATTGTCGTTTCCTCCTTTTCTTGTTGTCGCGCGGCGTCAGCGGTAGCGGCCGTGACGCTGCAGCATCTCGATCTTGTAGCCGTCCGGATCCTCCACGAAGAAGAAGCGGGCCAGCAACGCGCCATCGCGCATGAATTCCTTGATGTCCTTCGGGTTCAGCCCGGCCGCCACGAAACGGGCGTGCTCGGCGTCGAGGTCGTCGACGCAAAAGGCGACGTGCCCGTAGCCGTTGCCGAGATCGTAGGGTTCCGTGCGGCCCTTGTTGATCGTCAGTTCAACCTCGAAATCGTTCTCGGCATTTTTTAGGTAAACCAGCGTGAAATCAGCGAAATCGAGCCGCTCGGCGATATCGAGGGCGAACGCGGTCTTGTAGAAGCTCACGGAACGCGTCTCGTCGAGAACGCGGATCATCATGTGGATGGCCTTTGCCACACGCACCTCCTTGCAAGGGAAAATCGTCCCGCCGGCGCCAGGGCCAACGGAGTGTCGGAAGGGATATTGGGGAATTCGCCGCCCAATGGGTGGCAATGGGCTACCACACCGTGGCCGGACCAACGGATTGTCCGAAAAGTGATCCTGTCTTGTGCCTTTTGGCAGCTTTGCGCCGGAAAAATCTGCTATAGAATGGTTTCAAGAAGGGCGGGAAACGTCCTCTTCAGGGAGGTCACGATGTGCAAGGTTTTCGCCGGTCAGGATCCGGACGGCTATCGGCAGGTCAACCGGTCCGTTCGTATCGGAGGTCACTCGACCAGCATCCAGCTTGAGGCTGCGTTCTGGGCGTTGCTCGATGAACTCGCCGCCTCGCAGGGCCTGTCGACGCCGAAGTTCATCTCGACGCTCTACGACGAGGCGCTGCAGATCAACGGGGAAATCCCGAACTTCGCTTCGATGCTGCGAACGACCTGCATGCTGTACCTGCGCGGCGCCCGGCCGGATGAGGCGGAACTCGAACACCTACACAGCGTGGCGGCCTGAGGTTGAAATTCGAAACTGTTCCGTCGGGCCGGCCGGTTGCGGCGCGGCTTGCCGATCACCGCCGGCTCGCCTAACGATTTCTGACAGGGAAACAGGCGGGGGCAGCCGGGGTTGCGCAAGTTCATTATCTTTCTTCTCGTCGGTGTCAGCGCGCCTGGCGCATTGTGGGTTTTCGGGCCGCGCGAGCCGGCCG
>CALMYO010000168.1 GCA_937873685.1 uncultured Paracoccaceae bacterium
TCAGCTTCTGGTTCCAGTTCCACTCGCTGCCGCAGCCGGTGAGCAGCAACAGCAGAAGCGGGACAAGCGTGCGGATGAGGATGCGGATCATGACGAGCTTTCGAATGCCTCTTCTACTGCCCCGTGGTTGCCACCTGATACCATCTGGCCGCATGAAAAACATGTGCGGGCGATGGTCTCCAACCGAATCCACAGCAACGGTGTTCGCAACTCTTCTACTCAACGGATCTCGCGACTTGCAACTGAAAAGTGATATCTGCAACCGAAGATTCACATTCGGTGGGAGTTGAACCATCAGCAGCATGCCGAACCGCTTCGGATTGAGTGGCTCATGTGCAACAGCATGCAGCGTTGCGCGATTTCGGGAATGGCGGTGTCATGTAGCGGGACTACCACTTCGCCGCTGGGTCGGTTTTCACATTGTGCGATCCGTGGCCGGCACTGTCAGGCCTCTCGTTCCCAGAACGTTCTTTTCCCACATGCTCACTTGCAACATCATCTGACCGCCGTGCTGAACCCCCCGCATTGCCGCAGCCCTCTCCCTCACTTTCCCCGTCCTTCGCCTCCCCCGCGCCGCCGAGCGCGCTGTAATGCATGGCGTAGCGCTGGCGCATGCGGTCGCGCAAGGCGGCTTGTTCGGCCGGAGTCATGCGGGGCATGTCCTCCATCACGCCGAACGGGAATTTGAGCGACACGGCCTGTTTCGTCATGCCACGGACATGGACGGCGAAGCTGCCCTTCGGCTGGCCTTCGATCATTTCCGGTGTTGCGCCCATCTGCGGCGCCAGCGCGCGGGCGTCGCGGTTGGAGACCCCGCCAGCAAAGGCGATCGAGGTGTTGGCGGCGATCGCCTCCTGCAGCTTCGGTTCAAGCTGGCCGAGGAACTGGTGCGCCAGGATCAGCCCGACCTTGTACTTGCGTGCCTGGCTGAGGATGACGCCGATGTTACGGTCGAAATAGTCGGACGCCTCATCGATGGTGACGAAGGTCGGCAGCCGGTCGCGCTCGCGAAGCGTCGCGCGCTCCTGCGCGGCCTGGGCGATCAGCGCGATGAAGAAGCGGCCGAAGATTTCCGTGCCGGTCTCTTTCAGCAGATCCTTTGCGGTGTTGATCAGGATCACCTTGCCGGCGTTCATCTCGGCAAACAGGTCGAGCTTCGATTTCGGGTGCGAGAACATCCGCTCGAAAGTCTGGTTTTCCAGGATGCCCCAAAGCCGGCGCGACACTTGCCGGCGTGTCTGTTCGAATTCCTTTGAGGCGAACTCGGTTTCGAAGAAGCGCCGCGCGCTGCCGGAGAGCGTGGCGATGTGTTCGGCAAACCGCACCTCGCTTCCTTTCTCCATCAAATCGGTCAGCGTATGGACGGTGGCGTTCGGGATATGCAGCATCAGCCGCGTCACATAGCGGAAGATGACGTTCTGCTTCTGCGTCAGTTCGGCCGACAACAACGAGCCGAGCACGAAGTCGTAGAGTTCGAGGATGGAATTGACCAGCCGCTCGCGTTCGAGCGGAGGATAGGAATTGAGCCGGTTTTGGCCGACATCGAACAGGTTGAGCGACACCGGCCATTCGACATCGGTCGGGTCGATGATGCAGATGCGCTCGTGCAAGGGTTCACCGGGCGCAAAGCGCTTCAGCGACGAGATGGTGCGGATCATGTCGCCCTGGCTGTCGAGCACGATGATGGAGGCTTCGCCGCGTTCGACTGCGTCGAGATCATGGGCGATCAGGTTCTGCAGGGTCTGGGTCTTGCCATGGCCGGAACCGGCCAGGATGTGGTGATGTTCGAAACGGATGTGCTGGGGAATGGTGAAATCGACGCCGCCGTCGAACAGCCGCCACAGCGGCGTGCCGCCGAAATACGCGCCGATCAGGTCGACCGGATTGGCGATGGCGGATTTGGTCGGCGGTTTCGGCGCGCGCGAGAAGTTGGCGGGGTTGGACGGATCGCCGCCGGAGACTTCGATCAGGTTCCGCTCCAGCCGGTCGGCGAGCTTCGGCAACAGGCTGGCGACGGCCGGCTCGTCGCCGAGCAGCGTTGCAAGGATGCGTTCGACTGCGATGGCCGGTTCGCGCAACAGGTCGACACGGCGCGCGAGCACCTCGATGGCGCAGCCGGGATCGCGGCTGGGCTCAAGTGACGGCGGCTCGGCGTCCTTCAACGCTAGAAGCCATTGGCGGATCGCTTCGATGAGCGCGGATCGGGTTTGCGGCAGGATATCGAGGCGAGCTTTCAGCTGCACCAGATCGTCGCGGATCGTCCACCACTGCGCGGTCGAGCGTGGCTCCATCCAGTCAATTGTGGGAAGAGAGAACGGCGCTTCGTGTTCGAATACCTGTCCGAGCACGGTTGCAACACGGTCGACCATGGCGTCGTTGTCGCATTCGGCAAGGCTTCGCGCTTCTTCGATAGCGCTTTCGAGAAACCGGTCGACGCCGGCCTCGCTGTCGACGCCGTGCTGGCGGGCAAGCTGGCTGACGCGGGGGTGCAGGCCGCGGGTTTCGTCCTCCTCACGCGGCCGAAAAAGGCCGTGGATGAAGGCGTGCAGGCGCGCCCCGATATGCAGCATCAAAAGCGGCCCTTGACCATCACCAGTTTCGCCGCCTCGCTGTCGAGGGCAGGAATGTCGATGATCTCTTCCCCGCCCCAATGCTTGGCGCTTTCCATCACCTGCCGAAGATAGGCGACGACGCCGGAGACATAGGCTTCCTTGCGCGCCAGCGCGATGATGCTGACGCAGGAGAAGTAGCGGCCGTACATGAGGTCGCGCACGTAGATGGTCTCGCGGTTGCGATCGAAAAAGAACCAGCCGGCCGCGCCGCCGGCGACGATGCCGAAAAACAGCGCCGTGCCGAAGTTCAGCACCGCCCACAGCAGCATGCCGGTGACGAAGAGAACGCCGATTGCGACAAAGACCGTCTTGCGGATCAGATCCGGATCGGTCTCGCCGACAAGCAACGCCTTGTCGAAGCCGTAGCGGCTGACGACGGCGGTTTCCTCGCCTTCCAGTTCGATCTTGGCCCAGAGCTTGAACTGCACGGCGGCAATGCGGCCGGCGGTCTGCTCGCGCTTGAACAACAGCTTCATGATGCGCCTCCCCTGTCCGTGAATGAAACCGGGAATGTTCGCGCAATTGGCGCAACCGTCAAGTGTTTCCGATAAACCGTTCAATTCGCTTGTCGATCGACGCGCGGGGCATGGCGTAACGGCTCGTCATGAAGCGACGAATGCGGCTTGGCGCAGATGGATATTCCGGCGCATCGGTCTCCGGCATCGACAGCAGCAGCGTGTTCGTTCCCGTCCGCACACAGGCCTGGAACGGGGCCAGTTCGGTCAGCGACACATCGTCGTTCTTCAGCCGGAACTCCGGTTCGATCTCGGCCGCGTCGGCGACGCCGATGCGGAACGCCACGGTCGTTGCGACGGAACCGATCAGCGCCGCCTTCAGCGACGGCGGCAATTGCGCCAGATATTGATTGGCGAGCACCATCGAGACGCCGAACTTGCGGATGCCGGACAGCATCTCGGCCAAGGTCGTCGCGCCGAACTGGTGACATTCATCGACATAGAGATGGAACGGTTTGAGCGGCGCGGCGACTTCGATGTCGGACTGCAGGGAAGTACGGTGCTCGCCCTGCGGGGCGCGCGGCGCGTTGCCTTGCGATGAATCCTGCCGCCGCACGCGCAAATCCGGCGGTTGTTCTCTTTGCATCGGCTCACTGCGCCTTCCAAGCGCCGCCAGGTGCAGCTGGCTCATCAGCAGCGAGCCGATCAGGGCGGATTTTTCCAGACCCAGCCGCCCCTGTGGCAAGGCGGCGAGAAACACCTGGCCGTTCGCCATCATGGCGGAAAAGTCGAGCCTGTTGCGCGGCTGGGCGATCACGGCGCGGA
>CALMYO010000169.1 GCA_937873685.1 uncultured Paracoccaceae bacterium
TCCCGACGTCCCGGGTTGCGCGGTAACGGGTTGCCTCCCCGGGGGGTTACCATGCGAGAGGGGGCCGATCAGGTGGGCGGGATCACCCCCGCCATTGAAACGGCGCAGCTTTGCGCCTAATCGGTCGGCATGACCACCAAACCCATCCACATCGTCGGCGGCGGCCTCGCCGGCTCCGAAGCCGCATGGCAGGTCGCACAGGCCGGCGTGCCCGTCATCCTGCACGAGATGCGCGGGGTGCGCGGCACCGACGCGCACAAGACCGACAAGCTGGCCGAACTCGTCTGCTCCAACTCGTTCCGATCCGATGACGCCGAGACCAATGCGGTCGGCCTGCTGCATACGGAGATGCGGCTCGCCGGTTCGCTGGTCATGGCCTGCGGCGATGCGCACCAGGTGCCGGCCGGCGGGGCGCTCGCCGTCGACCGCGAGGGTTTTGCCGATGCCGTGACAGCGCAGCTTGCCGCCCATTCGCTGATCGAGATCCGCCGCGAGGAAATCACAGGCCTGCCGCCGGCGGACTGGGATCAGGCGATCGTCGCCACCGGGCCGCTGACCGCGCCATCGCTTGCCGAGGCGATCCGCACGGCGACGGGCGAAGAATCCCTCGCCTTCTTCGACGCGATCGCGCCGATCGTGCATTTCGAGACGATCGATTTCGAGAAGGCCTGGTTCCAGTCGCGCTACGACAAGCCCGGCCCGGGCGGCACCGGCAAGGATTACATCAACTGTCCGCTTGACCGCGAAACCTACTTCGCCTTCGTGGAGGCGTTGCTTGCCGGCGAAAAGACCGGCTTTCGCGAATGGGAAGGCACGCCCTATTTCGACGGCTGCCTGCCGATCGAGGTGATGGCCGAGCGTGGCGTGGAGACGCTACGCCACGGGCCGATGAAGCCGGTCGGCCTGACCAACCCGCACAACCCGACCGTCAAGCCCTATGGCATCGTCCAGCTTCGCCAGGACAATGCGCTCGGCACGCTCTACAACATGGTGGGTTTCCAGACGAAGCTGAAGCACGCCGAGCAGGTGCGGGTGTTCCGCATGATCCCCGGGCTGGAAAACGCCGAGTTCGCCAGGCTCGGCGGGCTGCACCGCAATACCTACATCAACTCGCCGCAACTGCTCGACTCGACGCTGCAACTCAAGGGTCGGCCGGGCCTGCGCTTTGCCGGCCAGATCACCGGCTGCGAGGGCTATGTGGAATCGGCGGCGATCGGCCTGCTCGCCGGGCGCTTCGCCGCCGCCGCTCGCCTTGGCTTCACCCTTGCCCTGCCGCCGGCGACCACCGCATTCGGCGCGCTACTTGGTCACATCACGGGCGGACACCTGTCGGCCGAGGCCGAGCCCGAGGCCAATGCGGGAAACCGTTCCTACCAGCCGATGAACATCAATTTCGGCCTGTTCCCGCCGCTTGAAGAAGGCACGCGCCTGCGCCCGGAAGGCTTCGAGGGCCGATTTCGCGGCAAGGACAAGACGCTGGCGAAGAAAAAGGCGATGACGGCAAGGGCGCTGGCCGATGCGAAGGTGTGGCTGGGGACCGAGGAGGCCGTGCGGGCGGAGGAGGCGCAGTGAAGGGCAAACAGGCGCAACAAAAGCCGAAATTCGTTGGCAAGCCAAGTGGCGGAACGCAAACGAACACAGCTTGTTCGCCGATACCGCGGTACATCGAACGAAATGGAAAGAGGCAGTGACCGCCGCGATCTTGCTCATGATTACTTGCCTCTTGGCGCTTCAAATCGCCGTTGGTGCAGGCAAGTCGCAATCGCGGCGGTTGGCAGCGATAGCTGTGGCGGGCTTCTCGACACTGCCCCTCACGTTTGGGCCCATCGTACCGATATCCCACTTTGTGTTTGAGGCGTCGGGTCAGGTACAACTTCTTGCCGCCCAGTGCATGGTGGCAACCCTTCTTGTTGCGCTCGTGTGGCGTCTTTCCAGCCAATGGAAGGCAAACACCAACCGGCATATCCGCGTGCCGCTTGCCGGCGTAGGGGTTAGCCAAGCCATTTGGCTGGGATCGGCGGCATGGCTGTCTGACTATGAGCGTGGAGCAACACCGAAGTTGTGGGACGCGCAAATCTACATCGTGGATTGGCTTGCGGCGATCGTCGCATGTCTTCTTCTGGCAATTGCCGCATGGCGCGATGCGGGGTCGGGAAAATTCGGCCAAGCCTTGATCATAGGCTACATTTTATTGGTAATGCTGGCGATTTACACCACTGTTATGGAGCAGGCTTGACATTCTGCACCCGTGGACCGCCCTCCAACCTTGTGGCTAATGTTTCACGCTTTCCGGTTTCCTTCCACCTTCAGGTAGCGCACCTCCAACCTCAATGTTATCCTCTCTCCAGCTTCCGGAGGTTCAGATGTCAACCCACTCGCCGATGACCCTCAAGCTGTCTCCCGACCAAGCCGAACAGGTGCGCGCCGCGATGGAAAGCCACGGCTTTGCCTCGCCGCAGGCAATGCTCGATGCGGCGCTTGCCGCGTGGCGCAAGGCCGAGGACGACCACGCCGCGACGATGGAGAGCATCCGTCAGAGGGTGCAGGCCTCGCTCAACGATCCGCGCCCAACACCGACGGTTGACGAGGTTTTCGCACGACTGGAACGACGGCTTGAAAGCTAAAAGAAAGCCTTGCGCGCTTCGGCGCCGTAAGTTTCGCATCTCGGCTTGCGGCTGCGGCTGCGGTGCGGCGAAAAATCTTCAATCGCGGCGCGCGCAAGTCGTGGCCACTGTTTCGCGAACCCACCGAACCGACTGCAAATCCGGTGGCCTCACGCAGATGCTTCGCTTAGAAAGGTCAGGGCAAGCCTTCAAACGCGGACGCGAACATGCCGGAATCTCCCACACTTGCCTTTGTCTCGTCCGGAACTGCCGAAGCAGAGGAGGCTGCAGCAAGGTTGGCCGATCGCTACGGCGCGCGCGATCCACAAACCGCAGATGTCATCGTCGCGCTTGGCGGTGACGGGTTCATGCTGCATGCGTTGTCGCGCTGGATGAACTCTGGCAAGCGAATCTACGGCATGAATCGCGGCTCGGTCGGTTTCCTGATGAACGAGGACCGCGAAGACGATCTCGTAGCACGCATCGTCGCTGCCGAGCCCGAAACGATCAGTCCTCTACGCATGCGCGCCATCGATGCTGGCGGGACAGAACACGGAGCGCTCGCGATCAACGAAGTCTCGCTGCTTCGCCAGTCTTATCAGGCGGCGAAGATTCGCATTTCGGTCGACGGCCATGTTCGCTTGGAAGAACTGATCTGCGACGGCGTGATGGTGGCGACGCCGGCGGGGTCCACCGCTTACAACCTGTCGGCCCAAGGCCCGATCCTGCCGCTCGACGCGCCGCTGCTGGCGCTCACCCCGGTCAGCCCTTTCAGGCCGCGTCGCTGGCGCGGTGCGTTGCTGCCAAAACACGTGACGGTGACGCTGGACATTCTCGAGCCGGAAAAACGCCCGGTAAACGCCGTCGCCGACCACTTCGAGGTGAAGTCGGTGATTCACGTCACCATTGCCGAGGCGAGCGAGGAAAAAGCCACGCTTTTGTTCGACGCAAACCACTCCTGGGACGAGCGTATTCTGGCGGAACAGTTCCGCTACTGAGCGAGAGGCGCCTGATCAGCCTGCGGAATCGCCTTCCAGCATGTCCTTGACCGCCGTCGCCAATTGCTTGAGCGAGAACGGCTTTGGCAGGAAACCGAACTTCGAACCCTCCGGCAGGTTCTTGGCGAAAGCGTCCTCAGCGTAGCCGGAAACGAAGATGAATTTCATATCCGGCCGCGTTTTGCGCAGTTCGCGCAACAGCGTCGGCCCGTCCATTTCCGGCATCACCACATCGGAGACGACGATATCGACTTCCCCGCCCCGTTCTTCCATGATCTCGAGCGCCTCGACGCCGGATGCGGCTTCGAGGACGGTGTACCCCCGCGACTGCAACGAGCGGACGCCACCCATGCGCACCGCGTCCTCATCTTCCACCAGCAAGACAGTCGCCGAACCGGAGAGATCCTTCTTGCGTTCCGGTTCCGGGGCGGAGGAAGGCCGGCCGGCATCGGCGCCTTCAACCACGATGTGTCGGGGCAGGAAAATGTGGAAGGTCGCGCCGGCCCCTGGCGTTGACGTTGCGTAGATGAAGCCGCCGGTCTGCTTGATGATCCCGTACACCATGGACAATCCGAGCCCGGTGCCCTTGCCTACCTCCTTTGTGGTGAAGAACGGCTCGAAAATCTTCTCCAGCACGTCCGGTGCAATGCCAGCGCCGGTGTCGGCAACGTCGATCAGCACGTACTCGCCTGGTTCGAAGCCGCGGAATCCGAAACTCTTGCACTCGCCCTCGGTCACGTTGCGGGTGCTGATGGTCAATTGCCCGCCATTCGGCATCGCATCACGCGCATTGACGGCAAGATTGACGATCACCTGTTCGAACTGGCCGAGATCGACCTTGACCGGCCAAAGATCCCGACCATGGTCGATGTGAAGCTCGATGCTGTTGCCGATCAACCGCGACAGCAGCATCCGCAGATCGGCTAGCACATCGATCAGCGACAGGATTTCTGGGCGCAGCGTCTGGCGCCGCGAAAACGCCAGCAACTGGCGCACAAGCGATGCAGCGCGGTTAGCGTTCTGCTTGATGTTCATGATGTCCTGGAAGGACGGATCGGCCGGCGGGTGTTTGGTGAGAAGCGGGTCGGATGCCATGATGATGGGGGTCAGCGCGTTGTTGAGGTCGTGCGCGATGCCGCGGGCGAGCGGACCGATGGCCTGCATCTTCTGGCTTTGCGCCATCTGCGCCTCGAGCGCTTTCTGCTCGGTCGTGTCGACGGCGTAGATCAGCGCCACCTCTGACGAGCGGTCGACGGTTTCACCATCTTGCGTTGCCGCATTGACGAAGAAGCGGACATGCCTGTCATCGGAACCCGGAACGATGCTGTCGAACGGCTCGATCTCAGCCCGGTTTTGCGCCGCGTCCGCTATCGCGCGCGCCAGTTTTTCGCGATCGCGTTCATGCACGACCGTTTCGATACGCGCCTTTCGCTCCACCGCATCGCGGTCGATGACGGATGCGAAGGTGGAAAGAAACCGCGGATTGGTGTGCAGTATCCGACCGTCGCGGTCCACGGCCGCGATGGCCATCGGGGTTGAGTTGAAAAACCGGGTGAAGCGCAAACCCGAATCGCCGCTCATCTCGTCTGCGCCGGCGGCATCCGAGCGACTGAGGACAATGGTCCGCGACGGCCCAGGCGTGCCGTCGGGGTTCGACTGGACGCGGTGTATAAGGCGGGCGGCAAAACGCCGGCGGTCAGTGCGCAGCATGTCCAGGTCGAAGGCGGCCGTGCGTGTGGCGCCCGGTTCGGCGCGAACCGATTCAAGAAAGGCCATGCCTTCGCCGGAGATGATTTGCGAAAGCGCTATCGAACCTGGAACGAGGGCTGCAAAATCTAGGCCAAGCCAGTCGGAAAGCGTGGCGTTGACATAGGTGACGCGACCCGAAAGATCGGTCGAGAAGAACCCGACAGGCGCGCGGTCAAGGTGGTCGATCGCCTTTTGAACATCGCGAAAGAACTGTTCCTGGTCGCCGCGTTCATCGGAAATGTCGGCGATCTGCCAGCACAGCAGGCTTTCCCGGCTTTCGGGAAGCGTCAACCTGCGAATGCGGGCGCGATACCACCGGGGAGAATGGGCTTTTCCTCCAAGCCCGCGCATCAGCCGGAACTCTTCCACCGCAGAACCGTTGCGGGCGGCCGCGTTGGCGAGCCGGTAAACCGCATCGGCCGCTTCCTCATACTGTGAAAGCACAGCTTCAAGCGATTGAACCTCCGTCGCCTCGCGCGCCCCGGTCATGTCGGCATAAGCGCGATTGGCATAGTGCGGCCGGCCATGGGAGTCGGTGAACACCGTGCCTTCGCCATGCGTATCGAGGAAAGCGCGGCCAAAGCCGTCATCCTCGGGTTGGCCCGCCACCCGCACCAGCCCGATGACGCTGGCGAACAGGTAAAAGACTCCAATCATGGAGAGGATGCCGAGCAGCCCAAGGATGAACACATCGCTGATATGGTCGCGGTAGAAAAAGAAGAAACCCGCTATTCCGAGCAGAACCGCGCCCAGAACCAGCATGCGCGTCACACCGCTCGGCCGCCTCGGCTGATCAATCATGGGGCGTGGATACGATTCGGCGCGACGGTTCGTTACTGCTGCGCGCGCCGGTTCCTTCTCAGCGATATTCGTCTCAGATCTCACTTGGCCCCGCCTCGCCGTCCCGTATGGCCACAAATCCCCACGGTGATTCCGCATCACATCGCGTTTGTCTTACACGGACAAGGCCGCGACCGGAACCGTAACTTGGATCGCAACGCGCGGTCTTTCCGGGAAAAACACAGGGCGAAACGGACGCGGCAGTTGGCGCATTTCAGCTGATGCTGGGCGATCCCGGTTCGGCGCCAACGGCTTTCCAGGCCGCTCGACACCTTTCAGGACGACGGAAGATTGAACCGAAGCGGCACGTGAGATCACCTCGACCGACCGTGCGGTGTCGATCGATCAAATCAGGAAAGGAGTCTTGCGCATTTCGGTTTCAATCGCCGCGTTCCGCGGCTGTTGGTGAGCGCGCAGGGATTCGAACCCTGGACCTACTGATTAAAAGTCAGTTGCTCTACCGGCTGAGCTACGCGCTCCCGGCCGCAGCAAGGGCGGCGTCAGGCGGGCGGACCATAGTGAGGTGGTCGGCACTGGTCAACCGCCCGGTTTTGCATTTTGCTTCCCGCCGTTTACCGTGGATGGGTCGGGTTTTGGCAACCACCGCCGTCACAGCGGCTTCACATCTGTGCGAGAAGGCGCGCGAAACGCCGCAGAAGGACATCGCGCGCTTTCGCGCGGCGCTCGTTCGGCTTATGCCGGCCTGATCGAACAAGACCGACGAAACGGCGGCGTTGAAGCCTGGCCCAGGAGAACGAAGTATTGGACATCTCGTTTGCAACGGCATTCCTGGCGGGCGCGCTGTCGTTCCTGTCGCCTTGCGTCCTGCCCTTGGTTCCGCCTTACCTGTGTTACATGGCAGGCGTTTCCGTGGAGCGGTTTCGCAACGGCGAGGACCGGGTGGCGCGAGGCGCGCTGATGGCGGCGTCGCTTGCGTTCGTCCTTGGATTCTCAACCGTGTTCATTGCGCTTGGCGCTGGCGCGAGCTCGATCGGACAGTGGCTGCGCGTCTGGCAGGATGTGCTGGCGCAGGTCGCCGGCGTCGTGATCATCCTCATGGGATTGAATTTTCTCGGCGTATTGCGGATCGGCTGGCTGGCGCGCGAGGCGCGGTTCCAGGTTTCCGGCGCGCCCGCAAACCCCTTTGCCGCCTATGCGATGGGCCTTGCCTTCGCATTTGGCTGGACGCCGTGCATCGGACCGGTGCTTGGCCCGATCCTCACGCTCGCCGGCGCAAAGGCCTCGGTTGGCGAGGGTGCCGCGTTGCTTGCGGTGTATTCGGCCGGGCTGGGACTGCCCTTCTTGCTTGCCGCAGCGTTTTCGGGCGCTTTCATGCGTTTCCTGCAACGGTTTCGCCCCCGCATGGGTTTGGTGGAAAAGGCGATCGGCGTTCTGCTGGTCATCGCCGGCGTGCTGTTTCTCACGGGCGGCATGCAGACCATGTCATTTTGGCTGCTGGAAACTTTCCCCGTGCTTGGAACTCTCGGCTGAACATCTCTCTCTCTGCAATCTTGAAAACCCGGCTTGACCTGCCGGGTCCGATCCTGACAATCCCGGCAAAGCGCGACAAGGAGACCGCGATGACAGGGGCGCGAGAACACGGCTTTCCCGATATCCGCACGGGCAACGGCTATGACGTGCATCGGCTGGAAGACGGCGACGGCGTGACACTGTGCGGCGTGTTCATCGCCCATGATCGCCGCCTTTCCGGACACTCCGATGCCGATGTCGCCTTGCATGCCTTGACCGACGCGCTGCTTGGAACATGCGGGGCCGGAGACATCGGCGACCATTTTCCGCCATCCGATCCGCAATGGCGCGGCGCTGCTTCCGAATTGTTCCTGCGCCATGCGGTGCGGCTGGTCGGCGAAGCCGGCGGTCGCGTGCTGAATGCGGATGTCTCGCTGATTGCCGAGGCGCCGCGAATCGGCCCGCACCGCGCCGCCATGCGCGCTCGCCTGTCAGAAATGCTCGGCATCGCCTTCGAACGTTGCTCGGTGAAGGCGACGACCAACGAGCGTCTGGGCTTTATCGGCCGCGGCGAAGGAATCGCAGCATTTGCAACCGCCTCCGTTCTCTATGGCGGCGGCAATGGCTGACACCTCGCCCGACGCCACGATTGCCGGTTTGTCGCAGGTCGTTGTAGAGCGCTACACAAGGTCCGGCATGACGATCGCGACAGCCGAGTCGTGCACCGGGGGCATGATCGCCGCAGCGATTACCGCGATTGCAGGTTCGTCGGCTGTGCTGGATCGCGGCTTTGTCACCTATTCCAATGCGGCCAAGCAGGAGATGCTCGGCGTCAGTGCCGAAACGCTTTGCGCCCACGGCGCCGTTTCAGAACAAACCGCCCGCGAAATGGCGCTTGGCGCGATTCGCTTATCGAACGCCGATGTGGCGGTTTCAGTGACCGGAATTGCCGGTCCAGGCGGCGGTTCACCTTTGAAGCCGGTCGGTCTGGTGTTCATGGGAGTGGCGGTTCGCGGCAAGACATGCGCCGTTGCCGAATTCCGTTGGCGAGACGCACGCATGGACCGTGCGGCAATACGCGCCGCGACGACCCTCGAAGCGCTTGACGCCCTGCTGCGCGCCGTAACAGCCTGAACTTGTTGGAAGGATTCGACTTTTTAATCCGGCGAACCGGCCCGGAAAACGTTTGTTAACCCTAATGAAGTGTAATTGACCTCGCAAAGAGTGAATGCCGCGGTACTTCGATGCGGTTTCGCCGGGAAGCAGGCGGCATGCTTCCATCGATCTTCGGCGAGCCGAAAGAGTGAAAGCGAGTTCGACGTGGCGCACGGCAGGCACTCAAACGTTTTCGGCAAACGCACCGAGCCGCATACCATCATCATCGCCCATGGCAACGACATCCGCCATTTCACCGTTCGACCATGGATTGCCGCCGTCGTCGGCTGCTTCGCCATTGCGCTGGCCCTCGGCTACCTTGTCGCTACCACCTATCTGGTGCTTCGCGACGATCTGATCGGCGCTTCGATCGCCCGGCAGGCGCGCATGCAGCATGCCTACGAGGATCGCATCTCGGCGTTGCGCGCGCAGGTCGATCGCATCACCAGCCGTCAGTTGCTCGACCAACAGCTTGTCGAAGACAAGGTTTCGGAACTGATGGCCCGCCAGACGGCTCTGACCGACCGGCAGGGCGTGCTCGGCCCGATCCTCGACCGGGCGAACCGTTTCGGCCTCGGCGCGGCGAAGGAAAATGTGCCGGTGCCTTCCAGCCGGCCCGGCGAAGCGGAAGCCGGCGGCAAACGGGCTTCGCTCGATACGGTCACGACCGCTTCCCTCGCCTTCGCCGGGAAGGCCGGCGAGGCGCTCTCGCCAGCAGATCGGGCGGATCACTTGTTTGTCAATATCAACAAGGCATTGCGCGGAATTGAAGAAGGACAGCTTGAGAAAATCCGGTCCCTCGCCGAAACAGCGCGCGACAAGGCGCAATCGGTCTCCGAGGCGCTCGCGCATGCCGGGTACCGGCTGAAACTCGACGTTTCGCCGCAGACGGATCTTGGCGGCCCGCTCCTGCCCCCCGAAACCACCGCCTCGGCGCAGACGCGCTATGAAACCGAAGTCGCCGAGCTGGACCGCGCGCTCGATACGCTGGAGGCTGTGCGTCACACGGTGCGCAAGTTCCCGATCGCCAACCCGGCGCCCGGCAAGTCCGTGACAAGCTCTTTCGGCAACCGCACCGATCCGTTCCTCGGCCGCCAGGCATTTCACTCCGGCATCGATTTCCGGACGGAAACCGGACACCCGGTACGGGCAACCGGCGCCGGCGTCGTGATCAAGGCCGGGCGCAATGGCGGCTATGGCAACATGGTGGAGATCGACCACGGCCGCGGGCTCACGACCCGGTTTGCGCATCTGAGCCGCATAGACGTCTCGGAAGGCCAGAAGGTCGAACCGGGAATGATCATCGGCGCGGCCGGCTCTACCGGCCGTTCGACCGGCCCGCACCTGCACTACGAGGTGCGCAAGAACGGCGACGCCATCAACCCGGCCCGTTTCCTCGAAGCAGGACGCCTGATCGCCAAGGTGTGGTGAGCGCTGGCGGACGGACGCATCAGGCCGGTTTGGCGGCGTCAATGATGCGAAACTGCGGCGCACGCGCGCCGTTCCAGTGATTGATCGCCAGCGCGCCGGCCACATGCAGCGCATCGCCGTTCGCCTTCATCAGGGTGGCGCCAAGGTCGCTATCGCCGGCGCGAAAGGCGATGGCGTTCAGCTTTCCGCCCATCGGCCCGGCGAGCGTCGCGCGCACATGGCCGTTGCCGACAATTCCCGCCGAAACGACCCGGTGCGACGGAAGAGCAAATACCGGTTCGGGATGACCCGAACCGAAGGGACCGGCCTGTTCGATGGTCTCGATCAGGGCCAGCGTGCCGCCTTCCGCCGTCAGCGCGCCATCGATTTCCAGTTCCTCGCGGGCGATCAGTTCGCCGACCTGCGCATGCGCCTTGTCCTCGAAAAAGGCGCGCAGTGCGCCAAGCCGCTCGCGCGCAACCGTCAGGCCGGCCGCCATAGCGTGGCCGCCGCCCTTCACCAGCAACCCGGCTTCCACGGCTTGCCGCACAAGCCGGCCGAGGTCGAAGCCGGGGATCGAGCGGCCGGACCCCGACCCCTTGCCGTTGGCGTCGAAGGCGATCGCAAAGGACGGACGGCGGGTGCGCTCCTTCAGTCGCGCGGCGATCAGCCCGGCAATGCCCGGATGCCAGTCGTCGCTTGCGGGGACAATCACGGCCGGCGGGTGGGAAGAGGCGAGTTCGGCCTCGGCTTCCGCCACGGCTTCTTCCACCATGCGCGCTTCCATCGCCTGGCGCTCGGCGTTCAGCCGGTCGAGTTCACCGGCAAGCGTCAGCGCTTCCTCGCGCGATTCCAGCGTCAGCAGGCGTGCGCCGAGGCTGGCGTCACCGATCCGCCCGCCGGCGTTGATGCGCGGCCCTAGTAGGTAGCCGAAGTGGAACGTGTTGAGCGGTTCACCGATCCGGGCCACGCGCGCCAACGCGGCCAGCCCCGGATTGGCGAGCTTGCGCGCGGCAATCAGCCCCTTGACCACGAAGGCGCGATTGAGCCCGACGAGCGGAACGACGTCGCAGACGGTGGCCAGCGCCACAAGGTCGAGCAGTTCAAGCAGGTCTGGCAGGTCGCGCACCTTCCGGGCGCGCAACTGGCGCGCGGTTTCCACCAGCACCATGAACACGATACCGGCGGCGCACAGATGCCCGAGGCCGGAAAGATCGTCGGCACGGTTCGGATTGACCACCGGAGCGCCTTGCGGCAGCGGCCCGCCGATCTGGTGGTGGTCGAGCACCACGACATCGGCCCCTGCCCCGCGCGCCGCCGCCACCGGCCCGGCGCTGTTGGCGCCGCAATCCACCGTGACGATCAGCGAGGCGCGCTCGGCGAGCTTTTTCATCGCCGCTTCGTTCGGTCCGTAGCCTTCGAAGATGCGGTCCGGGATGTAGATCTGCGGGTCGAGCGAGAAATGGCGCAGGAAACGGGCAAGGATAGCGCTCGAAGCGGCGCCGTCGACATCGTAGTCGCCGAAGATCGCGATCCGCTCGCGCCGCTCGATCGCCCGCGCCAGCCGCGCGGCGGCATCAACCGCATCGGTCATTGTCTGCGGGTCGGGCATCAACTGTTTCAGCGACGGATCCATGAAGGCGCGCGCCGCGCCAGCAACCACGCCGCGCCCGGCCAAAACGCGGGCGACCAGATCGGGGACGCCTTCCTTCTGGGCGATCGCCAGCGCCGCATTGGCCGCCGCTGGTGTCAACCGGTCGGCCCAGCGCCTGCCGGAGACGGATCGCTCCACCTGAAGGAAGCTGCTGCGCGTCGTCATCGTTCCCGTTCACTGTCGAATCGCGAGAACGCTTATACACGCCAAGCGGCGGGACAGAGCCTCAGAACTTCGACAGGTCCTGATGGCGACCCTTGATCTCGCGAACCGTGCGCGACGACGAACGCAACACGATGGTATCGGTCTCGATAAAGGTCTTTGCGAACCGCACGCCCGACAACAGATTGCCATCGGTCACGCCGGTTGCGGCAAACAGCACGTCGCCGCGCGCCATGTCGTTGACGCCGTAGATACGGTCCGGATCGGATATTCCCATGCGCGCGGCCCGGGCGCGCTTTTCCTCGGTGTCGAGGATCAGACGCCCCTGCATCTGCCCGCCGATGCAACGCAATGCCGCCGCCGCAAGCACGCCCTCCGGTGCGCCGCCAGAACCCAGATAGATGTCGATGCCTGTTTCTTCCGGTTGCGTGGTGTGGATGACGCCGGCGACGTCGCCATCGCCGATGAGGCGGATAGCCGCTCCGGTCTTGCGCACCGCCTCGATCAGCCTGGCGTGACGGGGACGGTCGAGGATACAGGCAGAGATTTCTGTCACCGGCACGCCCTTGGCCCGGGCGAGCGCGTGGATGTTGTCGGCGGGATCCGCCTCAAGGCTGACGACACCGTCCGGATAGTTCGGGCCAATCGCGATCTTGTCCATGTAGACGTCGGGCGCATTCAACAGCGTGCCCTTCTCGGCAAGCGCGATCACGGCAAGAGAGTTCGGCAGGTTCTTGGCGCAGATCGTCGTGCCTTCGAGCGGATCGAGCGCAATGTCGACTTCCGGCCCCTCGCCCGTGCCGACTTCCTCGCCAATGTAAAGCATCGGCGCCTCGTCGCGCTCCCCCTCGCCGATCACCACTGTTCCGCGGATGCGCAGGCGATTGAGTTCGGCGCGCATGGCGTCAACGGCGGCCTGGTCGGCGGCCATCTCGTCGCCACGACCGCGAAGCCGCGCTGCCGCCACCGCCGCCCGCTCGGTCACCCGGACCAGTTCCAGCGACAGGCCGCGGTCGAGGCCGCTCGCCATCCAGGCGCTCTGCGCAGACGTCATGATTTCCCCCCGTAACGGAACACACCCACCGCCGCGGCGGGCGCGGCCCTTCTGGCAAATGCCTGCGACGCCAGCAAGACAGGCAAGCGGCGATGGTGAAGACGAAGTTCAGGAAAATCGATTGAAATGCGGCAGGTCAGCCGGCCCGTTCGATGCGGATGACCTGCGGCTTGTCGGTCAGGTGCCCATCCTCCAGCATTTCGGCCGTCGCAGTGCGAATCGCCGCCTCGCTGGTCTCATGGGTGACCATGATCACGGTCTTGCGCGTCACGTCGCTCGCATCGTCATCGGGATTGTGCTGGACGATCGA
Source organism: uncultured Paracoccaceae bacterium (assembly GCA_937873685.1). GTDB lineage: Bacteria > Pseudomonadota > Alphaproteobacteria > Rhizobiales > Rhizobiaceae > CALMYO01. The sequence continues at coordinate 13,406 of CALMYO010000169.1, forward strand.
TTCCAGCGATATGCCGTTTTGAGCCATGCGCGTGGCGATCGCGGCAAAAACGCCGATGCGGTCGTGGACGGTGAGGCGGATGAAATAGCCGCCAGCGTGGCTGCGCATCTCGGCTTTCGGACACGGCTGCAGCGTCTTTGCCGGGTGGCCGAAAGCCGGCGCATGCTGGAAACCCGGCCGCGCCTTGGCGATGTCGGCGATGTCGCCGACCACCGCGGAGGCCGTCGCGTTGCCGCCGGCGCCCGGACCGACCATCAGCAGTTCGCCGAGGATGTCGGTCTCGATTGCGACCGCATTGGTGACGCCATCCACCTGCGCGATTACCGAAGCCTCCGGCACCATGGTCGGGTGGACGCGCTGCTCGATACCCGCAGGCGTCTTCTGCGCCACGCCCAGCAGCTTGATCTTATAGCCGAGCGCCTTGGCGGCGCGGATATCGGCAAGCGAGATGTTGGAAATGCCCTCAAGGTAGATCGCATCGGGCGCCGCCTGCGTTCCGAACGCGATCGAGGTGAGAATGGCAAGCTTGTGGGCGGTGTCGTTGCCCTCGATGTCGAAGGTCGGATCGGCCTCCGCATAGCCGAGGCGCTGCGCGTCCTTCAGGCAGGCATCGAAGCTGATCCCTTCCCGCTCCATGCGCGTCAGGATGTAGTTGCAGGTGCCGTTCAGGATGCCAAAGACGCGGCTCACCGTGTTGCCGGAAAGCGATTCGCGCATCGCCTTGATGACAGGAATGCCGCCCGCGACCGCCGCCTCGAAATTCAGCAGCACTCCGCGTTCCTCCGCCATGGTGGCGAGGGACACGCCATGGCGCGCAAGCAGCGCCTTGTTGGCCGTCACCACGTGGCGGCCGGCGGCGAGCGCCGAACGCACGCAATGCTCCGCCGGGCCGCTGTCGCCGCCGATCAGTTCGACCAGCACGTCGATCGGCGCGCCCCTCGCCCTCGCTTCGGGGTCGTCC
>CALMYO010000170.1 GCA_937873685.1 uncultured Paracoccaceae bacterium
TGCCGCGGTGCGGGCAGTGAACGGCGCGGCCGATTTCGAGCTGCGCGGCGCCTATCGCGGCGTCGCCGGCAGCTTCGACGAGCGGCTCTATGCGCGCGTCGCCGCGCACCCGCAGGTGGCGATCGCAAGCCCGGTGGTCGAGATCGACGCCGTCGCCATCGGCGCCGACGGCCGGCGCGTGCCGCTGCGCGTGCTCGGGCTGGACATGCTGGTCGCCGCACCGCTCGCGCCGGCGCTGCTGGCGCGGCCGTTCGACGGCGAGCCGCGGCTTGCGGCGCTCGATCCGGCCGAGTTTCCCGACGACAACCTGCTCTGGAGCTTCCATTCCTATGCCCCGTTCATCCTGACACACCAGGGCGCGGGTTGGACCGGCGACATCATGCCCTTCGTCACCGGGCTCCCCTATCCGCCCCATGGCGCGAACGCCGGTAAAAGGGACGCAGCGCTGGCGGCGATCCGCAACCGTGTGCGTGCGGAAGCGCCATTCATGCGCCGCAACGGCATCCTCGGCTTCATCGACAACGAGATGGCGGCAATCGACGCGAAAGAAAAACTCGCGGCGAACATGGCAGCGCCGTTCGAGGCGGTGAGAGCCTGGGCGGCTCAGCACGGGATTGACAGCGGCGACATCCTGCTCGGCGAATTCGGCATGATCCGGCAGGAATGGCAGAACCCGTTCACCGTTCCCGCCGCCGAGCGCGCCGCCTACTACAGCGACATGATCGCGCTCGCCGGCAAGCACGGGTTCCGCTGGTCGATGTGGTCGTATGGCGGGGCGTTCGGCGTGGTGGAGGAATTCGACCGCCGCGCCGCGGAGAGCGACGTGCGCAAGGTGGTGAGGGGGTTGGGGAAATAGGCGAGGGTTGCCTCACCCGGCAGGCTCCGGCCAGAAACTCTCGTCGAGAATCTGATCGATCGTGAACGGACAATCGGCGGGAAAAGCCTCGGCATCCAAACCTGAATCGTTGGCCGCGACGATGCGGGCGAGCTCATGGACTTCTGTCAGCGATTCCTGCGGCACATGCTTCAAGCTTGGGTTCTCGCGCAACAGTTTGGCGATCCGCTTGCGTTGCTCGATGATGGTTCCGCGCCAACTGCCGTATCTCTTGTGGCCTTGGTAGGCCCATTTCAGCAGATGGGCGAGCAGCACTTCGAGCCGGTTTTCGATTGCGTGTCGTTCAGAGCGTCCCAAGGTCTCCAGCTCCTCGACGACGTTGTCGATGTCGATCTGGTCGAAGCGGCGCGCGCGCAAAGCCGCCGCCTGCTCGTTCGCCCAAGCGTGGAAATCGCGCTCGTAGAGCGTCATGTCAGGCTTGCGCTGCGCGTTGGCCATTTCGTTCTCCTGCGTCAGCACCATAACATGCGCCATGCAAACGCAAAACGCGGGAGCAAATCCGCGGCGGGCGCTTTCGCCCCGTCGCGCCAGCCGAAGGCGTCCTATCCGCCGAACACCACGGCGTTTTCCACCCGGTACTGCTCGCGCGTGCCGATGAACACATCGACGCCGTCGCCGCTCCACTCGCCGTAGACGCCGGCAGGCGAATCCGACGAGACCGGCCGACCCGACAGGAACTCGATGCGCCGCTCGCGTCCGCGCCCGATCGCCACCACCACCGTGGCGTCGCCGCGCCCGCGCCGGATCACGCCGAACGCGCAGTCGCGCGCCCTGCCCTCGACGCTGCAGGGCAGCGTACCGGTGGCGTTGTAATTGGTGCCGGGCACCAGCGCGTCGACGGAGGGATAGTCCGGCAATTGCGCCGGCCTTCCGCCGCCGGGTGAACCGGTTTCCCGCAGGAAACGCGCGCTCGCCCAGCCGACCGTGCGCGGCCGCACGGTCGCTTCCACCTTGCACCAGCGCTGCCCACTGACATTGCGGCAACCGAGATTGCGCACGACCGAGCCTTCGGGAAGCCTGCGGATCACTTCATCGGCGGTCGATGGGCCGGTGCGGATGTTGAGCAGGTCGCCGCCGCGAAGGCCCGAAATCTGCCAGAAATCCGGCCCCTGTTCGAGATTGTTCTCGAAATCGCTCGCCTGCGGCGGACGCACGCCCGGACGTTCCGGCAATTGCGTCGCGTCGCCCGAATAGTTGCTTTCGCGGAGGTATCGACCGGCCGCCCAACCGCGAACGCGCCGGCCCGAAACCGTCTCCACCTCGCACCAGCGCATGCCTGAAACCGTCTGGCAGCCGAGATTGCGCAGCACATCGCCATTGGCCGCGCGCTCGACAATTTCGGCGCGCGTGATCGGACGGGTACGGATGTTGAGCCGGTCGTTGCCGCCGATCCCCGTCACCTGCCAGAAATCCGGGCCACCGGCATTGCCGTCGGCAAAATCCCCGCCGCCGGAAGAAGGCGGGCGCGCAGCCGCACCGCCGCCGCGGATGCCGATATCAAGCGAGAAATTCGCCCGCTCGCCGCGCCGCGCGGCATTGCGGTAGAGATAGACGCTGATCGTGTACACGCCCGACCGCGGCAGCCGGCCATCGAAGGAATTGATGTCAGGCATCATCGGGCCGGTAGTGTCGCCCGTCGCCAGCGCCTGGTCGCCCGGCCCGCGGCCGGGCTCATAGACGTTGAAGTAGACCGCGTTGTTGGCCGAGTTCAGCGAAACCGTCATACGCTGCCCGGCGCGCGCATCGATCAGGTAGCTGACTGACTCATACCCGGTGATGCGTCCGCGCAATGTCGTTCCGCTGGCGCCCGCGGGAAAGCGCACGCGCTCGGTGCGTACGCCGTCCTGCGCATGGGCGATCGGCTGCGGGGAAAAACCGGCCATCACGACAAGCAGCAAGGCGACGATGAAGCGTTTCATGGATTTCCCCCCTCCGTCGCGCGGAATGCGACTTACGCGGAACTATACAGCGAACCGGGCGCGATTGTGGCCGGGCGCGTCATCCAAGGCGTCCGGCCGATCATGTCATCCGCCGAACACAACCGCGTCCGGCACTTCGTAGCGCTCCTCGCCGACCGATATCACGCTCAAATCGGCGTTTTTCGTGGCGCTGTACTCTGGGTAGCCGTCGGCCTGGCTGGTGTCCGCGCTGTTGAAGGCGCCATTGATGAAAAACAGCGCCCGCTTCGTTCCGTCGGGGCGCGTCACGATCACGGTCGCCTCGCCAGTGGCGTCGCGCGCCACGCCGAAATCGCATTGGCCCATGGGCTGGCCGGCATACTGTGCGCACGGTATCTGCCCGGTGGCGTCGAAATCGCCGCTGCCGGCGCGTTCGGCCGACCCCGCACTCGCGCTGCCGGACGACCCGTTGCCACCGAAAGCCGCGCCGCCGATGTTGATTTCGAAGCGGTAGTTCGCCACCTCGTCCCGGCGCGCCGCCGAGCGCATCAGGTAGACGCGGATGCGATAATCGCCGCTCTTCTGCAGTTCGCCCTCGTACATGTTGCCGCTGGTCGAACCGATGAAGATCGCGACATCGGTCTCGCCCGGCTCCATCACGTTGAAATAATTGGCGCCGTTGTCGGTCGCCATCGAAACGTTCATCACCTGGCCTGCGCTGGCGCCGATGATGTAGTCGACCGTCTCATAGCCCTTCAGTGACGCTTCGATGGTGGTTCCGCTCGCGCCACGATCGAATCGCACGGTCTCTTCGCGGATGGGATCCTGCGCCAGCGCCGGAGTTGCCGCCATCAGGGCAAGGGCGGCGAAGGCGACGCGAAAACGGGCTGCAATCGGCATGGCTCTGCTCCTCTGCACAATGCCTGAATGGAGTTTGCTGCGGGCGCAAACGCACCCGTGTGTTACCTCGCGAGCCGACCGCGCATCCCGCGCCCGGTCCGCCCCCACCCCGGAAGGCGCTTACTGGTCGGGCGGCCACTCGAACCGCCCGAAAACCTGTCGCGCCAAGCCGTCAGGCCGCGCCTTCGCTGCCCGTGAACATGACTTCCTGCACCACGCCACGCGCGATCAGGCAGCGCCACGGTGCATTTGCGCCACCGACATTCACCATCACCACTGTACCGGCCTGCGAAGTATCGGAACTGATGACGCTGACATCACCGTTCCCGGCTTCTCGGCCAACGGCGGCGAGGCAAGCCTGTTCGTCGCTGTATGATCCGGTTCGCAATGCCGGCGCACCGCCAGGCGATCCACCCGATCCGGTTTCCGAACAGCCGGCAAGCGCAAACGCCCCAACCATCGCCGCCAACAGCAGTTTCTTGTGGTCCTTCATGTCATTTCTCCTGTGCGCCGCCCTCCATGATCAGAAGGCGGAATCGACGTTTCCGCCTTGCGGCAGATCAACCGGTGGCAATCGTGAAGCCGCTGCTGCGCGCTGCTGCGTCAAGCGGCTGGTCGGTCAGCACCAGCAGCATGCCAGGGTGCATGTGCTGCTTCATAGCCTCGACGAATTCATGTTCGGCCTGGACATGGTTGATCGCCGCCAGTTCGGCGGCATTGCTGCTCGAACCGGTGCTGTGCGAGATCACGCTCCAGTGCATGCCCTTCGCCCCGCCATGGCCGCCAACCAGCGTGTAGACATGCGAACCGAGCCGGCGGTCACCGACGATCGTCAGCTTCGACTTTGCGACCACCCTGTCGTGGTCGATCAGTTCGATGACGCGGTCGGCCGACGAGGCGATGACGGTTGTGACCGCATGCTTCTCCTCCGCTTGCCGGTGAACCGGATGCTTCTTGCCATTGAGGTTGTGCGTCACATCATCGAACTCGTGCTCGGCATAGGCAGCCAGCACCATGCCGGGATGCACCACCTCGGCCGGTTGGCTGTGCGCATCGGCGATGATCACCGGCGTGCCGACATGAGTGATGCCGAACAAGAGTTCGGAAAACTCGAGCGGCAGCCGCACGCAGCCATGGCTCGCCGGATAGCCCGGCAGGTTGCCGGCATGCAGCGCCACGCCTGACCAGGTCAGCCGGTTCATGTTTGGCATCGGCGCGTTGTTGTAGGTGGAGGAATGGTGATGCTTGTCCTTTTGCAACACCACGAACACGCCGGTTGGCGTGGAATGGCCCGGTTTTCCCGACGAGCAGGTCGAAACCGCGATGCGCACGCCGTCGCGGTAGACGTAGACACGTTGTTCCGGCAGCGAGACGATGACTGCGACCGTGCCCTCGCGCGATCGTTCCGGGTGCCAGGTATAGTCGCCCGGCTGCATGTTCGGCCCCGGCTCGGCGACTTGCCGGCCGTGGCTCGTGCCGGAGAATGCGACAACCGCGCCAGCCGACAACATGCCGGCGATCATGGCACGGCGATTGGGGAAACGTGTTTTCATGATGCGAGTCCCTGCGTGTTCGATCACATGAAATTGACAATTCCCCGGAAAATTTCAAGCAAAAATATGAACAAGATGCCGATTCCGACACTTGGAAGGCGGAATTGTTCCAGCGCGCATCAAATTCGAATTCTGTTTCTTCGAAATTACGTTAAGTCAACTCTCTAAAATACTGATCTCTATGCAAGAAAAACAAAAAACATGTTGCGGCGAAGTCGCCACAGCAAGGCCGAACAGTGTTTCGCATCTCGTTCACCGTGACCGACAAGACGGTCGCAGTTTCAGGCAAAAGCTCACCTGGAAAAAAAGGGGTACCCGATCAGGTCATGCACAAACTCCCTGTTCGCGGGACGCGGGCGACCCCCCGCCCGCGTCCCGGCCACTGCGCCCCAAATGCAACGGCCCGTACCCCCGCAATCTGCATCATGCAGGAACGCGATCAGGTCAATTGATGAAGGGGTACGACAGTTGAGGAACGGTCAAGAGACACGACGTCCGGCCTGACCTGCCCGAGGCAATCGTGCAGCCCCTGTTCCTATTCTGCGGCGATCGGCTTGAGGTACGAGACTTGTGGCTTGAGCGTACGCATCCAACGCGCCAGACGGCGCAGGGCCGTCTCATGGCTTCGATTGACCTTGCAACAGAAGTTGTAGGTCCTGCCAGAAGGAAGACTGGCAGGATGAAGGCGCACCAGATCGCCGGATTGCAGCGCAGATTCCGCAAGATACTCCGGCACGAGCGCCGTACCCAGGCCAGTTTTCGCCAATTCGATCGCCAGCAGGTAGTGCGAACAGTTGAGCCATTCGCCGTCATGCAAGGATCCGAAATCGATCCCTGCATTCCGGCAAAACAGCCGCCATTCCTCGTCAACCGGGCCGGGAGCGACATCGGTACTTATCAACCGCCGCTTAATTAACCGGCTCTTCGCCGTGGGTGCTTCGACGCTAACAAGCATCTCCTCGAACAGCGCAATCGCGTGATAGCCCGGCGGAATTGGCTGGGCGGTGATGAAGGCGTCGGCCGCCTCGTGCGTCAGTTCAGGCTGGTCGGCATAGAGACGCAGCTCAAGCGAGAGGTCCGGCAAGTCATCGCGCAAACGTCCCATGCGCGGGACGAGCCAACCCGGGCCAAAGCTGGAACAGACGGCAAGCCGCACCGTCTGCCGCGATTGGCCGACAACATCGTTGACCATGTTCTCGATGCCGCGAAATGCGGTCCGCAACTGGTCGGCCACGTCGCGTCCCTTCGGGGTCAGCGCCAGCCGGCGCCCCTGCTTCTCGATGAGCTTTTCGCCCAGTTGTTCGCCAAGCGTGCGCAACTGATGGCTGATGGCGCTGACTGTGATGCCAAGCTCGTCGGCCGCCGCGGCAAGCGACCCCAGCCGCGCCACAGCCTCGAAGCATTGCAGGCTGCGCAGCAGGCGTGGATCCTTGCGGATGAGATTGTTGTGCACTCCTCACACCTCCCAAGCAATTTCCGGGAGACATTTTCGCACGGAATGCCCGGCGCACTCAATCCTCCGTAGACAGTTCTTCGCGGGTCGGATCGCCAGTAGTTATACGCAAGTCCCTTGTTGCTGCATTCCCGGTGTCACACCAGTCTGAAGCGCCCGTCGCATGATCCAGCGGTCACAGGCAGCCACGCTCTTCAAGCGTCGCCGACGCGCTATCGAGTCGGTCCTCGTTGTCGAAATGCAAGAAAGCATAAATATGCAAGTTGCAGGCGAATGTACTCACCGAGCGCGAAAACATCACACTACCAGATCGGAATTCCATTCCGTGGTTATCCCAAATATTGCTCCCCTTCATTTGGGTGTATCCGGCGTTGTCAAACCAGGAAATAATTTCACTCTTACCTTGGCCGCGCTGAAAGACGGTCGGGACAAGATCGACCCGACTGCCAAATATGCGTGTTTCCTGTCTGACATGTGCGTCTACCGCGTCTCGCGGCGTATAGGGTTTGGAAATCTCCCACCAGATCCAGCCAGCAAGTCCGCCGAACCCAACCACGAGCGCCAGCACGATGCCGACGACGTATTTCAGCGCCCGGCGCACTCAATCCTCCTCGAACAGCCGGCCCTGCAGCGCCGCCAGTTCGGCCGGCGCGGCCATGCCGAGATGCTTCCAGGCATTGGCGGCGAGCACGCGACCGCGCGGCGTGCGCTGGATGAAACCCTGCTGGATCAGGTAGGGCTCGATGATGTCCTCGATGGCGTCGCGCGGCTCCGACAGGCCGGCGGCAATGGTCTCGATGCCGACCGGTCCGCCACCGAAATTGGCGGCGATCATGGTCAGGTAGCGCCGGTCGAGTTCATCGAGGCCGCGCGCGTCGACATCGAGGCGGATCAACGCCTCGTCGGCAACCGTCCGCGTCACCGCATCGGCGCCGGCAACCAGCGCGAAATCGCGCACGCGCCGCAGCAGCCGCCCGGCGACGCGCGGCGTGCCGCGCGCCCGCATCGCGATCTCGCGCGCGCCGTCGCTGCTCATCGAAAGCCCCATGATGCGCGCGCCGCGGTTGACGATGATCTCCAGTTCCTCGACCGTGTAGAAGTTCAGGCGCACCGGAATGCCGAAACGGTCGCGCAGCGGCGTCGTCAGCAGGCCAAGGCGGGTGGTGGCGGCGACGAGGGTGAACTTGGCAAGATCGATCTTCACCGAGCGCGCCGCCGGCCCCTCGCCGATGATCAGGTCGAGTTGGTAGTCCTCCATCGCCGGATAGAGGATTTCCTCCACCGCAGGGTTGAGGCGGTGGATCTCGTCGATGAACAGAACGTCGCGATCTTCGAGATTGGTCAGCAGTGCTGCAAGATCGCCGGCTTTGGCGATCACCGGGCCGGAGGTGGAGCGGAAATTGACGCCAAGCTCGCGCGCCATGATCTGCGCCAGCGTTGTTTTGCCGAGACCGGGCGGGCCGACGAACAGCACATGGTCGAGCGCCTCGCCGCGGGTTTTCGCCGCCTCGATAAAGACCTTCAAATTGGCGCGCACCGGCGCCTGGCCAACAAAATCATCCAGCGTCTGCGGCCGCATCGCCGAATCGGCGTCCTCGCCGCGCTTGTCCGGGGAGATGAGGCGGGCGGATTGGTTCACGCCAGAAGCTCCATGCCGGGCACCTCGCGAGCGGCGCGGGCGTCGAAGGTATAGGTAAACCTGCAGCCGTTTTCGCTGTTGATTGCCGCAATGATGACATCCGACCATCCCCGATGCCGGCTGTCGAACGCTGCCTCCCGATCGCGAAATGTCATGGAGGGCGGCATGTGGATTTCCGGCGATCCGAGGAAGCGCTTCATGGCGTTTCTCGCTTCTGCGGGCGCGATCTGCAGCTTGCGCTCCAGGACCCAAATCGCTTCTGTCGCCGCGATCACGTTGACGACCAGCGGCTTGTCAGCAGATGCCGCCCGAATGAGATCTTCAGACAATTCGTACTGCCTTTCATCATCGCGCAGCATCAGTCGCAGGATGATGTTGGTATCAATCCCGATCATCGACGGCCTGCTCGTAACGGTCGATTGCCGCTTGCGGCCACTCGGCTTTCATCTCCTCCAGCGTCAGGGGAACGCGCGCAGGATCATGGAAAATCCCTGCGAGTTCGAGGGCGGAACGTGGCAGCCTTTCGATGACCACCTTGCCTGTCGCCTCTGTGTAAAGGATCCGGTCACCCGCTTGCAGCCCCAACCGATCCCTGATTTCCACCGGAATGGTCGTCTGGCCCTTGCTGGTGACGGTGGATTCGTGCCCCATGGCATTACTCCAAAGAAAACGCCTTACATTTCTAACGTAGCAATGCGACTGCTTGAACGCAAGGCGTACTCACCCCGCCAGCTTCTTCAGCCCAAGCCGGATCAGCTTTCCGGCATCCGCCCCTTCGCCTGCCTCCTTCAGCGCCGCGGCGACCGCGTTCGCCGCCTGGTCGCGCGAGTAGCCGAGATTGGTCAATGCCGAGACGGCATCAGCAACCGGCGCGGGGGCGGCGCCCTCGCCGAGTTCCTGCTTCAGACCGATGGTTCCCGACGCCGCGCCGGCGAAGGCAGGCGCCTTGCCCTTCAACTCGGCGACGATGCGCTGCGCCACCTTCGGCCCGACGCCGGGCGCCCGCGCCACCATCGCCTTGTCCTGTAGCGCAATCGCGTTGGCGAGATCAGACGCCGAAAGCGTGGAGAGCACCGACAACGCCACCTTGGCGCCGACCCCCTGCACGCCCTACAGCATGCGGAACCATTCCCGCTCCAATGCCGAGCCGAAGCCGTAGAGGCGGAT
>CALMYO010000171.1 GCA_937873685.1 uncultured Paracoccaceae bacterium
CCTTGCCAGACCGCACGATACCGGCGTCCAAACGATTCAATTTGATCGAACAACGCTCTAGCGGCGGCGGCGGGCGATCTTCTGCCAATCGGCGCCGCCGTAGGTGACGGAAATGATGCGGATGATCCGCGCCTCTTCCCGCAACCTGTATGCAATGACGGCTTTTTTCCCGCCCACCGTAATGCGCAAACCCGGCGCAACGTCATCATGCCTGCTGCCGCGAAAAGGCAACTGTAATATCTTCTCAAGAGTGTCGGCGATTTCGTGCAGTTTGCAGCGTGCGGTGCGCTGGCCATCATATTCGGTCAGGAAAACCTCGATTCGATGCAAATCATGAACAACGCGTGGATGATACTCCAGTTGCCACGTCATTCCGCCGCATCACGCCGGTTTAGCGCATCAAGTTGACGGAAGACATCTTCTCGGTTCCATTCGATGTAGACATCGTCCGGATCCTGCAGCCGTCGCCGAATCTCATCCGCCATCCCGCTGATGGAGAGCTCGATCTCGGCAGCGTTTTCGCGCAACGCCACGATTCCCGCGGCGACAACCTCGTCGAGGTTCGCATACTCTCCATCGGCAATCCGCGCCTGGGCAAAGGCCAACAGGGTGGCGTCGATCTCGATTGCCGTTTTCTCTTTCATCCACTCACGATACCGCAATCACGCGCCATGAACAACACGCCACCCTTGCCCCGGCCGCGCGGGCGCGCCATCTTGGGGTGATCCCGCCCTACCTTACCTCCCCGGAGACAACCGATGTCCGACACCGAATATACCCCGCCGCGCGTGTGGGTGTGGAACAAGCCGTCCGGCGGCCAGTTCGCCAGCATCAACCGTCCGATCGCCGGGCCGACGCATGACAAGGACCTGCCGGTCGGTTCGCACCCGTTGCAGCTCTACTCGCTGGCGACGCCGAACGGCGTCAAGGTGACGGTGATGCTGGAGGAGCTGCTCGCCGCCGGCCATGACGCCGAGTACGATGCCTGGCTGATCAAGATCGGCGACGGCGAGCAGTTCGGCTCCGGATTTGTGTCGGTCAATCCGAACTCGAAGATCCCGGCCCTGCTCGACCGCAGCGGCGCGGAGCCGGTGCGGGTGTTCGAATCCGGCTCGATCCTGCTTTACCTGGCCGAGAAGTTCGGCGCTTTCCTGCCGAAAAACCCGGCCGCGCGCACGCAGGCGCTGAACTGGCTGTTCTGGCAGATGGGCTCGGCGCCCTATCTCGGCGGCGGCTTCGGCCATTTCTACATGTATGCGCCGGTCAAGATCGAATACGCCATCGACCGCTTTACCATGGAGATCAAGCGCCAGCTCGACGTGCTCGATCGCCATCTGGCCGACAACGAGTTCATGGCGGGAAGAGAATACTCCATCGCCGACATGGCGATCTGGCCCTGGTATGGCGTTCTCGTCGCCGGAAAGATCTATGGCGACAGCGCCACCTTCATCGAGGCGGATGGCTATACGAACGTGTTGCGCTGGCAAAGGCAGGTTTTCGAGCGGCCGGCCGTGAAACGCGGCCGCATCGTCAACCGTGTTTTCGGCGACGAGAACGAGCAACTGGCCGAGCGCCACTCTGCCGCCGATATCGACGCAGTACTGGCGAAAAAACCGGCAAACGCCGGCTGATCCGACAAAGGTCCGGTCGGTTGGTCCGGACCATCGTCCGACGCGGCGACGGCCCAACGGCGGGGTGCGGCCGGGAATGGTCCCCGGCCGGTTTCATGTGATTTTTCCATCGGTTAGCTTCCTCTCGTTCACAGCGCTCACCGGCGCAAAACAAACGGAGGACTGACCCATGACCACCACTATCACCCGCCGCCTCGCCCTTGGCGTCGCCGCCGCCGCAATCGCTTTCGCCACGGCCGCCGTGCCGGTCGAGATCGCCTTCAACGATGACGGCCTTGCCTTCAAGTCGACTTCGGCCGAAGCACGCCAGGGCCGCGGTCGCGGCGGCGATGACGGCGCCTCGTCCGGCGGCGGCCGCGGCGGAGAACGTGGCGACCGGGGTGGCCGCCGTGGCGGACGCGACCGCACCGACGACAATCCGACGCCCGGCAGCGACGACGGCACGCCGGACCAGGGTCGCGGCGACCGGCCCACCACCCGCCCGACCGGCGGCTCCACCGACGATGACGGCACGCCGGACCAGGGCCGCGGCGATCGCTAACCGGAGACGCATCCTGACCTGAATCGGCGGGATCCTCCGGCACGGTCCGGCGGATCCCGTATTCTCGTTCGGACCAAGGTCCGAACGCTTGCCGCAATGGTCCGAAACGGCCGGACCGGAATCCCGTTTGGCGCCGATGAGGCGTAGGGTGTCCAGATGAACGACCGTGAGCTCCCCCTGACGAGAAGACTGCTGTTGAGCCGTACAGCGGTGCTGGTCGCAATGCTTGTGGCGACTGCGGCGACGGCGCTTGCCCCGACAGCAGCAAGCGCCAAGGATAGCGATTCGGACTCGGATGGCGGGTCCGGTTCGGGGAGCGATTCCGAGAGCAGCGGTTCCGGCAGCAGCGGCTCGGGAAAAGGCGGTTCGGACGACAACGACCGCGACTCCGGAAAGGATGATGGCGGCAGGGGCCGCGGCCGCGGTCGCGGCGCCGACGATGACGGCGATGACCGCGGCAAGGGCCGTGACACGAGGGGCCGGGAGCGGCAAACGGCGTCGTTCGGCGGGCAGGTGCAGCGCGCGGAACGCAGGGGCCGCAACATCGAGGTCGTCTACAAGGACGGCTGGAAGGAAGAGATCGAAAACGGCCGCTACGAGCTGAAGAACCCGAAGAACAGGACCGTGGTGGAGCGTCCGGCGCGACATTCCGACTACGCTAGACTGGGCGCGGCGTTTCCCTAGTAACGCGCGAGGATTTCGACGCGGCCGAAGCGGAAAAAGACCGCCAAGCCGAGGCGGGCAAGCCATTGTTTCAGTTTGCAACTGCAATCGTTTGGACTTGGTCTCGCACGCCCTGGACATCGTCGCGAAACGCTAACGGTGCTCGCACCGCGTCGCGTTCCGCTCCTTGCAAGGCACGCAAGATCACGCCGTCCAAACGATTCAAGTTGATCGAACAACGCTCTAGGATCACGTTCCCGGGCGTGGTACGGGCTCGGCGCATCGGCACTTGCCAAACAGACCCTTGCGCCCGGTGATTCAGCCGCTGACGTCCGCCTCAGCCCGGCGACGCCTGCGCGGAACGACAAGCGCAAATCTCAAGGCGACGCGCATGGCGCAAACTCAGCCGATCCCGATATAGACCTCGTCGCCCTCAACCTTCACCGGGTAGGTCTTGAGATCGATACAAGCCGGCGCTCCCATCGCTTCGCCGGTCTTGTAGTCGAAGCGGCCGTTATGTTTCGGGCATTCGATGATGTCGTCCATCACAAGGCCGTCGCAAAGATGGACCTTTTCGTGTGTGCACAGGCCGTCGGTCGCATGAAACGTATTGTCGGGGCTGCGGTAGATCGCATAGGTTCGCCCTTCGTGATCGAAGCGGGTCACGTCCTCCCTGTCGATGTCGTCCGTCGCACAAGCGTAGATCCAGCCGGCCATGCGGATTCTCCCGTTTGGTGATGAGTTGCGATGCTATTCGGCGGCAAGAAGATCGGAACGCTGCAGGTCGTGCAGTTCGGCCTTGAACGGTCTTGCCGTCGGCGGCAATTCGCGGCGAATGAAGTAATCCTCGTAGCGAAGCTGGCGTTTCCATGCCGGCCACATCTCGCGATAGCCGGCAAGGATCGATGGCGTCGGCGCGGGAAGATCGTCCTTGATCGCGGCATGGAGCCTTGGCAGCGCGTGATAGGGCACCATCGGGAACATGTGGTGTTCGACATGGTAATTCATGTTCCAGTAGACGAAGCGGCTGACCGGATTGATGTAAACCGTACGGCTGTTCAGCCGGTGATCGGTGACGTTGTCGGCAAGACCGCCGTGCTGCAACAAACCGGTCATGATGAAGTGCCATGCACCGTACATGCGTGGCAATCCGATCACCATCAGGGGAAGGATCGAACCCATCCACAGGGCGGCCGCAATCGTGACGGCATAGATCAGCGTCCAGATCCGGGCGACAAGGATCATCCGCGGCCACTGCGATTGCGGCACGAAGTCCTTTTCCTCGGCGCTGACGACGCCAGCGGCGTAGCGCAGCATCGCCGTCATCGCTGCCCAGACGTCGAGCACGCCGACGAAGGCCAGCAGGATCTTCAGGAAGTCCGGCGGGCGCATCACCGCGATCTCTGGATCGCGGCCGACAATGTAGGTGTCGGTATGGTGACGGGCATGACTCCAGCGCCAGGTCACCGGGTTGCGCATGATCATGAAGCAGGCAATCTGGTAGACGGCGTCATTCTTCCACTTGGTCCGGAATGCCGTTCCGTGGCCGCATTCGTGCCAGCGCGAATCCGACGCCGATCCGTACAACACGCCGTAGGCCAGCCAGAACGGCGCGGACCACCAGGACGGCCACAACCAGATCCCGATTCCGGCGAATAGGGCCATTAACCCGAGCCACAGGATGGTGTCGCGCGTTGCCCGGGTGTCGGAGCGCTGCATCAGATCCTTCATCGTCTTGCGCGGCACGTCGGTGTGATACCATTCTGCGGAAGCAAGACCGGTCTCCACGGCACGCCGGGCGTCGTCGCCGACGAGGGAATAGTCGCGTGTGGTCATGCGTCGCTCCTGAGAAGTGAGCGCAAATTAAGCGGCTGCGTCGGCGGCAGCAACCGTGTTGCTGTTTTTTCTATCATCGCGGATGCGTTGATGATTGACTCCTTGACGCATCGCCATCATTGTCTGCGGTCATGAGCTCCCGACCGACAATCGCCGACATCGCAGCGCGCGCCGACGTTTCCGTCGCCACCGTCGACCGTGTCCTGAACGGGCGCCATCGCGTGCGCGAGGAGACGGCGCGCAAGGTATACGACGCGGCGCGCGTCATCGGCTACCATGCGGCCGGGTTGATCCGGCAAAGGATCGAACGCGACCTGCCGGTCGTGCGGCTCGGTTTCCTGCTGCTGAAGGAAGATCAGGCATTCTACCGATCATTCGCGGCCGCATTGACGCGCGCGGTTGAGGAGACGCCGGGCGTGCGCGGCATCGCGCAGATCGAATACGTGAAAACGCAGACACCGCCGGATTTCGTCGCCGGACTGGATCTGCTGGCGGGAAAGTCGCAGGCGATCGCGGTTGCGAGCCTGGATCATCATCTGGTCACCCGGGCGGTGGAAGGGCTGAAGGCGCGTGGCGTGCCGGTGTTTTCGCTGCTGTCGGATTGTGCGCAAGGCGTGCGTGAAAGCTATGTCGGACTGAACAACATCAAGGTCGGACGAACGGCCGCCTGGCTGATTTCGCGCACGGCGCCGAAGCCGGGCACGGTCGCGGTGTTCGTCGGCAGCCATCGCTGGCACGGACATGAACTGCGCGAGACCGGCTTTCGCAGCTTCTTTCGCGAGCACGCGCCGCATTTCAGGGTTCTGGACACTCTCGTGAACCTCGACACCAAGGAAGTGACGCACGAGGCGACATTGAGCCTGGTGGAGCGTCACCCCGACCTTGCGGGCTTCTATGTCGCCGGTGGCGGGTTCGAGGGCGCGATCACGGCGCTGCGCGAACTGCGCCTCGACAATCCGCCAAGCGTCATCGTCAACGAGCTGGTGCCGGAAACCATCGCAGCACTGTACGACCATCTGATCGTCGGGGCGATCGCCACGCCGCTCGACAGACTCTGCCGCTCGCTCGTCGACATGATGGTGCAATCGCTGCGAAACGGACCGGCGGAGAAACCCGGGCAGGTATTCCTTCCGTTCTCGCTGCATGTTCCCGAAAGCCTGTGACGCCGCGATGACGGGATGACGGGATGATGGATTCTCGCAGGATAGCGGAAGAAACCGTCATGCGTGCATGAAAGCGCAAGGCGAAACTTGACCGCTCGCGCCCCGTTGGATTTGTGAACGCATGCTGCATTCGCGGCGCATTTGCGATGGGGTCCCGGCCAGTGCATTTCGCTCTCAATCACATCACCACCCCTCGCCTCGATTGCCGCGCCTTCATCGACCTTGCTGCATCGCTCGGCTGCGCCGGCGTCGAACTGCGCAACGATCTTGCCGACAAACGACTGACCAAAGCCGCCTTCTTTGACGGCGAAACGCCGGCGGCGATCGGCGCGCATGCCCGTGCATCGGGGATGCGCCTGCTCGGCCTGTCGGAAGCCTACGGGTTCAACGCCTGGTCCGGGGCGATGCGGGGCAAGGTTCAAGTGCTGATCGACCAGGCCGTGGAAGCCGGGGCGGAATCGATCAGCCTGATCCCGCGCAACGATGCGCCGCACTATGCCCAAGGCGAGCGCGACGAGGCGTTGCGTCGTTCGCTCGGCGAAATCCTGCCGATGCTGGACAAGGCGGACATGATCGCGCTGGTCGAACCGCTTGGCTTCGTATCCTCCTCGCTTCGCCGCAAGGCCGATGCAATGGCCGCGATCGAGGCGGTTGGCGGCGGCGGACGCTTCCTGCTGGTGCATGACACCTTCCACCATCACCTTGCCGGCGACACGGATTTCTTCCCTCAGCTTACCGGCATCGTCCACATCTCCGGCGTTGTCGACCCGGCACTGGAGCCAGAGCAGATGCAGGACGCCGACCGCATTCTTGTCGACGATCGCGACAGGCTGGGCAACGTCGCGCAGATCCGCGCACTTCGAACCGCCGGATATGCAGGCGCGTTCTCATTCGAGGTATTTTCGCCGCTCGTGCATGCCATCGCTGATCCGAGGACCGCACTTGCGGCAAGCATTGCGCTGCTGGCGCGAGAGACCGGCGACATTATGGCTTGACGCCTTCGCCAAAAAATGGAATGAACGTTTCATTCCTTTGCGTATACGGTACAGGAATTCTGTTTTATCCGGGTCGCGGAAGTGCGACCCGGCGCGTTCCCGCAGGGGAAATTCCGGAACAATCGGCGCCGCCGGACGCCACAAGTGGAGGAACTGACATGAAGAAACTCATCCTGGCAGCAGCAACCGCCATGCTGATGACGTCTTCGGCCATGGCCGAGAAGATCGGTGTGACGATGGCGCTGTTCGACGACAACTTCCTGACCGTGCTGCGCAACGGCATCGACGCCAAGGGCAAGGAGATGGGCCTTGACGTGCAGATCGAGGATGCGCAGAATGACGTTGCAAAGCAGCTCGACCAGATCAACAACTTCATCGCGGCCGGCGTCGCCGCCATCATCGTCAACCCGGTCGACCCCTCGGCCCCCCAGGCGATGACCGATGCGGCCGCCAAGGCCAACGTGCCTTTGGTTTATGTGAACCGCCAGCCGATCAACATCGACTCGCTGCCCGACAACCAGGCCTTCGTCGCCTCGAACGAAGTCGATTCCGGCACGCTCGAAACCATCCAGCTGTGCGACAACTGGGCGGCCGAGGGCAAGTCGGAGGTGAGTGTTTACGTGATGCAGGGCGAACTGTCCAACCAGGCGGCCGTGCAGCGCACGCAGGACATCTACGACGTCATCAACGCCGGCAAGTGCAAGGTGAAGATCACCGTCATCGACCAGCAGACCGCGAACTGGAGCCGCGACCAGGCGCAGAACCTGATGACCAACTGGCTGTCGACCAACACGCCGTTTGACGGCGTGATCGCCAACAACGACGAGATGGCGATCGGCGCCATCCAGGCGATGAAGGCCGCCGGCATCGACATGAAGTCGGTCCAGGTTGGCGGTATTGACGCCACTCAGGACGCGCTTGCCGCCATGCAGGCCGGCGACCTCGACGTGACGGTGTTCCAGAACGCATCCGCCCAGGGTTCGGGCGCGCTCGAGGCCGCTGTCAAACTGTCCAAGGGCGAAGCGGTTGACCAGAAAGTGTGGGTGCCGTTCGAATTGGTGACGCCGGAGAACATCGGCAATTACCTCTCCAAGAACTGACATGGCCATTGACCGGCGGCGCGCCCGCGCCGCAAGGTGAACTTGCCGGCGAGGGGCGGCGCAAGCCTGCGCCGCCCTTCTGGCAGGAATGAACCACGGGGAGGCGCAGATGGCGGCCACGCCAGATGGCATCGGGGGACTGTCATTCGACAAGCGCAAGAACGCCCTGCCGGCGGAAGCCGGCGTGTTCCTAGCGCTGATCATCATCGTCGTCGTCTTCGAGCTGCTGAACAGGTTTTATGGCGGCAGTTTCCTGTTCAACACGCGCGCCAATGTGGACGCGATCTTCAACCAGCAGCGCATCGACATCATGTTGCTGCAGGTGGCGATCATCGGCATCATCTCGCTCGGCGTCACCCAGGTGATCATCACCGGCGGCATCGACCTGTCCTCCGGTTCCGTGGTGGGCGCCACGGCGATGATTGTGATGAGCTTCGCGCAGACCGCGACGGTCAACGGCAACCCAAACCCGAAGGCCGTGTTCGGCGACTGGGCGATGGATTTGCCAGTGATCGTACCGATCGCCGTCGGCCTTGCCTGCGGCCTGCTGGCCGGCCTGATCAACGGGTTGCTCGTCGCCTACACCCGTATTCCACCCTTTATCGCCACGCTGGGCATGATGGTTTCGGCGCGCGGCGTGGCGCGCTGGTGGTCGAACGGCCAACCGGTTTCCTTCCCCACCGAATCCTATGGCAGCCTTGCCAATGGCGACCTGCTCGGCGGCCTGACCTTCGGCCTCGTGCAATGGCCTGGGCAGAACCCGGCGGTGATGTTCTTCCTGCTGGCGGCGCTGTTTTATTGCATCATGCGCTACACGCTCTACGGCAAGCACACCTACGCGATCGGCTCCAACGAGGACGCCGCGCGCATGTCCGGCATCAACGTGGCGCGCCACAAGACCATGGTTTACGCCATTGCCGGGCTGCTTTCGTCCATCGCCGCGATCCTGCTCACCTCGAAGAACCTCACGGCGCAGGCCGGCATGGGCGTGATGTACGAGCTCGACGCCATCGCCATGGCGGTCATCGGCGGCGTCTCGCTTTCAGGCGGCCGCGGCTCGATCGTTGGCACGGTGCTCGGCGCGATGATCTTTTCAGTCATCATCTCGGGCTTCACCTCGATACGCCTTGACGCCTATTATCAGGAGATGGTCAAGGGCGCGATCATCGTCGGCGCCGTGGTGCTGGATCAGTGGCGGCAACGCCGCGCATCGGCGCGGTCGTGACGGTGGAGGCTGCGATGAGCGACATCATCCTGAAGACCGAGGGCCTGACCAAGCATTACGGCGGCGTGCACGCGCTGCAGGGGGCCGATTTCGAACTGCACAAGGGCGAACATGTCGCCATCATGGGCGACAACGGCGCGGGCAAATCCACCTTTGTGCGCCAGATCACGGCGGTGGAACAACGCACCTCGGGCAGGATCTGGTTCAACGGCCAGCAAGTGCATTTCGAAAATCCGTTGGAAGCGCGCGAGGCCGGCATCGAGACGGTGTTCCAGAACCTTGCGCTCGCCGACGATCTCGACGTGCCCTCCAACCTGTTTCTCGGCCGCGAGAAGATTCGCTTCAATCTAGGCCCCTTCTCCATTCTCGACCGGCGCGGCATGCGCGAAGCCACGATGCGGGCGCTGGAAAAGACCGCGGTGAAAATTCCAAGCCTGTCCAGCACCATCCGCAACATGTCCGGCGGACAGCGCCAATGCGTGGCAATCGCCCGCACCGCCGCTTTCGCCTCCAAGATGGTGATCATGGACGAGCCGACTGCGGCGCTCGGCGTACAGGAAACCGCACAGGTGGAAAACATCATCCGCACGCTCAAGGAGCATGGCGAACCGTTGATCCTGATAAGCCACAACATGCGCCAAGTGTTCGATCTCGTCGACCGGATCGTCGTGTTCCGCCGCGGTCGCATCGTCGCCAATCTGAAAAAGGAAGAGACCGACGGCCAGGACGTCGTCGCCTACATCACCGGCGCCAAGACCGGTGCGGAATTCGCCGACGCGGCTTGAGAATGGCGTCCCGGAAGGGATTCGAACCCCTGACCTACGGTTTAGGAAACCGTTGCTCTATCCTGCTGAGCTACCGGGACGCACACATGAGGCAGCGCACAGGCTGTTATTCGGCGCCGGCGACCTTGTCGCCGTTTTGACCGCGCGAATCAAGATGAAACCGCAATTCAGCGCGCGCCTGCTGCGACAAGCGGCCAATTGTACATCGCCGCCAAACGCACTACAAAGCCTGGCATGAGCGACACCACGACATCCGCCGGCTTTTCGATCACGCAACTGGCCAATCCGACGCGCTTTCTCGCGCTTGCGACCGCCGTGCTGCCCTGGCTCTCCGGACTGGCCGCCCTCGTCATAGCCGCCGGCTTGTGGATGAGCTTCACGGCCCCGCAGGATTACCAGCAGGGCGAGACAGTGCGCATCATGTTCATCCATGTCCCGGCCGCCTGGCTGGCGATGATGTGCTACGGCGTCATGACCGTCTCGGCGATCGGCTCGCTGGTGTGGCGCCATCCGCTCGCCGACGTTTCGGTCAAGGCGGCGGCGCCGATCGGCGCGACCTTCACCTTCCTTGCGCTCGTCACCGGCTCGCTGTGGGGCAAGCCGATGTGGGGCACGTGGTGGGTGTGGGATGCCCGCCTCACTTCGGTCTTCGTGCTGTTCATCATGTATCTCGGCATCATCGCGCTGACGCGGGCGATCGACGAGCCGGTAAAGGCGGCGCGGCCGGTCGCGGTGCTGGTGCTGGTCGGCTCGATCAACATCCCGATCATCAAGTTCTCGGTCGACTGGTGGAACACGCTGCACCAGCCGGCATCGGTGTTCCGCATGGACGGGCCGACGATCCACCCCTCGCTGCTTTGGCCGTTGCTGGTGATGGCCCTTGGCTTCACGCTGGCCTTCTTTGCCCTGCATATGGCCGCCATGCGTAATGAAATCTGGCGTCGCCGCGTTGCCACCATGCGCAAACTTGCCGCAAAGGCCGGCCGGTCATGAGCGGCCATCTCGCCTTTGTCGTCGCAAGCTACGCCGTGACCAGCCTCGCCATGGTCGGACTCGTCATTTGGGTCATCGCCGACGCCCGCGCACGTCGACGCGAACTGGCGGAACTCGAGCGGTCGGGCGCTGGAAGACGCAACGCCCCGGCCCCAACCACATCATGAAGGAAGACGTTTCGTCGCAACAAGCGCCTGGCAAGGGCGGTTTGAGACTGGCCGTCTGGCTGCCGGTCATCCTGTTCTTTGCGCTGTCGGCCGTGTTTCTCGTGCAGTTGATGCGCGGCGGCGGCAGCGATGTCGTGCCGTCGGCGCTGATCGGCAAGCCCGCGCCGTCGCAATCCCTGCCGCCTGTCGAGGGCCTTCAGGCGAACGGCGTCCAGTTGCCAGGTCTCGATCCGGCGATCTTTGCCGGCAAGGTGACGGTGGTCAATGTCTGGGCATCCTGGTGCGCGCCCTGCCGCGAGGAGCACCCGGTTCTGATGGCGATGGCGCGCGACCCGCGTTTCCAGCTGGTCGGCATCAACTACAAGGACAAGGCGGAGAACGCGCTGCGCTTCCTTGGCCAACTCGGCAATCCGTTTGTCGCCGTCGGCGCCGATTCCAGAGGACGCGCGGCGATCGAATGGGGCGTCTACGGCGTGCCCGAAACCTATGTCGTCGGTCCGGATTCAACGATCCGCTACAAGCATGTCGGCCCGCTGACGCCGCAGATCGTGGCGCAATCTCTCATCGCGGAAGTGGAAAAGGCCGCGAAGTAGGGGCGATTTTTTGCCGCCAGCTCGCCAGGCGCGGCTTTCAAACCCCGAATGTCCGCTCCGCAATGCCGAGGATCTCGGGATAGACGCCCGGCCCTGCCGCGACGATCTTGCCGCCCTCGGCAACGCAAGTCGCCGGATCGAGCGGCAGGACGACGCCACCGGCCTCCTCCACCATGAGCAGTGCTGCCATGCAATCCCAGGAATTCATGTGCTCCTCAATATAGCCGATCAGCCGTCCGGATGCGACGTATGCGAGCATCAGCGCGCCCGACGCGTTTCGGAAGAACACGCCGCCCTTCGCGATAATCTCGCCGATTGCCGCGACCACGTGGGCCGCTTCGATGCGGGCCGAAAACCCCGTGCCGACCGAACCCTCGGTAAGATCCCGCGCTGGCGCGACCCGCATCGGCCTCCCGTTCACGGTCGCCCCGCCGCCGCGCCGCGCCGCAAACATCTCGTCCGACACCGGCTCGTACACCACGCCGATCTCCGGCGCTCCGCCGCGCACACGCGCAATCGAGACGCACCATTGTGGAATGCCGCGCACGAAATTCGCCGTTCCGTCAATCGGGTCGATCACCCACTCCGCGCCCGACGTGCCCGCTTCCACCCCATGCTCCTCGCCGACGATGCCGTCGTTTGGCCAGTGCCTGGCGATCTCGGCGCGGATCAGGGTCTCCACCTCCTTGTCGGCGTTCGACACCAGATCCTGATGGCCCTTTTGCTCGATGGTCAGCTGGTCGATGGCGCGGAAGTGCTTCAGCGCCAGCGCGCCGGCGAGCCGTGCCATGGCGATGGCGGTGTCGAGATCGTGCTGGCTGGACATGGCGAATCGATGCTCCGGTGCTGATGGCCGGGGCGGCATGGCCGAGCACACGCGGAAAGTAAAGTAGCGTCCTACCCGGCCGCGTCTCGCAGCATGGCGATCGCGGCCGCATGAATCTCAGGCGATCCGGCCGCGACGATATCGCCGCCGCCTTCGGCCCGCGCGCCCGCCCAGGTGGTGACAACCCCGCCCGCTTTCTCGATCAGCGGAATCAACCCGGCGATGTCATAGCTCTGCAAACCCGTCTCGACCACGAGATCGACGTGACCTGCGGAAAGGAGAGCATAGGCGTAGCAATCGCAGCCGTAGCGGGCGAGGCGCACCGTGCGCTCCACCGATTCGTAGGCTTCGCGCCTGGCCCCGGTGAACAGCGCAGGCGTAGTGGTGAACATGACGGCTTCGCCAAGCCCCACGCCCTTGCGCGTGACCAGTGGCGTCTCCTTGCCGCCATGTTCGAGATAGGCGCCGCCCTCATCGGCGACGAACAATTCACCCGTGAAAGGCTGGGCCATCATGCCGTGAGTGGCGCGCCCCTGCGTCGTCAGCCCGACAAGTGTGCCCCAGACCGGCACGCCTGAGACGAAGGCGCGCGTGCCGTCGATCGGATCGATGATCCAGACATGCTCTGCGTCGGCCAGTTCAGCGCCGTATTCCTCGCCGACAATGCCGTGATCGGCAAACCGGGCGCGTATGGCGGCGCGGATGACCCGCTCGGCGGCGCGGTCTGCTTCCGTGACCGGATCGAAGCCTTGCGCAAGCTTGTTGTCGACGCCGACAGCCGTGCGGAAGCGCGGCAACGTCTCGGCTGCGGCAAGCGCCGCAAGTTGGCGCAGGAACGCGCGATCGGGAAGAGCGGACATTCGCAACTCCGGCAATTGTTGTGACATTTCGGAAACGGAAATTTTACCGGTCGGTCAATTTCCGGGCTTGAATTTTTGTGCACCGCACCATAAATTGGGTCTTGGCGGGTTCGCCTGCCAATGCCCTCCTTGGGCGTTTCCTCCCTAGACTTGACCGCGTTGCCCGGCAACGCGGTCTTTTTTTCGCCTATTCCGCCGCAAGGCGCATATCGGCGAACAGGCGGTCCGGCAAAGCCATGAGTTCGCCGCAGAACCAGGCGAGATCCTCGCGCAGCGCCTCATAGCCGGCAGTTCGTTCCAGCGTCGCCTCATTCATGTAAAGCCCGCGATTGACCTCCACCTGCAGAGCATGCAGACCGCGCGCCGGCCGTCCGTAGTGCTCGGTGATGAAGCCGCCGGCATAGGGCTTGTTGACCGCCACCGTATAGCCCATACGGCGAAGGATGGAGATTGCGGTACGCGTCAATTCCGGCGCGGCGCTCGCGCCAAACCGGTCGCCGATGATGAAATCAGGTTTTTCATTGTCGCCGGTACGCACGTTTGCCGGCATCGAGTGGCAATCGATCAGCACCGCATAGCCGAAATGCCCGTGCGTGCGGGCGATCATGTTGCGCAGGGTTTCGTGATAGGGCTTGTAGACGCCGTTGATACGCGCCTCGGCCTCCGCGTAACAGAGCCGTCGCGTATAGATTTCCTGTCCCTCGGCGACCAGGCGTGGCACGGTACCAAGCCCGCCCGCGACGCGCACCGAGCGCGTATTGGCGTAGGACGGCAGCGAATCGCGGAACATCTTCGGATCGAGTTCATAGGGCTCGCGGTTGAGATCGAGCCAGGCGCGTGGAAAGTTGGCTTTCAGCAGCGGTGCGCCGAGCCGCGGCGCAAAGGCGTAGAGTTCGTCGACATAGCAATCCTCCGAACGGCGGATCGTCAGCGCATCGAGACGCGATTGCTCCAGAAAGCCGCGCGGATAACTGCGTCCGGAATGCGGCGAGTTGAACACGAACGGGGCGGAATGCACGACAGGATGCAGGATCTCGAAGGCCGGACCATCGGTGCAATCGATGTCAAACTGCATTGCGTTTCGCCCACTCCCGACACGCTGGTGATTTGCCTATCGCGAAGCTTGCCAGTTGCCGCGCGGCGTGTCTAGATGTCGCGGTCCGAAGTGGACAGGCAGCGCCGAACGGTCGACGCCCCGTTCGCGCGGCGTCCGATAAACTTGATTTTTACCAGGTCCGGACTTTATGCCGGCGACAGACAAACGGTTCGGGACGGAAAGCGCACATGCAACGCATCCTCTTGGCGGAAGACGACGATGACATGCGCCGCTTTCTGGTGAAAGCGCTGGAAAAGGCAGGCTACGACGTCACCGATTTCGACAACGGCGCCAGCGCTTACGACCGGCTGCGTGAAGAACCGTTCAACCTGCTTCTGACCGATATCGTGATGCCCGAAATGGATGGGATCGAACTGGCGCGCCGCGCCACCGAACTCGACCCGGACCTGAAGGTGATGTTCATCACCGGCTTTGCCGCGGTGGCGCTCAATCCCGATTCCAACGCGCCGAAAGACGCCAAGGTCTTGTCGAAGCCGTTCCATCTGCGCGATCTCGTCAACGAGGTCGACAAGCTGTTGCAGGCGGCCTGAGCACTATTGCGTCTTCGCCGTTTGACGAGCGCGCACCGGCCCGGATAGGCCAGGACGCATGACAACGCCGTCTTTTCAAGGCAGCGCTGCGCAAGCAGCCTGCACACCACCGCCGAGACAAATGCCCGGCTGGATGGGCTCGCCGACTATCGCCGCCATCGTGATCGCCATTGCCGCGGTGAAACTGCTCGTTGCCGCCAACACCGATCTGGTGCGCGATGAAGCCTACTACGCGCTGTGGTCAACCGCCCCTGCCCCCGGCTATCTCGATCATCCGCCGGCAATCGCATGGTTCATCGCCGCCGGCCGCGCGATGCTGCCGGACGGCGAACTGGCCGTGCGGCTGACGACAATCCTGTCCACAATTGCAATCTCGGCCGCCGTCTGGCGCATCGGGCGGCTGGGTTTCGACGATTTGCGCATCGCCCCGCTTGCCGTGCTTTGGTTCAACCTGTCGCTCGCCGCGGGCGTCGGCCTGTTTGTCGCAACGCCCGATGCGCCATCCGCCCTGTTCTGGGCGCTTTGTCTGTGGTGCGGGGCGGAGCTTGCGCGTTCAGGCGCCGGCTGGTGGTGGATCGCGTTCGGCGTCTTTGCCGGGCTCGGCCTGCAAGCGAAATACACCAACTTGTTTCTCGGCGCAGGCATCGTGCTGTGGCTTGCGTTTTACCCCCAGCGTCGCCGCTGGTTCGCAGACTGGCGGCTGTGGGCCGGCGGCGTGGCGGCGCTTGCCCTGTTTGCGCCCAACGTGGCATGGAATGCGCAGAACGGCTGGGCGACCTTCATCAAGCAGTTCGGCCGCTCCGGCAGCGGCTTCACCGAGGGATGGGCGGGGTTGCGCTACATCCCCGAGTTCATTGCCGGGCAGGCCGGTTTCATGTTGCCGGCGCTTTTCCTGTTTTCCGCGGCAGGTCTCGGACTTTGGGCGAGGCGACGCTCCACGCGCGGCAACGCCGTGCTGGCGCTGCTTGTTTGGACCACCTTGCCGCTGCTTGCCTATTTCATGTTCCACGGCACGCACAGCCGCGTGCAGGGCAACTGGACGATGCCGCTCGTTGCGCCGCTGGCCCTGATCGCCGCTTGGGCGGCGATCGAATGGCGCCCGGATGCGCCCCGGTTCGCGCGGTTGCTGCGGTTTCTTCGTCGTTGGCATGCGCCATTTGCAGCGCTAGTTCTCGCCGTCGTTTTTGCCCATGCCTGGTCGGGCTGGCCGAAAACCCCATTTCGCGATCCGACAGCGGAAATGCATGGCTGGCGCGAGACGGCCCGCACAATCGAACGCGCAGCGAAAGAGAATGACGCCGCATTCATCGCCACGCTTGGCGACTACGGCATGACCGGTTGGCTCGCGACCTACCAAGCCTGGACCAGCGGAACGCTCCCCGTTGAGCAACTCGACCAGCGAATTCGCTATCGCTTTCTGCCCGCGCCCGATGCGCGAAAGCTCGGCTGGCCGGCGTTGCTGGTGACGCGGCAGGGCCAGATTGACGGCAAACGCATGCCGGCGCGGCTCAAGGATGTCGCGCGCAGGATTGGAACCGTTGAACGTCGGCGGGGCGACGATACGCTGGCGACCTACGATCTCTGGCTTCTCGATCGCCCGCCCGCCCCTGTGTTCGTCGACGAGTAGGGCTTCAAGAAGGAATGAGGGCAGGTTCCCGGCGGCCAAGCTTTTGCGCCCGGCGCTTCAAAGACCGCCTTGTCCGGCAACTCCCGAAATCACAACAGCGCGGCGCGCAAAAGCACAAGGCCAAGCAGCAGCACCACCAGCGCGCCGGCAAGTTCGATGCCGTTCAGCACAGTCGCGGCGCTGTCTCGGTCGCCATAGAAGCGCAGCGCCCGCGTTTTGGCGAAGACCGCCAGCGACGCCAGCACCGACACGGTGATCGCCGTGCCGACAGCCATGGCAAAGACCGACAGGATGCCGCCGAGGTAGAGCCCGTTCAGCAGCGCGAAGGTCAGCACGATGATCGCGCCCGAACACGGACGCAGGCCGACCGCCAGCACTGCCGACCAGGCCGCGCGCGCATCCAGCGATTCGCGCAGCATGGCCGGGTCCGGCATGTGCGCATGGCCACAATCCGCGCAGACCTCGCCCGGCGCATGGCTGTGGGCGTGGTGATGGTCGTGGGCTTGTGCATGGCCGTGATCGTGGCTGTGACTGTGACCATGAACATGCCCATGCCCATGCCCATGCCCATGCCCATGGTGATGATCATGGACGTGGTCGTGATGTGCATGCGCCGCATGGCTCATCCGGGCTGCCTGCCGGTTTTCGTCGCCATGGTCGTGCGAATGATCATGATCTTGATCGTGCCCGTGCCAGCGATGGTGTTCGCCACCGTGTTCATGGCCATGATTGTGATGATGATCGTGGCCATGGCGGTGCGGATGCGCGTGCTCGTGCCCATGTATCTCGCGCTGGCTGGCATGGTCCGCCACAGCCATGGCGCCATGTCCGGCGAGCGCCAGGGCCGGCGCCGGCGCCGCGAGACCGAAAGGCTGCAGGCGGGGGAACATCTTGCGCAGCTTCTTCCATGTCAGCCATGCGCCGAAGGCGGCGATCAGGGCATAGGAGGCGATCTCAAGGAAGCGCTCGGCGTCTGTCATGCGCACCGCGCTGCCGCGCAGGATGAGGAACGCCGCGCC
This sequence comes from uncultured Paracoccaceae bacterium, assembly GCA_937873685.1. Lineage (GTDB taxonomy): Bacteria > Pseudomonadota > Alphaproteobacteria > Rhizobiales > Rhizobiaceae > CALMYO01. Next base: position 17,672 of record CALMYO010000171.1, read on the forward strand.
GACCACCAGGAGGGCAGTCAGGGCCTGCGCCATCGCCGAAAGGAAGGAGAGCGCGATGCCGCGCTTCAGCGTCACCTCGTTGGCGACGACATAGGAGGAAATGACGGCCTTGCCGTGGCCGGGACCGGCCGCGTGCAGCACGCCATAGGCAAAGGACAGCCCGGCCAGCACCAGTGCGCCGGCGGCGGGGTTGTCCTTCATTGTCTTCAGGGCGTTGGTCATCGCCCGGTAAAAATCGCGCTGCTGGGCGTTGATCCAGGCAAAGAAGCCGGCGAAGGGACCGGTCGGCGCCGTTGTCCCGTCATTGTTGCCGATGCCGAGCGAGGATTGGGCATGCGCCAGCATCGGCATGAGCGCAAGCACCAAAGCCAGAACGAAGAGCGCCAAGGCCATGCGCTGGAACAGCGAGGATGTCAGCATTTCACGTTCATCCGGGTGGCGAAAATCTTGGCGAGGTTGTTCCCGTCGGGATCCTCGAAGAACGCTTCGGTCAGGGTCGCCTGATTCTGCGCCAGCGCCTCGTCGGGATCGGGCGTGAACACGGACTTGGAACACGAGGACGGCGCATCGACCAGCACCATCTGGTCGTCGTCGGCAAATTCGATCGCGGTATAAAATGTCGGGTCGAACACGCCGAATGACGGGTTGGCGGCGACCGGAAGCGGCTGTTTCGGCGAAGATGTGAAGAAGATCAGCAACTGGTTGTCGGCGAAATCAGCCCGCAGGTCGGTCGGCGCCGACATTTCGACAGTCTTGCCGTCCGCTTCGACATTCTGGAAGTAATTGAATTCGGCGAGAGACGCGGTCACGGTTTCGGCCACCTGGTCGAGTTCGCCGGCATCGAGCTTCAGGTCGGCATTGGCGTCGAACTCCACCAGCACGGTGGACGAGAACAGATCGTCGAAACGCCAGACATGCCGCAACTGCTGCACTGTCTTGTCGGGATTGACCAGCACCTCAAGGCGGGCTTCGGCGAAGACATGCGGGTGCGCCATGGCCGGCGGCATGCCCGCCACGACAATGCACGGCGCAACAATCAGCGACAGGGTTCTGCGAATCATCCCCGATCTACTCTCCCTCGGCAAGCGGTGCAGATACAGCCGGATTGTCGGCCAAATTATGGCTTCTCGTCCGGGCAGGCTGCGGGATAGTCGCGAAACCAGTTGGCGAGGAAATCGACCAGCGCCCGCACCTTGGCCGGCAAGTAACGGCGATGCGGATAGACCGCGTAGATGCCCGATGACTGCCGGACGTAGTCTCCCAGCACCTCCTTGAGCGTACCATCCCGCAAATCGTCGCGGGCCGAAAAGTCTGGCACCATCGTGAAGCCGATCCCGGCGCGGGCCGCGGCAAGCGCCGGCATCGGGCTGTTCACCTCCATCTTGCCGGTCACCGGAACCGAGATTTCCCCGCCGCCCGGCACGGCGAACGGCCAGTTGGCGCGGCCCTTGGCATTGGTGTCGACGATGCAGGGCAGTTTCGCCAGATCCTCCGGCGTCCTCGGTTCGCCGTATTTCGCAATCGCCTCGGGGCTTGCGCAAAAGACAAGCCGGAACGGCGCCAGCTTGCGGGCGATCAGCGAGGAATCGTCCATCACCGAGATGCGAATTGCCAGATCGAACCCCTCTTCCACCAGGTCGACGAAGCGGTCGTCGAGATGGATTTCCAGTTTGATGTCCGGGTGGGCGACAGCGAAATCGATCAGCGAACGGCCGATCGCGGCATCAGCGAAGCTGCGCGGGGCGGAAAGCTTGATTGCGCCACGCAAATCGCCAGCCTGCTCGCGCACCGTCTCCTGCAGCGAATCGATCTCGCGCACCAGTTCGCTGGCGCGCACGAAATAGGCATGGCCGGCCGAGGTGAGCGAAAACTGGCGGGGGGTGCGGTTGAGGAGCAGCGCGCCGAGTTCATCCTCAAGTTCGCGCACATATTTCGACAACAGCGCCTTGGACCGCCCGCGCTTGCGCGAGGCCGCGGAAAATCCTTCCGCCTCCACGACATCGATGAAAGCACGCATGCGGGTGAGCGTATCCATGAATCGCCTTGTATTGGGTTGCGCAAATGATGCAAGCTTGGCAGGCCCGGAACGGGGTGCGACGAAAACCTCTGTTAATCCTGACCGGCGCTGGCGGCGGGGTTCACGAAGTTTTTCCATCACAATTCGAAAAACCGGTTGATTGTGACAACCATCGTCCCTACATGCGCGCTTGCCCAAAGTCGCACGTGCCTGTGGGTGTCCGCCGATCCCCGTAAGGTGGGGGACACGGTAAGGTACCTGGACCTAACCGCTCCAGCCGCTTCCCGGCCAACCGGAAAAGCGGGGACATCTTGAAGCAACGACGGTCGGGCCTTTTCGGTCTCTGCCGGCAGTCCACATGCCGGGGTTCTGAACGAGGCTTACCATCCTTGCCGGACGTGCGGACGGGTCACTCCTCCAATCCAAGGCGAAACGCGGAACAGAAGCTGCAAGGCTTTTCATCCGCATCATGCGTCGCGTCTGCGGCGAAGCGAGAGCTTCGCGCGTGTCCGCGCCGCCAGACGCCTGTGCGCGCCGGTCGCAAGACCGGTTCGCATCAACGTTACTCGCGCCGCAAGGCGCACGGTTTCGAACGGATTGGAGACGCGCCATGGCCACCGCCCGCATCATCGACTTCCTCGCCACCCGCCGCCCGAACGGCCCCTGCCTCGTCGTCGACCTCGACGTGGTGCGCGACAACTATCGTGCGTTTGAGCGCGCGCTGCCCTATTCGCGCATCTTCTATGCGGTGAAGGCCAATCCCGCCCCGGAAATCCTGCGCCTGCTCGCCTCGATGGGATCGAACTTCGATTGCGCCTCGGTCGCCGAGATCGAGATGGCGATGGACGCCGGCGCTGCCGCCGACCGCATCTCCTACGGCAACACCATCAAGAAGGAACGCGACATCGCCCGCGCCCATGCGCTTGGCATCTCGCTCTACGCTGTCGATTGCGTCGAAGAGGTGGAGAAGATCGCCCGCGCCGCGCCCGGCGCGCGTGTGTTCTGCCGCGTGCTGACCTCCGGCGAGGGGGCGGAATGGCCGCTGTCGCGCAAGTTCGGCTGCGCGCCTGAGATGGCGGTGGACGTGCTGCGCCATGCCCGCGATCTCGGCCTCGCCGCCACCGGCGTGTCTTTCCATGTCGGCTCGCAGATGACCAACCTCGACGCTTGGGACGCGGCGCTGGCCGACGCCAAGCGCGTGTTCGTTGCGCTGGCCAACGAAGGCATCCAGCTTTCGCTCGTCAACATGGGCGGCGGCTTCCCGACCCGCTACCTGAAGGACGTTCCGTCGGCAAAGGCTTACGGAGAGGCGATCTTCGATGCACTGTCGAAGCACTTCGGCAACCGCCTGCCCGAGACGATCATCGAGCCCGGCCGCGGCATGGTCGGCAATGCCGGCGTGATCAAGGCCGAGGTGGTGCTGGTGTCGAAGAAGGCGGCGAACGACAATGTGCGCTGGGTGTATCTCGACATCGGCAAGTTCGGCGGCCTGGCCGAGACGATGGATGAGGCTATCCGCTACGACATCGTCACGCCGCGCGACGGCGACGAACGCGTGCCTTGCGTGCTGGCCGGGCCGACCTGCGATTCCGCCGATGTGCTGTATGAAAAGGCGCCCTACGCGCTGCCCTTGTCGCTGACCATCGGCGACGAGGTGCTGATCGAGGGCACCGGTGCGTACACCACGACTTACGCTTCGGTGGCGTTCAACGGCTTCGAGCCGCTCAAAGCCTACGTCATCTAGGCTTTCTTCCCGCAACCGCCGGGCGGCGCGCCGCCCGGACAGTCTCCAGCCCTTTTGCGTCAAAGGGGGATTTGATGCCGCTCGCCGGTTCCGTTCGTTCAAGCGCCGATGAAGCGTCAGCACTTGCTGACGCTTTCGCCCCCGCCGTCGTAGCGCCGGCTTTCACCATCGCCATCGAAACGCCGGGCGACGAAGCCGCGCGCGAATACCTGCTTGACGCCGCCATGGGGCCGGGCCGCAAGCGCAAATCGTCGGAAAAATTGCGGCGCGGGCGGCTGCCGTCGCCCGGACTGGCGTTCGTTGCGCGCGACCCGGCTGGCCGCGTGGTCGGCACGGTGCGGCTTTGGGATGTGGCGGTGGGCTTGTTTTCCTCCCCCTGCAAGGGGGAGGTGGCCCGAGGGGCGGGAGGGGGTGTGGCTCAACC
>CALMYO010000172.1 GCA_937873685.1 uncultured Paracoccaceae bacterium
CGCGCGCCGTGGCGGCGGGAGGTTTCTGGGTTCGCGGGGGAAGCCCCCCGGCGAAGCGATCATGCCTGAAAAGGCTGAAATGTGGAACCGGGCGCGCCCGCCTCGCAACGGGAGAGACGGAGACGGACGCGCCCGCCGGGAGGAACGTCAGCCGAGGCCGGCGTCCTTGAGCTGGCGGTTGACGCTCTCGGCCAGCTGGTCGAGACCCTCGTCGACCGGCACCTCGTTCGCGACCATCTTCTGCAAGGTGGCGGCCCATTCGGTGGTCAGGTCGAAGAACAGCGGCTGCGCCGTGAACTTGATCGAGGCGCCCGGCGCCGAGACGTCGTGCATCTCGACATATCCCGGATAGCTCTTCGACAGACGCTCGCGGAACATCGGATCAGCCCACACCGAGGCGCGAACCGGGTTGACGAAGTCCATCTTGGTGGCGCCGAACAGGCCGTGCTCCGGACCGGAAGCCCACTGCAGGAACTGCCAGGTGGCGTCCTTGTCCTTGGAGAAGGACGACATGGCGAGCGACCAGATCCAGATATTCGGGGTCGGGGCGGCTGCGGCCGGGTTGGCGGCGAACGGCGCATAGGCCAGCTTGCCGGCCATCTTGTTGTCGCCGCCGTTCATGAAGTAGCCGAGGATGTCGGCATCGAAGATCATCGCCGACGCGCCGGCGCCGAGGTCGGTGCCGACCTGGTACCAGGTGTAGGTCGACCAGTCCTTCGGACCGGAGTCCTGGATCATCTTCACGAACTTCTTGTGATAATCCTTCGACACATCGGTGTTCATTGCAGCCGAGAGCTTGCCGTCGGCCGCAACGTTCAGGTCCTTCTGGTCGAAGTTGGCGTAGCCCGACAGGAAGCCCGGATGGATCGTCGCCCAGGAGCGCGAGCCGCGCACGCCGATGCCGTAGACGCCGTTGCCGGTGAGCTTGGCGGCGACTTCAAGCATCTCGTCGATGTTCTTCGGCGGCGTGACGCCGGCTGCAGAGAACATTTCCGAATTGTAGGCGAGGTTGTTCTGCTCGTAGCCCCACGGAATGCACCACTGCTTGGCGTCATCCGAGCCGAGCGCGCCGCCCGGCGTGCCGTTCCAGGCGCAGCTCTTGCGCACGCCTTCCAGCATGTCTTCCCAGTTGTAACCGGGGTTGGTCTTGGCCGGATCCTTGATCCAGGCGTTCAGATCCTCGCACCAGCCGGCCGGGCCGTAGGTCCAGGTCATGTAGGCGCCGGTCATGAAAGCGTCGTACTCGGACGAACCCGACGACAGCGCCGCCGTCACCTTGTCGAAATAGACGTCTTCCGGGAAGATGTCGTAGGTGACATCCATGCCCGTCAGGTCCTTGAAGTTCTGCAGGTTGGCGATCATCGCGTCGGCATAGGGGTGCTTGTTCAGCAGCAGCTTCACCGATTTGCCGGCATGCGCCTTCCAGTCGAAATCGGCGGCCAGCGCCTGGGTGGCGCGCATGTTCAGCAGCACGGAAGCCGCGCCGACGCTCATGCCGGTAGCCGCAAGGCCCTTCATCAGTTCGCGCCGGTCGATGCGCCCGCGCACGAATTCGTCGATGAGATTCTTTTCTCTCTCGAACATCTCAGCATTTCCTCCCGGGTGATGTCCGCCGTCAGGATTGACCGGCGGGGTCGCGTTCCACGAGCGCGCGTGCCGTACGCTCGTCGGTGATGAGGCCGGTCAGCATCCGGCTCTCCAGAACAGACCTGATGGCACGGGTCTTCAGCTTGCCGCCGGCGACGGCGACAATCTTTCGGTTGTTCAGATCCTCGCGCGGCAGCGCCAGCGTGCGCCCGGTGAGCGCGGTTTCCACCGGCTTGCCGCGGGAATCGAAGAAGTGGCCCAGCATCTCGCCGACGCCGCCGTCGCGCTTCACCGCGTCGATTTCGCCGGGTTCGATCATGCCGGTCGAGACCAGTGAGGCCTCCGGTTCGGCGGTGCCGATTCCGACGAAAAGCAGTTCGGCCTCGCGCGCGAGCTCGAAAACCTGCGAGATGCCGCGCTGGGCAAGCAGGATCTCGCGATCCTCGGCCGTGTTGGCGAAGAACGGCACCGGCATCACATAGGCTTCGGCGCCGGTGCGCTCGGCAAGCCGGTGGATCACGTCATGCGGGTTGGCCGAGAACTTGCGGGTCAACCCGCCGAGCAGCGACACGAAGCGCGTGGATCCGGCGGCGGTGCGCGGCATCATGTCGACGCTTGCGGCGAGTGTGCGGCCGTGGCCGACGCCGATCAGCCCGATCTCGCCACCCTCGATCGCCCGGCGCAGGAACTGTCCGCCAGCAATGCCGAGCGCGCGCAACGGAAGGTCATCCGGATCGAAATCCGGCACCACCTCGCAATAGTCGAGGCCGTAGCGCTGCGAAAGCGTCGTCTCCAGTTCGACGCATTCACTGACCTCGCCGTCGACATAAACCTTCACCAGACCGTCCTGGTTGGCGCGGGTGATCAGGCGATGCGCCTTCAGGCTGGTCAGCCCGAGTCGCTTGGCGACGTCCGCCTGGGTCATCCCGCCGGCATAGTGCAGCCAGGCGGCGCGGGCGGCGAGACTCGCCTCCGCATCCCTGCCCTGTCTGGCGCCGTTCAGGTTCACCCGTCCCGCCTCGCGATAAATATATCAGATGGTGAAATTTTTTTCAGAGACCGACAGCGATGTCAAACGAATCTGTTTGTGCGCCGCAGCAATTCGATGCGGCGGCGCAAGTCTTCCCGAAAATGGAGGGGATTCAGAGGATCGTCGGCAGGTCTGCGATGGAGGAGATGACGTGATCGGCCAGCGGCGTCAGCGTTTCCCGCGTCCCCGTGCCGCTCAGCACCCCGACGACAAGCCCTGCGCCGGCAGCGCGGCCCATCTCGAGGTCGTGCCTGTTGTCGCCGACCATGGCAATCGAAGCCGGCGAAACGCCGAGGAAACGCGCAAAGGCCAGCGCCATGCCCGGCCCCGGCTTGACGCCATGGCCGCTGTCGTAGCCGGCGACAAAGGGTACCTGATTGGCAAGACCGAGCGCATCGAGCGTGATGCGAATGGATCGTTCGTTGTCGCTCGACGCGACCCCGAAGACATTCCCGCGTGCCGCGAGCGCCCGCATCACCGCACCGGGATCGCCGATCGGTACGGCATGGCGCGCGGCGCGGGCAAACAGGTCGTCGAGTCCCTCGACCAGGCCATCAACGGTAAACCGGGCGCCGAGTTCAACCATCCGCGCCGCTATCTCGCGCGGATTGGCGGCGGCAAACAGGCTGTCGGCCCGCGTGATTCCCGTTGTGGAGTCCATGCCGCAATCTGCGAGGATCGCCTCGGCGAGCGCGCCATCGCCGCGCGAGGCAAAAAGCGCGGCCTGCCGGTTGATCGGCCCCCATGTGCGATGGAAATCGATCAGCGTGCCGTCCTTGTCGAACAGCACGGCGCGGATTGCAGAACCTGGCCTCGTTGAACGCATGACGCCCCGATGGACCGGGCCGCGAGCGCCGTCAATGCGGATTCTTTGGCGCGCACATCGGAAGTCAGACGCGACGGCACGGCGAGCCCTTGCCGCGGCCGGCGATCTGGGGAATCTTCCGCGCGAAAAACACGGGAGAGGGCAATGTCGGTCAGGGTTGCGGTCATCGGCGCAGGAATCATGGGGGCGGATCACGCCCGCATCATCGCCTCGGACATCCCCGGCGCGACGTTGCAGGTGGTGTGCGACGCCGACGCCGCACGCGCGAAAACGGTCGCCGATGCCACCGGCGCGGCTGACGCGATGACCGACCCCCTGGCAGCGATCGCACGGCCGGATATCGACGCCGTGCTGATCGCAAGCCCCGACCAGACGCACCGGCCGCTGTCCCTTGCCGCAATTGTCGCCGGCAAACCGGCGCTGTGCGAGAAACCGCTCGCGACGACTTCGCCGGAATGTCTGGAAATCGTTGCATCGGAAACGAATGCCGGGCGAAAACTGGTTCAGGTCGGGTTCATGCGCCGTTTCGATCCCGCCTATGTGGAGATGAAGGCGACACTCGCCTACGGCCGCATCGGCGCGGCGATGATGTTCCACTGCATCCACCGCAACGTGGCCGCCCCCGACTGGTTCACCCCGGACATGGCGATCACCAACTCCGCCCCGCATGAGTTCGACATCGCCCGCTTCGTGCTCGGCGACGATCCGGCAACGATTTCCGCCCATCAACCGGGAACCAAGACCGGGGCGCCGGTCTTCATGGTGCTCGCCACGCGCCAGAAACGACTCGTTGACATCGAGGTCAACGTCAACGCAGCCTATGGTTACGACGTGCGCGGCGAGGTAGTGGGCGAGACCGGCACCGTTTCGCTGCGCGCGCCGGTGAACAGCGAGATCAATACCGCGCTGACGCAGGCAACCGCCTGGCCGAAGGATTGGCGTCCGCGATTCGCCGACGCCTACCGCTTGCAGAACCAGGCCTGGATCCGCGCCATCCACGGCGGCGGAGCGGTCGCCGATGGCGCGGCGGACGCCTGGGACGGCTATATGGCGACGCTGACCGGCGAATGCGGCGTGCGCGCGCTTGCCGCCGGCGCGCCAGTCGCCATCGAACCCGCCGCACGGCCATCGCTTTATGCCCGCGCGCACGGCGGATGAGTGCGGTGAACATACTTTTTATCATGTACGACCAGCTGCGCCACGATTATCTCGGCTTCGCAGGCCATCCGCATCTGGAAACGCCGAACATGGACTGGCTGGCGTCGCGCGGCGTCCGGTTCTCGCGCTGTTATGCGCAATCCACAATTTGCGGCGCCTCGCGGATGAGTTTCTATACCGGTCGCTACGTCCACAGCCACGGCGCTTCGTTCAACAATTTCCCGCTCAAGGTCGGCGAGATGACGCTTGGCGATCATCTCCGCAAGGCCGGCATGCAGGCCTGGCTTGTCGGCAAGACCCACATGAGCGCCGATGCGGAAGGTATGGCGCTCCTCGGCATCGCCCCCGACAGCGTCATCGGCGCGCGCGTCGGCGAATGCGGCTTCGATGTCTGGCTGCGCGACGACGGCCTGTGGGCCGAAGGCCCGGACGGGTTTTATGATCAGCGTCGCTCGCCTTACATCGAATACCTGAAGGCGAAGGGCTATCCTGGCGACAATCCATGGCATGACCACGCCAATTCCGGCATCGGTGATTCCGGCGAGGTCGCTTCGGGCTGGCTGATGAAAAATGCATCGATGCCGGCCAATATCCGGAACGAGGATTCGGAGACGCCCTGGCTGACGTCGCGCGCCATCGATTTCCTGCGCGAACGCGAGGGCGACCCGACACCCTGGCTGTGCCATCTCTCCTACATCAAGCCGCACTGGCCCTACATCGTGCCCGCGCCCTACAATACGATGTACGACCGCCGGCATGTGCTCGCGGCAAAGCGTGACCCGCGGGAGCGGGAAAACCCGCATCCGGTTTACGGCGCCTACATGCAGAATGGCATTGCGAAGGCATTTTCGCGCGACGAGGTGCGCGAGACGGTGATCCCGGCCTACATGGGCCTGATCCGCCAGTGCGACGACGAGCTCGGACGCCTGCTCCGGCATCTGCGGGACAGCGGACAAATGAACGACACGATGATCGTGCTCACCTCCGATCACGGTGACTATCTTGGCGACCATTGGCTCGGCGAAAAGGACCTGTTCCACGATCCGTCAGTCCGTATTCCGCTGATCGTGGTCGATCCCCGCCGCAGTGCTGACGCCACGCGCGGAACCGTCTGCGATGAACTTGTCGAATCGATCGATCTTGCGGCGACCTTCATCGAGGTCTCGGGCCAGGCCGTCCCCGATCACATCGTCGAAGGGCGATCGCTGATTCCCTTCATCGAAGGCCGGCAACCGGCCTCCTGGCGGACATATGCGGTCAGCGAATTCGACTACTCGCCGACCGGCCAGGCAGCGAGGCTTGGCCTTGCGCCACGCGACGCTCGGCTGTTCATGATCGCCGACAAGCGCTGGAAATTCATGCATGCGGAAGGCGGCATGCGACCGATGCTGTTCGATCTGGAAAACGATCCGGACGAGTTCGACGATCTTGGCGCCAGCGCCGCCCATGGCGCGATAATCGCTACGATGCATGAGCGCCTTGCCGCCTGGGCGCGCCGACCCTCACAGCGCACCACGATGTCGGAGTACGCCATACGCGCATCGCGCGGCAAGTCATTGCGCAAAGGCGTACTGCTCGGACTGTGGGACGGCAGCGAAGTCGACGTCGGGTTGATGTCGCGCATTCAGGGCGCGACGACCCGGCGCGACGCATAGCGCAGTATTGCGGGAAACCCCTACAAACCCTCGGCCTCGAATTCGCCCCCGACATCGACGACCTTGACCCGCACCTTGCGTTCCGTGCCGCCGACGGCAACCGTCACGCTTTCGGGGATGGCGTCGCCAGCCGGAATCTCGGACGGGGCCTGCTTGCGGCTGACATAGACCGCAACGCCAAGGCCCTCGTTGCCGGGCAATTGCTGGATGCCCGTTCCCACGACGTTTCGCTTCGATGCAAACTCGTCGTGAAACCGCTCTAGAGCCGCCTTCGCGGTTTTTTCGTCGGCCATGTTCGCCTCCGTTCGTCGTTCCGTGGCCGGCCAGCGCAAGCGCGGCCCGTCCTCAGTTGTCGAGCTCTATATCGAGCGCCTCGAACACGTTTACAATCTTGTTGAACAGGCTTGATGACATCGACCCTGCGAAATGAAGTCCGACGACATTGTTCCTCTCCGTCATCACCAGCGAACCTGAATCGCCGCCTGCCGTGTAGCGCGTGCACAGCACCTGGTCCCTGAAACGCACAGGAACCTTGTCGGTTGCAACGGCCGGGTTTGCCGGATTGCGATAGTTGATGACGGGCCTTGCGTCGATGTCGAGGATCTCGCCCCAGGTATGGTCCGTGGTGCGGCCGACCTTGTGCACCTTCATGCCGCGCCGCAAATTGGTGGAGATGCCCTGTGGCTTGACTTCCAGCGTGCGGATCTCGCCGCGCACATCGGCCAACGGCAGCGTGATCCTTGCAATTGCGCAATCGACGAGGTTGGGCGAACCGGTCTGCGAGTAATCGAAGGGCGAAAAAGCGGCCAGCTCGGCGATCGCATCGCCCGGCGCCGCGCCGCCATCAAAAGGGCCGGGCTGCACGATCGCATCGCCGATCGCCGCCAAGCCGGAAAGCGCCAGCACATGCGAGTTCGACAGGATGTAGCGCTCGCCGCTGCCGTCGCGCTTGCGCACCACGCAACCGAAGGTGCCGACCGTGTCGGATACATGGCAAAGCCCGATGCCGGGCATGATCGGCCGCTGGCGCGTGGTGAAGGATTCTGACTCGATGCGGCCAATCTCCACCACATCGGTCACCACCTCCCCGACGGCGGGAATGGTCATGCGCTTTGGCACCGCGACATCCAGTTCGGAAAGCGGCTTCTTCCTCTCCACATAGACACGAAGCGCGAGCGTATCGGTCTTCTTGCCCTCGGTGATCTTTTCGCCGAGCCCCACCGCCTGCACGGAATCGCCTACCAGCCAGGGCTGCGCCGTGACCTGCGTTTCAAGGCTTTCGGTCATGAACTCGTCCATGCCGACCGTGCGGGCGATATGAGCCTTCGGCACCGCGGCCTGCGGACCTTCGGTGACCACGTCCAGCGCATAGCGCAGCAGCTTTTCGGATTGGGCCATCGCCAATTCCTCCGTCCCGACGCCCCGCAACGACGCTATTCGAGGTTGAAACGGCGGTCAACCATCCCGCAATTGCGTAGCGCCATTCTGGCCCGCCGCTTGCAGGGAAAGCTTATCGTCAACGAGGAGACGTCACCATGACCCAGATCGGCACAGAACAATCCCATTCCGGCGCATTCGGCAAGGCGGCTGCGCCCGACATGCCCGAGCGGCGGGCGGACCGGCGCCATCGCGTGCTGAAGGGTGCGCGGCTCAGCTTCAACAAAGGCTTCGGTGCGGCGGAATGCGTCGTGCGAAACGTTTCCGAACACGGCGCCCGGCTGGCTTTTGGCGACACGGCGGCCGTGCCGCCGCATTTCGACCTGCTGATCTCCGGCGAAGATCGCCCGCGTGCTGCTTCTGTGCGCTGGCGCACCATGAGCGACATCGGCGTCGAACTCGCCTGACCGGCGTCACGATTCCAACAACCGTGACGCCCGCAGGTCCTACTCAATCGGTCCAGTGGGCAAGGTGGCGGCGTAGGCAAGCACCGCCACCGCATCGGACAACGGCAGGGCCCGGAGATTGACCATCTGCACGCCGGGATGTGCGTTGTAGATCTTGTTGAAGACTTCGTCAGGCAGTTCGGCCGCCTCTGTGCCCACGTAGTTATGCGCATCGCCTTCGCCCCAATCGAGCAGGCGCCCGTCGAACCCGTGGCATGCGGCGCAGACGGTCTGGAAGACTTCGCGTCCGCGCCGAATATCGCCGGCCTTCACCTTGCGCGTTGACAAATCGATAAACGTGCGCATGTCAACCTGCCCCCGGCTAACGAATGCCGCAAGCCGCAGCATCTCCTCGTCGCTTATCATCTCCGGCGTATAGGGATGGTTGCTGTCGCGCAGGATGGTGATGATCTTCTCTTCCGCCATCCCGATGGCGCCATCGATGCCGGGTATGCCGGTAAAGTGGCTTCCTGAACTGTAAATGCCATCCTTGCCGCGGTAGTCCCAGCCGTGACACTCCTTGCATCGCCAGGTAACGGAGCCGGTTTGTTTGGAATTCACCGTCACAGGATATGCCGGGTTGGTTCCTTCCGGTTCCGGTCGATCCAGCGCCGACCACCAGTTGTCGTATATCCGGCCACCTGCAGCAAGCATCCACGCTTCGGACGCGACGGTGGGCGCACCATGAACGAATTCTTGTGCTTCAACCTTGTGATCGTAATCGTTCGTGTCGTCATTTGCCGACGCGGAAAACGAAACAACAAGCGTTGCGGCGGCAGCGCAAGAAAGCCGCCGGAAAAGATTCGGGCAAATCATCGATCCCTCCATTTCATCGCTGAACCGATAATCTCCGTTTTGAAGACGGCGATAAAGCGACATTCCCTGACCACCGGGCAACTGTTCAAAGAGTTGGAAACGAAGGCAAGCGCGCAATGCGGCCAACTGGGAGCCAACAACACAAAGGTTTAGCGACAATGCTCGAAAGTTTGCGGTACTGTCACCCAATTTCCGTTTTTGGGACAGGAGGGCGTTCCATGTCGACGAAGTCACAATATGGCGCTGACAGCCGCTCCATTTATGGCGTCGCGCTGATCCAGGTGTTATGTGGCGCGGTTTTCGCTGTCGACATCGCATATGAATCGCACATCGAATTCATGAACGGTGTATCGATCAGCCCGGTCGAACTGTTTCACCTTGTCGTCGAACTCATAGCGGTGGCGTTGCTGTTCGTGGGGTTCAGGGTTGCGCGCGCAACCTACAACCGAATTCAGGCTAGAAACATACAGAACAGCCGGCTGCTGGTTTCAATGCGAGGTCATTTCGATGACATCATTCAGGAGCGTTTCGGCCAGTGGCGTCTGTCGGAAGCGGAATGCGATGTTGCGTTGCTGTCCATTCGCGGGCTGAAGATCAGCGAAATCGCCCGGATTCGCGACCGAAAGGAAGGCACGGTGAAAGCGCAGCTGAGCGCCATCTTTCACAAGGCTGACGTTGGAACCCGCGCCGAATTCATGAGCCTGTTCATGGACGATTTTCTGGATTTTTCGTCCGCCAACCCACCGGCAACGCCACCGCAACATGAAACTGCGATCTGAACTGCGCCACCTTCTGGAACAGCGCATACCCCGTGGGGACGACAGCTTTTCGCGACCGCTTCAGTTTCCCGCGCGGCCGTATTGCCAGCGCGGCTTCGGTTCTGCGCCGCTGATCTCGACGCCGATGCGGTCCTTGCGGCGCCAGGCCAAGCGGCAGCGATAGGCCTTGTCGTCCTGCGGTACATAGAGCAGGAATTCGCCGGGAAGGAAGGTGTCTTGCGGCGCCTTCAATTCGGCGCCGTGCTCGTGGAAATCGCACAGGATGCAGTCGATTTCCGAAAACTGCGCGCCAAGCAGGATCGTGCCGCGCTTGCATACCCGGTTGCGTCGCATCGCGCGGCTATCCGCCAATTGCGGCAAGCCCATGTGGTCCTCCATGACATTTCGCGTGTGGCAAAAACACGTTTGCACATCTCGTGTTGCCACGGGGTTGACGCGTTTGGTTGATCGCTCGTTGCCACGTTGGTCTTGCCCTTGACGGAGACGCTGGTAAGGTCGCGCCGCAATCGGGACCTTCGCATGGCCGTCCGCATAGCCACGTTCAACGTGGAGAACCTGATGAGCCGGTTCGATTTTTCCGGCTTCCGCAACGAGTTGCGGCAGGATCGCACGTTGCAGCTCTTCGAGATTCGCGACGAGAGCCATTATCGCCAGTTGGAGCAGGCGCGTGTGGTGGCGCACACCGACGATACCCGCCAGCAGACCGCGCTCGCCATTGCCGCCGCCGACGCCGATATCCTGTGCCTGCAGGAAGTCGACAGCCTCGATGCACTGCGCGCCTTCGAATACGGCTATCTCTACAAGATGATCGGCCAGGGCTATCTCAACAAGGCAATGATCAAGGGCAATGACAGCCGCGGTATCGAGGTTGCGGTGCTGTCGCGGGAAAAGACCCGCGACGGCGAGGACATCGAGTTGCTCGGTTACGAGAGCCACGCCCACCTCACTTTCGCCGACCTCGATCTCGTTTCGCCCGAATTGCAGGCCACGGGCAACGGACCGAACGACCGGATCTTCCGCCGCGACCTGATCACGGCCGATTTCCGCATCGGCGCACAGCGCCTGACGCTGTTCGTCACCCATTTCAAGTCGATGGGCTCTGGCCGCGACGGAATTGACGGGCGCACCTGGTCAATGCCCATCCGCATCGCCGAGGCGAAGGCGGCGCGCCAGATCATCGCCGAACGCTTCGACGGCAAGCCGCACAAGGCGCGCTGGCTCGTATGCGGCGATCTCAACGACTACCGCGAGAAGATCGAGGTTGCAGGCGATGCGCGAACCGGCCTTTCCTTCACGCCGGTCGATGAGGACATCACGACCTCCGTGGATGTGCTGACTGCCGGGGGTTTTTGCGAAAACCTTGTCGAGCGGCGCGATGTGGGCGACCGCTGGACGCTGTACCACACCCGCGGCCCGGCCGAGCGGCATTTGTGCCAGCTCGACTATATCCTCGCCTCGCCGGCGCTGGCGCGCGTCAACCCGAAGGCCGTTCCGGACATCGTGCGCGCCGGCCAACCCTGGCGCACGCCATTTCCGCCCGGCCAGGACGTCGACCGTTATCCGCGCATCGGCTGGGATCGCCCGAAAGCGTCGGACCACTGCCCGGTCGCGGTCACGCTCAACCTGCCGGGGGAATGAACCGATGGACTGGCCCCTGCCCGACAGACACGTGACCGCGCTTGCCGGCGTCGAACTCGTGCGGCACGCGGCCCCCCTGCCCTTCGAGACCGCCAACCGCGCGGCAATCGACGCCGAATGGGCGACAGCGCTCGCGCAAAACCCGCGCCTGTTCAATGGGCCAATGTTCCTGATCTCGCGCATCGAGCTGGACGGCGCGACGGTGCGCGGCGCCATGCACGAGACCGATTTCGCCACCTTCCTGCACTGGCGGCGCAACCGGCCCGTGGACGGTTTGTGGTACTGCGCCGCGACCGCCATCCCGGTGCTCTGCGACGGCAAGCTGCTGGCAATCCGCATGGCCAGCCACACGGTGAACGCCGGTCTGGTGTATTTTCCTGCAGGCTCCTTCGACCCCGATGACTTCATCGACGGTCGCCTCGAACCGTCGCGCTGCATGGCGCGCGAGTTTGTCGAGGAGACCGGGATCGCACTTGACGAGAGCGCGGCCGATCCATGCCATGTCGGCGTCATGATCGACACGTTCCTCATCCTGGCCCGCCGCTACCAGCTGCCCTTCGATGGCAAGGAGGCGAAGGCGCGCATCCTCGCCCACCAGTCTGCCTCCGGCGACGACGAAATCGACGACGTCCTCATCCTCGATCCCGCTGACGATCAACGTGCGACGCTGAGCAGTTACATGCCGCCGCTGATGCGATGGCATGCACAAACCCCGATGTCTGGCGACGCCTGAAACGGAGACCTTGAATGCCGCTCGATTACGCCATCTACGATGTGTTCTGCGATGAGCCGCTTGCCGGCAATCCGCTTGCCGTGGTGTTCGAGGCAGACGGCCTTTCCACGGAGCGCATGCAGGCGATTGCCGGCGAGTTCAACCTGTCCGAAACGGTCTTCCTTGCCGCGCCCGAAAACTCCGGGCACGCCGCCGCCGCACGCATCTTCACCCCTAAGCGCGAATTGCCCTTCGCCGGCCATCCGACCGTCGGTGCGGCGGTCGCGATCGCCAGTCTTCGCCCCGGCGGCAAGGCGGTCGACCGGCTGATCGTCATCGAGGAGAAGATCGGCCCTGTGCGTTGCATGGCTCGCGCCGACGCCGATGGCGGCTTTGCCGAATTCGATCTGCCGCGCCTGCCAAAGTCGTTCGATCTTGAACTCGATCCAGCGGCAATCGCACTGGCGATGGGTCTCGAGGCGGCGGAAATCGGTTTCGAGAATCATCGCCCGAGCCTCTGGTCGGCCGGCGTGCCATTTGTTTGCGTGCCCGTGCACGGGCTTGCCGCCGCATCGCGCATCAGGGTCGAGGCCGCACAATGGGATGCCATCGCTCCCGTCGTCGACGGCATCCCGTGCGACATCTACGCCTACTGCCGCGACACCGTACTGCACGACAGCGCCTTTCATGCGCGCATGTTCGCTCCCGGCTTCGGCATCGCCGAGGACCCGGCGACAGGTTCCGCCGCCGCCGCGTTTTCCGGCGTCGTGGAACATTTCGACGGCCTTGCCGACGGGCCGACGGCGCTGTGGATCGAACAGGGCTTCGAAATGGGTCGCCCCTCGCGCATCCGCCTCGAAATCGATGCCGAGGCCGGCAGGATGGTGCGTGCCCGCATCGGCGGCGAGGCGGTGAAGGTGGCCGAGGGCCGCCTGCTGCTGTGAAGGGCGGCATTGCCCGGCAGATCGCCATCGAGCGTGTCACTGCCTGGCCTAAAGGGGCACAGCACCGGAAGGCAATCCGGTTCGGGCCGCGATACGAAGCCGGGAAAAGAAACTGGTCTGCGAAGGCATTGGGTCCGAGGTGCTGAAATATGTCCGCGGGAACGAAGTCGGTGCGGGCCGCCGAATTACCGGCGCGATGGGTCGCGCTGCAAAACGGTCAAATGCCCCGCAAATCCGCTTGCATCAGCCCGCATGCCGGTCTATTGAGCCGCTCACTGGCGGCGCGCCGCGCGCACCGCTTGGCCATGCATTGGCTTGGGTGTGTAGCTCAGATGGTAGAGCAGCTGACTCTTAATCAGCGGGTCTGGGGTTCGAGCCCCCACTCACCCACCAACGAAATCTGTGATTTGCGGGAAATGACGCTGTAGCAGGGCGCGACTGTGAGACGGGAATGAGCCCTTTCACGTCACATGGTGGGCTTTTTACGGCAATGATCATGGTCGGATTGCCGACAAGGGTGTCCACACCGTGGGCGCCCTTCTCATCTTGATCAAGCAAATCGGGGGATGTGGAATAGTTTTTCAGGTCGAAGGCGCCCCAAACAACCTTGCCGGCGAGCCACGGCGCGGGCAGAAGCCCAGACGCTTCGAGACCTCCGCGACCGAATAGCCGCTCGGCGACCTGCGCCACTGCGTCCCGTTTGGACTCGTCGCTGAAATTGGCTTTGCCCATCATGGCCTCCTTGCCTCACAATCAGGAAAGAAGGCGACTACGATGCCGGGGCCTGTTCACTCGCCGTTCCTATCGCCACTGTTTCTCCTCGGCGCTCCAAAGCCAGCCAGGAAGCTTGCCGGGAGTGGAAAACGCATCGACGACATTCTTCAGGAACTGCGAGATGTTGTTGTCGAAATTGTTGAACGGAAGCGCCTGGCCGAAGGCGATCGAACCCGTCGACAGGCACGCGCCGTCGTTCGGCGTGGTGAAATAGGTGATGTCGGCGCGGATGCGATAGTCATAGGTGCCGGTCATGCCGGGGAACGTGTAGAGCGTTTCCTCCGACACCAGCATGTAGTTGTCGGAATGCCCGCCCGACGACGCAACGATCAGAGTGTGCGGCGGCGTTCCGAGATTGAGGTTGTAGCAATCGATCTCGATGCCAGCCGCGCCCTCGTGCGCAAGGCCGAAATCGCCGAAGATCTCGCCTTCGATGTCCTTGAACATCCAGCTGGCGCGGCGGTGCCAGGAATCCGGCATCCGGCGATAGGGCCGGGCCGATTCGAAACCCTGGCTTATGAAGCCGACGCCCATCGATTTCTGCGGCGGCCGGCCGAGGTTCTTCCACAGCCCGCCCTTCATGCCGGTGGTGCACAGGTAGTGTTCTCCTGGCCGCGCGTTCCATGCCCGCATGCCGGAATCGAGCTTGCGCGTTTCCATGATGTGCAGTTCGTCGTCGCGGAAGGCGACATTCCAGTAGTAGCCGTTGCCGCCCATGTAGATGTAGCGGCCGCCGCCGGCCATGAAATCCTCGGTCGCATCCAGCATGCGCTCCGAGTAGTATTCCGGGTGCGACCCGGAAATGACGAGGGTGTAGGGTTTCAAGGCATCGAGACCGTCGCGGTGAAGGTCTTCGTCGGTGATCACCTCGAAATCGTAACCCTGGCTTTCAAGCCAGCCGGTGATCGACAGGTCGGCGGCAAACTGCCAGGTGATCCCCATCGAGGCGAGGCGCGATTTCGGGCGCATGTTGAGGACCGGGCGCAGGTACGAGGTGTAGCAGACCCCGGCGTCGTCGTTGTGGTGGTCAT
This sequence comes from uncultured Paracoccaceae bacterium, assembly GCA_937873685.1. GTDB lineage: Bacteria > Pseudomonadota > Alphaproteobacteria > Rhizobiales > Rhizobiaceae > CALMYO01. Next base: position 14,834 of record CALMYO010000172.1, read on the forward strand.
AGGTCGACAGGCCGAAATCCGGCGTCTGGTACAGTTCGATGTCGGTCTCGGTGATGATCGGCGGCTGGCCGGCGATCGGCTGCGCCATCTGCGCATCGAGGCTGAGATGCTCGTTGGCGTAGGCGAGGTAGCTTGCGGTCGGAAACAGGAACGCGATACGGGCCTTCGGCGTCGCGGCGCGCACGAAGAACGGGATGTACTCTTCTGAAAGCCCGTGCCCGTCGCCGGCGCGCAAGCGGATTGCGTAGCAGCCGCTTTTGAGCGCAGGCACGGTGTAGGACCGTGTCACCGGCCAGCGGCAATCCATCACGGCGTCCGAATGGAACTCGATGCCGCCGTATTCCTGCGGCGCCATGCGGAAGCAATCGTTGCGCCCCGACCAGTTGTGGCCGGTTTGCGCCCTGACCGGCCTGTTGAAGCCGGTCGCATGCAGCTTGTTCGGGCCGATGTCGGTGATCGTGTCGCCGATGCCGGTGTCGGTGTATCCGGCGGCCGTGTCCCAGAAGGCGACGACGCCGTCGCCCGCGGGCCTTGCCGTGTCGCGGATCCGGTCCAGTTCCTCGCGCGACAGGGCGCGATCAAAGACGGCGGGGCGGTCGATCTTGCCGGAGAAGGTCTGCGCCACGAACGGCCCGCGCAGTTCGTGCCAGTCACGCGCGCCGCCGATCAGGAAGGGCGTTTCCGCAAGGTTCTCCGCCTTGAACCGCAACGTCTCGCGCACATGGCTGCGATAGTCGATCGGGACGACCTTGCCCCAAATACTGTTGTAGCGGTTGATCACGCCTTCCTGGTACAGCGTCGCCTTGCCGGTACGGGCGTCGTAGCTTGCGGCGACGAAGTACCAGATGTTCTTCAGCAGCGGCACTTCGGCGTTGAGGTAATCGTTGTCCTCGCCATCGCCCATGCCGAAGTTCAGGTGCCCGTCCGGGCCGATCGACAAGCCGAATCCCGCGACCTTGTAGATGTCCCAGCGGCCGATGATCGACTGGCGCTGGCCTTCGCCCGGAAGCGTCGGAAAGATGTAGGCCGTGAGCGTGAAACTGCCGTTCAGCGCCAGTTTCGACTGCGGGTCGTCAACAGTCAGGTAGTTTCCGACCTGGGTGAACTGCTTCCTGACTTCCCAAGGCCCGTTGATGTCGCAGGCGATTTCCTGTTCGACAAAACCCGGTCCGGCCGGATGCTCGTCGCCGTGGATCAAACGCACCAGTTGCGCCTCGGCCGTACTCGCTCCATCGGCATGGACATGGAACGTCATCGCGTCGCCGGGCTTGACCGTGAGCTTGTTGCAATACCCGAAGACCTTGACTTCAGCCATTTTCGTTCCTCACGATTCCAGCAGGTCCTGCACGCGGCGCATGAACAGCGCGTGGTAGGCTTCGTTCGGGGTCTTGTAGATGCGATCCTCGACAAGGCGCGGCGCCACGCCACGCGTCCCCGAAAGCGCGACGATGCGGTAGGCCTCGAAGGGCTTTATCACCGTGATGGCGTATTTCTCGGTCTGCGGCGCGCGGCGGAAATAGGTCATCACGCGTTCCAGCGCCTCGGAGTGCTGGCCAAGCGGCTTGTTGCGATGTTCCTCGATGATTTCCGGCGTGATCAGCTTTTTCAGAAAATCGCGCTGCATCTTGTCGAAACGGCGGAAGTAGACCAGATCCTTGTTCCGCGTTTCGGCGGCTTCCTCAGGCAGCATTTCGCCTCCTTTCTCGGCGCGTGTGGAACGCGCCTCGCTTTTCTTCTTGTCGCGCCAGCCGCGGAACTGGGCCTTGATGCCGAAGATCCCGTTGCGCAGCCACAGCACCACGGCCATCATGATCAGGCCGATGAGAATGAGGCGCAAAGGCCCGAGATCGAGGAGCACGCGATCGATGAAGACGACGATCAGGGTGCCGACGACCGCGCCCTCGGCGCGTCCGATGCCGCCGACGACAAGCATGGCAAGGCCGAGCAGCATGGTGTCGAAAGTGAACAGGTTGGGCGAGGCGCCCTTGAAATGGGTGGCGTAGAAGCCGCCGATGAAGCCGAGCGCAGCCGAGGAGATGAGAAACACCTTGATGCGGGCGGCGCGGTAGTTGACGCCGGTGGCCTCGGCGAAGGCTTCGCGCTTTTCCGGCGCCATGCGCAGCACGCGTCCGAGTTGCTTGCCGTTGACGAAACGGTACAGGATCAGCGCCAGCACGATCATGAAGTTGCAGGCATAGTAGCCGAGCAGCAACTGGGAATACTCATCCCAGTGTTCGGGAATGTAGCTCGGCCCGCCATAAAGTCCGCCGGTGGCGTTGCCCAGTTGCCGCGATTGCAGTACGTAGACGCGGCACAGTTCGACGACGCCAAGCGTCAGAAGCGAATAGTAAAAGCCTTCAAGGCGCGTGGCGGGCAGCGCGATCGCGACGCCGAAAACCAGGCCCACCGCCCCCCCGATCAACGGCATGACGAACCATGGCAATCCCAGTTGCATGGCGAAATAGGTCGAGGCGTAGGCGCCTGCCCCGACAACTGCGTAGCTTGCCAGCGAGAAGATGCCGGCGGTGCCGATGATCAGCATCCAGATCAGGTTGATCGAGGCATAGAGCCCGAAGATCGCGCCGGCGGGCAGCATCGCGTTCTGGCGCGTTTCGGGGATGAACAGCGGCGCGAGCGCAAGCGCGATAAAACCCAGAACCCACCAGATCGGGCGCTTGTCGTCGATGGTCTTCTGGACCTTCAGCGTGCGCGGATTGTAGGCGGACGAGATGTCGAGCACGCGGCGCCTTGTCGGCCACCAGCGCCAGCGCGTCCACAGGTCGCCGCCATGGCCCGGCCATTTGCGATAGTAGCGCAGGCGACCGACGGGATACATCTTCGCCTTGAACGACTTCGTCTCGTCCCAGACTGTCGAGGGCGCCAGGTAGTCGTTGGTCACGACATCGGGCGGGGCAGGCTTTTCCGGATCGAAGGCGGCGAGCGGGTCTTTCCATAGGCCGGTCATGACGTCATGCCTCTCGCGCCTTGTCGAGAATTCCGGCGATGCCACGCGGACGCCAGAGCAGGATGAGGATGATGAGGCCGAACTGCGTCATCAGCACATACTGGCCTCCGGCGATCACGGAGGTGAGCGCCTCGTTGAAGCCGAGCAGGACTGCGGCGATCACCGCGCCTGTGACGCTGCCCAGTCCGCCGCACAGCGCAACGCTCAGGCCCTTCACCATCGGGGTGATGCCGGCAAATGGCGCGATATAGTAAACTTGGCTGAGCAGCACCGACGCGAGACCTGCCAGTCCGCCGGTCAGCGCCATGACGCTGAAACCGGTTCGCCTGATCCCGATCCCGACGATTGCGGCGGCTGCCGGGTTCATCATCATGGCGCGGATTTCAAGCCCGCGCCGGCTGGAGCGCATCCACAGCAGCACCGCGGTCAGCAGGCTCACCGAGGCGACGATCGCGCCTACCTTGTCGGAAGTCATGACAACACCGGCGAAATCGATCTTGCCGTTGCCGAATAACGGCGGCAGCGCCTTGTTGCGGGCGCCGTACCACCACATCAGGGTCTGGTTGCCGATGAGGCTGAGCGCGAGGGTCGCGATCATGCCGCGCACGACGAAGTTCGGCTTGTCATGGATGGGAATGAAGGCGACCGCACAGGTGATGACGCCGCCGATCGCGCCGGCAAGGATGCCGGCGGAAATCACGAGCACGCTGACGATCGGGCCGGACTTCATCCCGTGGCCGGCGAGAAATTGCGCCATTTCCCAGGCGCCGTACCCGGCGAACGCGAAAATGAAGCCGTAGGCCATGTTGATCAGCCCTAGGCTCGACCATGTGATCGAAAGGCCGATCGCCAGCGTGCCGTAGATCGATGCAAGCAGCACCGCATTGGCGATGACGAAGCCCCAGTTGATCTCGAGCAGGTAACCCATCACTTCACCCGTTGCGCTTCGTGGGTAAGCGAGGCCGAGGCTTCGCCCTTGAGCTTGCCGGCATGCATGCCGATGACCCGGTCGACGCGCCCTTCGAGCAACGCGACGTTCTGCTCGGCGATGATCATGGCGCTTTCGCCAAGTTCCACCGCCATCAACGCCTCGAGCACGCTCTTGCCGATCTTCGGCGCCAGGCCGAGCGTCGGCTCGTCGACAAGGAACAATGACGCGTCGGACATCAGGCCGCGCCCGAGCGCCACCATGCGCCGCTCGCCGCCTGATAACCGGCCGACCGGCGTTTTCATCAGCTTCTCGAGCGGCGGAAAGATCTTCAGGATCTTCTTCTTGCGCTCGGCGCGGCTTTTCCAGGCGGTGGGCGTGAAGGCGCCGCTGTCGAGATGCTCCTCGACGGTCAGCCCGTGGAAGATTTCGTCGCCTTGCGGGATAAGGGCCAGTCCCTCGCGCACGATCAGATGTGTGAATCGACCCGGTCCCTGGCTGCGGGTGCGACCGACTTCCTTGCCATTCAGCAATATGGAGCCGCGCTGCCAACCGGTCAGGCCGGCGATGCCGAGAAACAGGGTGGACTTACCATGGCCGTTCAACCCGACAAGGCCGATGCGCTCGCCGGATTGGACGATCAGGTCCAGGTCGTGCACCACCCGCATCGGGCCGTAACCGAGCGAGAGGTTCTTCACGACAAGGACTTCACGGCGCGGGCGGGCGGCATCCATCATGCGGCCTCGTCGAGGTTCTCGAAGTAGGCGGCATGGACCTTCGGATCGTTCAGAACGTCGTCGAGCAGGCCGTGCGCAATGGTTTCGCCGGCGTCCATCACCATCACGCGGTCGGCGATCTGCGCCAACAATTCGATGCGGTGCTCAACGATGACGATCGCCACGTTCATTTCCTTGGAGAGGACACGGATGAGATCGTCGAACTCATCGACCTCGGAATTGATCAGGCCCGCCGCCGGCTCGTCCATGAGGATCACCGGGGGGCGGCGCATCAGCAGGCAGGTGAGGATCAGCTTTCGCCGCTGCAACGTATCGAGCAAAGCGGTCGGCGTTCGCAGGTTGACGCGAAACCGCGCCAGCTGCGCGCCCCATTCCGCCTGTGACGCGGTGAGATACGGCCTGTAGGCTTGGCGCGCCGCTTTCAGCGTTTCGCCGACCGTGAGTTCGTCAGGCACCACGGGCGTCTGATAAGTTCGGCCGATGCCAAGGCGCGCGCGCTCGAACAGGCGCAGACGCGTCACGTCCTTGCCCTTGAAAAAGACCTTGCCCGCCTTCGGCGCCATGCGGCCCGACAGCACCTCGAACAGCGAGGTCTTGCCGGCGCCGTTGGGGCCGATGATGCCAAGCACCTCGCCCCGGCGAACCGAAAGCGAGATGTCGCGCAGGATTTCCCGCCCCCCCAAGTCGAGCGATATGCCTTCGCAGGCAAAGATCGGCGCGGGGGAGCCGGTCGATGCCCGGCTCCCGTTCATGGTCCCGATCACCAAGACGCCTTGATCAGATCGGTTTCCTTGATCGCGTCGGGATAGATGATCTTGTGCGCGCCATCCTGAACCTGCACATAGAGCTGCGCCATGCCCTTCTCGAGTTCGTTGGTGCCGATCTCGTAGCCGTTGTCGGGGTAGTGGACGCACTCCTGAAACTTGTTGTTCATGTCGTAGTAGCCGCAAACGCCGCGATAACCGTTGGTGCGGATATGGTTTGACACTTCCTTGAAGTTGTTGGGGTCGCCGACGGCTTCCCAAGCCCGCTTCAGGAGATACAGCGTGTCATAGGCCGAGCCGGTATAGGTGAGGCCCATGGTGCCCGGGAAGCGCTCCTGGTACTTCTTGCGGAATTCGTTGCCCATCTCGTCGGCGTAGACGCCGAGCACGGAGGACCAGACGAACCCGTCGGCGGCCGGCCCCGCCAGATCAAGGAATTCAGGCTGCGACGGCCCGTACTGCAGGTAGACCAGCGTGTTTGGCGACGGGTCGGCGATATATTGCTTGCAGAAGGCGGCGTATTCGGCCGCGACCCAGTGGTTGATCATCACCATGCCGGCACCGACGCGCTTGATCTCCTGGATGACCGGCGCCCAGTCCTGGACCGGGAACTGGATGTCGGTGATGGCAGCGATCTCGAACTCGCCGTGCTTCTCGATCGCTTCGATCGCCGCCTTGGAAATCGTCTGGTTGTAGGCGAGTTGCTCCTGGACGATGTGGATCTTGTTGTTGATCGGCGTCCACAGTCCGCGGTCGCGCATGTCTTTCAGGAAGATCGGCAAGGTGTAGCCGTAATGGACCTCCGACGGATCAACCTGGAAACAGTGTCCGAATTTCTGCGGATCGGATGCGGTCAGTTCGGTCACCGCGCGTTGCGTCGGGCCCCAGAGCAGCGGGCAGCCATATTTTGCCGTCGCTTCCTGCGTCGGGATCGGCGCGAGAGTGAAGGCAGTGGAAATCGCGTGAACCTTGGCGTCCACCAGACGACCGACCGCTGCCACGCAGCTTTCCGGGGACAGGATGTCGAGGTCGACAGGCATCAGTTCGATCATGCGCCCGCCAACGCCTCCAGCCGCGTTGATCTCTTCCATCGCAAGCGTTGCGCCCTGCGTGTGGTCGAGGTGATCCGCCACGCCGGCAACCGAGGATGTGGTGGCAAGAAGGCCGATGACGATCGGGTCCGCCGCCTGCGCCGCGCGAATGAACGCCGGCAGTGGCAGGGCGCTTGCCGCAACGCCAGCCGCGGCCGTCTTGATCACGCTGCGCCGATTGATGCTGTGCTCCATGATTCTCCTCCCTTTGGGTGCGCGTGACCCGTGGACAATTTATGTCTTCATGCATTGGATCGCGGCTTGAATACAGTATTCAATCACGAAGACCTGTCAATGCGATTTTTCCGGTCTTGCTGGGATGACCTGCCACCAAACTTTCTTTCACTGGCGATCAGGGTCTCGGCAGTTTCTGTTACGCCGTGTGGCGCGGTTTGAGCACCCTTCGGAGACCCGAAGCCCTCATCGAGCGCAGCATCGGAGGCGGTTGCGGCGAAACCCGCCCGGGGGTCTGGAATGCAAGTGAGGATTGGGGCCTCACCATGCTGAAGTCTTCCGCCAATTCGGCGATGACGCTTCGGGCGCGATCGAGCTCGAAGAACCGGCTCTCGTTCACAAGCTCATCCCCCATCCGCCCGTTGCAGCTCTCGACGTAAACGTTTTCAAATCGGCTAGCCGGGCGCATTCACCGAATTCGAACTGGATATCCGGGATGCGGTCGCCGAAAGCGACAAGGTGCTGATCCGCCTGCAATTTCGTGGTGTGCATTCCGGACCGTTCGGCGATCATGCAGCAACTGGCAAACGCTTCGACATCATGGTCCTCGACCTGTTGCGCATGCAGAACGGAAAGGTTGCCGAGCAATGGCCGGCGATTGACAATCTCGGCCCGGATCAGCAGATCGGAATCATCTGAGACTGGACAACCCCGCCGGCCGGCGTCGCCGCCTTGCCCCAAAGCCGTGGCGCCGCGCCGCAAATGCATGACAGCGAAGTGCGAAAACCATGATCGACATGCACCAGGACATCCGCGTCGCGGTAGCAAAGCTTTGCGAGAATTTCCCCGGCGCCTACTGGCGAAAGCTCGACCAGGAGCGCGCCTATCCGGCCGAGTTCGTCAAGGCGCTGACGGAGCAGGGATATCTTTCTGCGCTGATCCCGGAGGAGTATGGCGGCATCGGCCTCGGCCTTTCGGCGGCAACCGCGATCCTGGAGGAGATCCACCGCGCCGGCTGCAATGCGGCCGCCTGTCACGCGCAGATGTACACAATGGGCACGCTGCTGCGCCACGGCAACGCCGAACAGAAGCGCCGCTACCTGCCCGGCATCGCCGACGGTTCGCTGCGCCTGCAGGCCTTTGGCGTCACCGAACCGGGCAGCGGCACCAACACCGGCGCGTTGAAGACCTTCGCCCGCCGCGACGGCGACCGCTACATCGTCAACGGCCAGAAAATCTGGACAAGCCGGGCGGAGTATTCCGACCTGATGATTCTGCTCGCGCGCACGACCCCGGTTTCGGAGACCGCAAAGCCGACCGACGGGCTGTCGGTCGTCATCCTCGACATGCGCGCTGCGCTCGGCCACGGCCTGCGCATTGCGCCAATCCGCACCATGATGAACCACTCCACCTGCGAGGTGTTCTTCGACGATGTCGAGGTGCCGGCGGAAAACCTGATCGGCGAGGAAGGCAAGGGCTTCCGCTACATCCTCTCCGGCATGAACGCCGAGCGTATCCTGATCGCTTCGGAATGCATCGGCGATGCAAAGTGGCTGATCGACAAGGCCACAGCCTATGCGAAGGAACGGCAGGTGTTCGGCCGACCGATCGGCCAGAACCAGGGCGTCGCGTTTCCGATCGCGCAGTCCTATGCGCGCATGCGCGCCGCCGAGCTCATGGTGCATGAGGCGGTACGCCGTTACGAAGCAGGCGAGAATCCCGGCGCGGAAGCAAACATGGCAAAAATGCTGGCCGCCGAGGCCAGCTGGGAAGCCGCGGAAGCGGCGGTGCAGACCCATGGCGGCTTCGGCTTTGCCGAAGAATACGACATCGAGCGCAAGTTCCGCGAAACGCGGCTCTACCAGGTCGCACCGATCTCGACCAACCTGATCCTGTCCTATCTTGCCGAACACGTGCTCGGCCTGCCGCGAAGCTACTGATCGCCAAGGCATCGACCGAAAGCGAAACGGCCTGATGTGCCCGGCTCCGAGATGCTCAGTTTGGGTCGGCAAACTCCGCCCGGATCGCAGCGCCGTGCTCGTCAAGCGCAGGCACCGACCCGAACGCGAATTCGGGATCGCCCGAAACCCGCGCAGCAGGGCTCAGAAGCTCCAGCATGCCGTTCGGCGTCGCCACCGGCGTGAACCGGCTTTGCGGATGCTTGGCGACATCTTCCATGTCTGACAGCCGACCATAGGCGATGCGCGCGCCATCGAGAAGCGCTGCTGCCTCTTCACGCCCAAAGCGCCCGAGATGCGCCTGCACCCTTCCGTCGACTTCGTCGCGGTTGGCGACCCGCAACGTGTTGGTGGCAAAGCTCGCATCGCCGGCGAGTTCCGGATCTCCGAAGGCCTTGCACAACGCATGCCATTCGCGGTCGTTCTGGATCGAGATCAGGATTTCGCGCCCGTCGCCGCAAGTGAAGATGCCGT
>CALMYO010000173.1 GCA_937873685.1 uncultured Paracoccaceae bacterium
ACCCGGACCTTTCGCGTCGAGATTCTGGTGGAAAACACCGATCTTGCCATCCGCGACGGGCAGACCGCCGAAATCCTGATCGCCGCCGAGGGGGTTGCCGCCCATCTGGTGCCGGCCTCGGCCCTGACGCTCGATGGCGAGGGCCGGTTGGGGTTGCGGCTGGCCGAGGCGGATGACCGCGCGGGCTTTGCCCCGGTGACGATCCTGCGCGACACGGTTGAGGGCGCGTTGGTGACAGGTCTGCCCGATCAGGCCCGGATCGTGATCGTCGGGCAGGAATATATCCGCGAGGGCACGCCCCTGAGCGTCACCTATGCTGAAGGGGCCGGCCAATGACCGGGATCATCGACTGGGCCTCGGCCCGGGCCCGGATGGTCGTGGCCTTTATCCTGCTCTCCATCGCCGCCGGGGTCGCCGCCTATGTCAGCCTGCCGAAAGAGGGAGAGCCGGATATCGACATCCCCGCGCTCTTTGTCTCTGTCCCCTTTCCCGGCATCTCGGCCATCGACAGCGAAAAACTGCTGGTCGAGGTGATGGAGGCGGAACTCTCGGGCCTCGACGGGCTGAAACAGATGTCCGGCACCGCTGCCGAGGGTTATGGCGGCATCGCGCTGGAATTTGAATTCGGCTGGGACAAGACGCGCACCATTGCCGATGTCCGCGACCGCATGAACACGGCCGAGGCGAAATTCCCGCAAGGCGCGGACAAATATTCGATCAATGAGATCAACTTCAGCGAATTCCCGATCCTCGTCATCGCGCTGTCGGGGGATTTGCCCGAGCGCACCTTGCTGCGCACCGCCCGCGATCTGCAAAAGAAAATCGCCAGCCTTGAGCCGGTGCTGAAGGCCGAACTCGCCGGTCACCGCGATGAGATGCTGGAAGTGGTGATCGACCCGCTAAAGCTCGAGTCCTACAATGTCACGGCGGCGGAACTGATCTCGGTCGTGACCCGCAACAACCTTTTGGTCGCGGCGGGCGAGGTGGAAACCCCGAATGGTGCCTTTGCGGTCAAGGTGCCCTCGACCCTTACGACCCCGGCCAATGTCTATGCCCTGCCGGTCAAGGTGAATGGCGATCGTCAGGTGACGCTGGGCGATCTGGCGCAGATCCGGCAGACCTTTGAGGATGCGCGCGGCACGGCGCGGTTCAACGGCGAACCGACGGTGGCCATTCAGGTGGTCAAGCGCAAGGGGTTCAACCTGATCGACACCTCGGATCTGGTGCGGGCCACCGTGGCAGCCGAGGTGGCGAAATGGCCCGCAGCGCTGCGGCAGGGGGTGACGGTCACGGCGTCGCTCGACCAGTCGAAAAACGTCGAGGATATGGTCAAGCAGCTAGAGGGGTCGGTGCTGACCGCCATCGCGCTGGTGATGGTGGTGGTCTTGGCGACGCTCGGCACCCGCTCGGCCCTCTTGGTGGGGTTTGCGATCCACACGACCTTTCTGCTGACCTTTGCCTTCTTTGCGGCGCTTGGCTTTACCGTCTCGAATATCGTGATGTTCGGGCTGATCCTTGCCGTGGGGATGCTGGTCGATAGTGCCATTGTCGTGGTCGAATATGCCGACAAGCGGATTTCCGAGGGGGCCGGGCCGATGTCGGCCTATACCGAGGCGGCCAAGCGGATGTTCTGGCCCATCGTCTCTTCGACCGCGACGACGCTCTGTGCCTTTCTGCCGATGCTGTTCTGGCCCGGCGTTGCGGGTGAGTTCATGGGGATGCTGCCGATCACGCTGATCTTTGTGCTGACGGCGGCGCTGTTGGTGGCGCTGCTCTATCTGCCGGTGATGGGCGGGGTCGCGGGCCGGCTGTCGCGGCGGCTGGAGCGGGGGGCCGAGCGGTTGCGCCCTGCGCCGCTGTGGCTGCGGTTGGGGCTGGTGGCGCTGTCGCTGGCGGTGCTGGCGGGCGGGGGGGGGGGGCGGGGGGCGCCGCGCCCTGCCGGGGGGGCAGGGCGCCGGCCGGGGGGGGGGCGGGGTTTGCCGGGTCGGGTGGGGCTGTGGCTAGCATGGCTGGCTGTCGGCGTGGTGAGGCTGATGGCGCCGCGCGCTGCCGGTACGGCAGGCCTGCTGCCGGGGCTGGCGCTGGTTTCGCTGGGCGGGCTGATGGCCTCTGTCACCTTTGGCGCGGCAAAACCCCTGCCCCGCGTTCAGGTGCAGGCGGGCTACCGGCGCACGGCCTTTGGCCATCTGATCCGGTTCCTCACCGGCAATCCGATGATGCCGCTGGTGACGATTGGCGCGGTGGTGGCCTTTGTCATCGCGGTTTTCGGGATCTACAGCGAAAAGGGCAAGGGTGTTGAATTCTTTGTCGATACCGAGCCCGAGCAGGCGATCATCTATGTGCAGGCGCGGGGCAATCTGTCGCTGGCCGAAAAGGATTCGCTGTTGCGGCAGGCCGAGGCGGTGGTGCTGGGCCAGCCCGGCATCGCCTCGACCTTTTCCTTTGCCGGATCGGGCGGGCTGAATGCCAATACCGGCGGCGCGCGCGCGCCATTGGACAGCGTGGGGCAGATCCAGCTCGAACTTTCGCCTTGGGAGGAACGCGCAGGTGACCCTGCCCTGTTGGGCGATACGATCATCGAGGGTCTGACCCGGCGCCTGTCGGCCCTGCCCGGCATCCGCATCGAGGTTCTGGCACAAGAGGGCGGCCCCGCCTCGGGCAAGCCGATCGAATTGCGCCTGTCGGGTGAGGATTTCGCCGCCATGGAACAGGCCGTGGAACAGGTGCGTACCCAACTGGCCGGGATGGAGGGGGTGCGCGCCATCGAGGATACCCGCCCCCTGCCCGGCATCGACTGGGAGGTGACGGTGGATGTCGCCGCCGCCGGCCGCTTTGGCGCCGATGTCGCCAGCGTCGGCGGCATGGTGCAACTGGTGACGCGCGGTGTCCTTCTCGACACCATGCGGGCCGAGGGCGCCGATGAAGAGATCGAGATCCGCGTCCGCCTGCCCGAACGCGACCGGGTGTTGTCCACCCTTTCCTCCCTCAAGGTGCGGACCGAGGCGGGGTTGGTGCCGCTGTCGAATTTCATCACCCTGACGCCGGTGGCGAAACGCGGCCGGATCGACCGGGTGGATGAGGCGCGGGTCTATGATGTGCGCGCCGATGTGGCCGAGGGGCTGACCCTGGCCGACGGCACGCCGATCACCGCGACCGAGCGGATCGCCACCCTGACTGAATGGTTGCAGACCGAGCCGCTGCCGGCAGGCGTCTCCTGGGCCTTTACCGGCGACCAAGAGGATCAGGCGGAATCCGGGGCCTTTCTGGCAAAGGCCTTTGCCGGGGCGCTGGGGCTGATGTTCATCATTCTGCTGGCGCAGTTCAACTCGGTCTATAACGCGGCGCTGGTGTTGCTGGCGGTGGTCCTCTCGACCGCCGGGGTGCTGATCGGCATGCTGGTGATGGGCCAGACCTTTTCCATCATCATGACCGGCACGGGGGTCGTCGCCCTCGCCGGGATTGTCGTCAACAACAACATCATCCTGATCGACACCTATCAGGAATTCAGCCGCTACATGCCCCGGCTGGAGGCGGTGGCGCGCACCGCCGAACAGCGGCTGCGCCCGGTCTTGCTGACCACAATCACCACCATGGCCGGCCTTGCACCGATGATGCTGGGCCTGTCGGTCGATTTCTTTGCCGGGGGCTATTCGGTCGATGCCCCCTCGGCCCTTTGGTGGAAGCAATTGGCGACGGCGGTGGTCTTTGGCCTTGGCATCGCGACGGTGCTGACGCTGGTGCTGACGCCTGCGCTGCTGGCCTTGCGGATCTGGTTCTGGGCCGGGGCCTATCGCAGCCTTGCGCTGCTGACGGCGCTGTCGCGCGGCAAGGACAGCCGGGCCGCCCGCGATCTGGCGCTGAACCGGGCCGCAGCGGCGATCCGCAGCCCGGTGATCCAATGGGAGGAACCGCCCGCCTCGCCGCCTGCCCCCTGAGCGGGGCGGCGGCGGTGGCAGGTCAGGCGGCGGCTTCTTCCTCTTCGGCCGACTGGCGCGCCCACATCGCGGCATAGCGCCCGCCGGTGGCCAACAGCTCTTCATGCGTGCCGCGCTCGACGATCGTGCCCGCCTCCAGCACGATGATCAGATCGGCATCGGCAATGGTCGAGAGGCGATGCGCGATGGTGATCACGCTGCGCCCCTCACCCATCCGCAACAGGCTTTCCTGAATGTCGCGTTCGGTCTGGGTGTCCAGCGCCGAGGTCGCCTCGTCCAGGATCAGGATCGGCGGGTTTTTCAGCAAGGTGCGCGCAATGCCCACCCGCTGCTTTTCCCCGCCCGAGAGTTTCAGGCCCCGCTCGCCCACCGTCGTCTCATAACCCTCGGGCAGCGACAGGATGAAATCATGGATCCGCGCGGCCTTGGCCGCCGCCTCGATCTCTTCGCGGCTGGCCTCGGGGCGGCCATAGGCGATGTTGTAATAGATCGTGTCGTTGAACAGGACCGTATCCTGCGGCACCACCCCGATCTGCGCATGCAGACTGGTCTGGCTCACATCGCGCAGATCCTGCCCGTCAATGCGGATCGCGCCCGAGGTCACGTCATAGAACCGGAACAACAGCCGCGCGATGGTGGATTTGCCCGAGCCCGAGGGGCCGACCAGCGCCACCCGCGCCCCCGGCTGGACGGTAAAGCTGATCCCTTTGAGGATCGGCCGCGTCGGGTCGTAGTCAAAGCGCACGTCCTGAAACTGCACCTCACCGCCCTTGACCGCCAAGGCCGGGGCGCCCGGCTTGTCCACCACCTCGGCCGGCTGACCCAAGAGGCCAAACATCTCACCCATATCGGTCAGGGCCTGCCGGATCTCGCGGTAAACCGTGCCAAGGAAGTTCAGCGGCATGGTGATCTGGATCATATAGGCGTTGACCATGACGAAATCGCCGACGGTCAGCGTGCCCGCCTGCACCCCGCGCGCCGCCATCACCATGACGATGATCAGGCCCGAGGGGATCAAGAGCGACTGGCCAAAGTTCAGAAAGGCCAGCGAAAGCCCGGTCTTGACCGCTGCCGTCTCATAGCGCTGCATGGCGCTGTCATAGCGCCGTGCCTCCATCTCTTCGGCATTGAAATACTTGACGGTTTCAAAGTTCAGCAGGCTGTCGATTGCCTTTTGGTTCGCGTCCGTATCCTGCGCATTCATCTCGCGCCGGATCTGCACCCGCCATTCCGTGACCTTGAAGGTAAAGGCGACGTAGAGCGAGATGACGATGACCACCACCACCGAATAGGACAGGCCAAAAACCACGGCAAAGATGATCGAGACCATGGTCAGTTCAAGGATCAGCGGCCCGATGGACAAGAGCATGAAGCGCAACAGGAAATCGACGCCCTTCACCCCCCGCTCAATGATCCGGCTCAGGCCGCCGGTCTTGCGGGTGATGTGATAGCGCAGCGACAGGCGGTGGATATGGGTAAAGGTCTCCAGCGCCAGTTGCCGCAACGCCCGCTGACCCACACGCACAAACACCGCATCGCGCAGTTCCTGAAAGCCCACCGTCATCAGCCGGGCAAGACCATAGGCCACGGTCAGGCCCACAGCAGCAAGGCCGAGGAAGGTCGCCGCATCCTTGGCGTCGCCCGCCAGAGCATCGACCGCCTGCTTGTACAGGAACGGCGTGCTGACCGAGACCACCTTGGCCATCAAGAGCATCAACAGCGAGATCACCACCCGCCGTTTGACCCAGGGCTTATCCTCGGGCCAGAGATAGGGCAGCACGCGCAGGATGGTCTGCCAGCCGCTGGCGGGTTTGTCGGTCGCTTGCGTCATCGGGGGCCTCGCTTGTCAGCCCCCTTACCTATGCCCTTGCCGCGGCAAAGGCCAGAGGGGGCAATGCCGCAAAGGCGCCGCCCCCTCTGTGCACTATTGTCGTGGCAACTCGAAGATCTGGCCCGGATAGATCAGGTCAGGATCGCCGATCTTGTCCTTGTTGGCCTCAAAGACCTGCACATACAAAATCCCGTCGCCATAGGTGTCGCGGGCGATCTTCCATAGCGAATAGCCGGGTTGCACGGTGATCGAGACTGTCTGGGCAACTTTGTCCGGCTGTGCCTCGGGCGGCGGCGGCTGGGGCACGGCAGAGGCGGTGGGACCCGGCGCCGGGGGCGCCGCGCCCCGGACGCTGGGGTGGGGGCGCGGGCGGGCGCGGGGGGTGGGGTGAAACAACTAAGGGCGGGAAGCAGAGCCGCCACCCGCCGCAACGATCGATCCTGGATGAACTGCGAGAAGGAAAAGCGCCGGATCAGGCGCCGATGGCCTTCACGCGCGCCGCAAGGCGCGACACCTTGCGCGACGCTGTGTTGCGATGCACCACGCCCTTGACGGCGGCGCGCATCAGCTCCGGCTGGGCGGCGCGCAGCGCGGTTTCGGCGGCGGACTTGTCGCCCGAGGCGATTGCTTCCTCGACCTTGCGCACGAAATTGCGCATGCGCGAACGGCGAGACTTGTTGACTTCGGTGCGGCGCGCGATCTTGCGCGTTGCCTTCTTGGCCGAAGAGGTATTGGCCATGGGAGTCCTTCTCCAAAACGGGATGTTGCCGCATAGAAGCGCAGCGTCGGGACGCTAACGCGCCCAAAGTGAGGGGCTTATAGGCGGGCAATTACGCCCCTGTCAACGGCATAAGCTAAGCTGGAACCGGGAAAGGCCAACAGATCCGCGAACGGCGAAAGCCGGCGGCCCCTGCCTCGCTTGTCGAATAGAACCAACGCTCACGCCGGTGCAGTTCATGGATATTGGTTTCAGCATAACATGCCCCGCCGGGAGCGTGGCAGATCCCGGTGCTGCTGCCCTTGATTGCGCAATCCGGCCAAGGCGTGGCAGGATCGGAAATGTTGTCGGTCTCGTCTCGAACACAACCGCCCTCGCGCGGCCTGCCTGCCGGCGCGAACCCGGCAGCTTGTGCTTCCGCTTCTGAACAGATCGGTCGCTCGCCCTTGCGGTTTGCCTTGAACTTTCCCCAGGATGGATGATTCGGTGTGAAGTAGAGTGTGCCATTTTCGCCGATGTTACCCTTCATCGCGCAGCCGGTTTGAGCCCCGGCTTGGTGTGCTGAAAAGCCGAAGGCGGCAAGAACGGCCAGCAGCAGGGCGGCTTGACGCATCCGAACTCCTTTTGGCTACGCCGTACAAACGCGACGGCACATTGTCGCGCATGGGCGCCATGTTGTCAGCAGCCCACCCCGCATGCCGCCAACCCAATGTTATTGTTGATATAAATCCGACGTTAACAAATCTTGCCAATTCTGGTCAACGGGAAGGAGCAGACCGGGAATGACGACAATGAGGAACCATCGTGAACTTGAGTTGCAATTGCAGGGCTACGGGCTGACCACAGCCCACATTCTTTACCGCATGCCGGATCATCCGGCCATCCTGCAAACCTATATATGGCAGGAATACGATATCGCCCCCGATTTCCCGCAGATGCAGGGATTTCTCAGCTTCTGGGAAAAGAACCTCGACGGGCCGCTTCACTCGGTGCGCTATTGCCACAAGCGGCTGATCGGACCTAACGAATGGCGCTCGCTGAGCGGCGAGTTCCGCCTGCACTGAGCAGTTCGCCGCCATTGCCGCATTTCGACTGACTGTCCCAACCACGCCATCTGACCGGACCACGAAGCAAAAACAAATTCTCTTGTCGCGGTCTATACTCTAGTCTCGACATGAGGTGATTTGCGGAAGGCGGCCGGATGAAATTCACAAGCGCGGCGCAGGCGGCGAGGGTGGCTGCTGTGGCGATAACCTGGTCCGTCCTGTCAGGAGGCGATGCCTTTTGCGCCAGTGCGAAGGTGCTTGCGCAAACCGTGCGGGACGCTGCTCCGGCCGGCGCAGGGTTTCACGATGTTTCGCCCACCTTGCTGAACGCGCGTCGCATCGATCTCTGCTTCCTGCCCGGCGACGCAGCCAATCGCGCCGCTGCCAAGCTGCAACGGTCGCGGTTCACCCGGCAAGGTCTCAACGACTTCATGCGCCATGTGTGTCGCGCGCGGTTCTTTGTGCGCGTCGAAGGCGCCAGGAGGCACCTGTTTGTGGCTTTGCGCCACGACGCGACGCGCGTCGCGGGCGAAGGCCATCGCTGTGCTACCAGTGTCGCAGGCGAGTCGTTCTCCATTGTAAGAATACCGCGCGATTTTGCCATTCCGCCAGTATTCGCTGAACGCAATCGCGAGGCCGTACTCGCCGCGGTGTCGCGCTTCGAAACCGCGGCAGAAGCCGCTGCAAAAGGATCCCGTTGCCCCTGACACGCCCCGAAAGGACCCAAAATGGCTGTGGCTACCCCCCATGTGCAAACCAACAACACATTCTTGCGCGCCATCGAAGGCAATGTCGTCTGGCGCGGACCGATAACGTACAATGTCGTGCAAATCGCCAATGCGACCGAGCTGAACGCCTACAACGCCGCGCAGGCGGCGTCGGGCGATCCGGCAATGACGCGCGAGCTTCCCGCCGCATGGGTCGCCGAGATCCAGCAGGCGTTCGATCTTTTCATGGAAATCATCGACGCCGATCTGGCGTTTTCCAACCTCATCACGGCAGACTATCTCGTCGGCGAGGATCCCTCGACCAGCCTCGGCTTTGCCACAACGCCAGCAACCGAACAGGGGACGATGGGATTCAACCTCGACAACGAGGCCCACACCACCGAGCCCGAAACCGGCGGCGGGCATGACCGCTTCCAGACTTTCATCCACGAAATCGGCCATTCGCTCGGCCTCGCCCATCCGCACGACACCGGCGGCAACACCACTGCGCCGTCGACGAACGAAGCCAACATGCCGATCCCGTTCCAGTCGCAATACACGATGATGTCCTACACGCCGGCGCCGAATACCGACGGGTTTTTCGCCTTCGGCCGCTCGATCACGCCGATGGCGCTCGACATTGCCGCGCTGATCAACATGTACGGCGCCAACACGACGACGCGCACGGGCGACACGACTTACACGCTGCTCGATCCGAGCGCAGCCAGTCTCGACATCGATTCCACCGATGGAACCATCGCGGTCGGGCGCGCCTATTACGGCATCTGGGACGCCGGAACGACCGACAACGACACCATCCGCTATGACGGGGCGGACAACACGCTGATCAATCTCAACGCCGCCACGCTGGCCGCGACGCCCGATACCGTGACTGCCGCCGTTCTGGCCGCGCTGCAAGCGACCGGAGCCTGGGCGACGCTGGATGCGACAACGCAAAACGAGATCGCAAATGGCGATGCTTCCGCGGGCGGCTTCTTTTCCTCCATCCTCGACGCCAATGGCGTGCGCACGCCGGGCGGATACGCGATCGCAAACGGCGTGACGATCGAATCGGCGGCCGGCGGCGATGGCGGCGACATCATTGTCGGCAATGCGGTCTCCAACACGCTTGCCGGCAATGACGGCGATGACACGATACTGGGCGGTGACGGGGCGGACCGCATCAACGGCGGCGCGGGATTCGACCTGCTGATCGGCGGCGCGGGAAACGACACGCTGGACGGCGGCGCCAATTCCGCCGCGCAGGGCGACCTGATGCTCGGCGGCGAGGGCGATGACACCTATGTCATCGATTCGGGCCTCGACCAGATCGACGAAGGCATCGTTTTTTCCGCCTTCGGCTTCGGCGGCACGGACACGGTGATCAGCAAGACCGATTTCTACTGGGATGTGTATTCGGTCGGCGAGGTGTTGATGGTGGCGGCCGATGTCGTCGACGATGGCGGCGACGGCGTCACTGCAGTCGGAGGCGTTTTCAACAATACGCTGCAGGGCCACGCCGGAACCGACATCCTGTTCGGGCGCGGCGGGTCTGACATCTACCGCGGCGGAGACGGCGTGGACTGGTACTCGCTGTCGCTGCTTGGGCTGACCGAGGCCAACGCCTATGTCGGCGTGAACGGCGTCAACACCGTCATCGTCGAACAGCGCGTGACAGGCGATTTTTCCTACGACATCATTTTCGAGTTCGAGAGCGGCAAGGACAAGATCGACGTGTCGAGCTACGCGGACGTCAACGCACTTGCTTCTGGCGATGATGTGCTGGCGCGCGGCGTCAACGTCGACTCAAACGCCAACGGCACGATCGGCGACGCCGGCGACAGTTCGTACTATGCGCTTGGAGACGGGTTCGACTATCTGTTCATGGTAGGCATGACCAAGGAGGATCTGGCGGCGGGCGACTTCATCGTCGCCTGACCGGAAACCGAGGCGTCTTGCGGGTGTTTCGTGCTTTCCTTACCGGAACCGCCGTTGTTGACCAATCGCAAACCAGCGGAGATTCGCATGACCCAGCCGCTTGAAACCCACCTTTCCGCCGAAATCGAAGCGCTCAAGGCGGCCGGGCTCTACAAGGCGGAGCGGGTGATCGCCTCGCCGCAATCGGCGCACATCGTCAGCGGCGGGCGCGAAGTGCTCAACCTGTGCGCCAACAACTATCTCGGCCTTGCCGACAACGCGGAGATCGTGGAATCGGCCAAGGCGGCGCTCGACCGCTACGGCTACGGCATGGCCTCGGTGCGCTTCATCTGCGGCACACAGGAGGAGCACAAGCAGCTGGAGGCGCGCATCGCCGGCTTCCTCGGCTTCCAGGACGTGATCCTCTATTCCTCCTGCTTCGACGCCAATGCCGGGCTGTTCGAGACCCTGCTCGGCGAGGAGGATGCAATCATCTCGGACGCGCTGAACCACGCCTCGATCATCGACGGGGTGCGGCTCTGCAAGGCGCGGCGTTATCGCTACGCCAACAACGACATGGCCGAACTTGAGGCGCGGTTGCGCGAGGCAGCCGACGCGCGCTTCCGGCTGATCGCCACCGACGGCGTGTTCTCGATGGACGGGGTGATCGCCAACCTGCCGGCGATCTGCGATCTTGCCGAAAAGCACGAAGCGATGGTGATGGTCGATGACAGCCATGCCGTCGGGTTCATGGGAGCGGGCGGGCGGGGCACCATCGAGCATTGCGGCGTACTGGGGCGCGTGGCGATCGTCACCGGCACGCTCGGCAAGGCGCTTGGCGGCGCGTCGGGCGGCTATACGGCGGCTTCCGCGACCACGGTGGACTGGCTGCGCCAGCGCTCACGGCCATACCTGTTCTCCAACACGCTTGCTCCGCCGATCGCCGCAGCCTCGCTGAAGGTGTTCGACATGATCGAGCAGGGCGATGAATTGCGGAAGCGGCTGTTCGCCAATGCCGGGCGATTCCGGTCCGGCATGGAAAAGGCCGGCTTCACGCTTGCCGGAGCCGGCCATCCGATCATCCCGGTGATGATCGGCGAGGCGGCGCTGGCCGGCGAAATGGCCGCAAGACTGCTGGCGCGTGGCGTCTACGTGATCGCGTTCTCGTTTCCGGTCGTGCCGCGCGGCCAGGCCCGCATCCGCACGCAGATGTCGGCCGCGCATTCGGTGGAGGACATCGATATGGCGATTGCGGCGTTCACCGATGTCGGTCGGGAACTTGGGTTGTTGAAAAGTTAGCCGACAAACCGACTTCTGGCGCATGCTTCATTCGAAGCCGGCAATTTCGCAGATCATGAGTTCGTGATCCGAAAGCGGCGTTTCGTCTGGCGCGAGCGCGGGAACGATGCGGGACCCGGTCACCATCAAACCGCGCGTGAGGAACCAGTCCAGCTTCCAGCCGTGTTTTGGCGCGGTGCTGATCAGGCTGGCGCGGGTGGTCATTGCGTCGAGCGGCCCGCCATGGCGGGCATAGCCACGATCGGCGGCGCGGGCGAAAAGGCCTTCCTTCTCGAAATCGCCGTCATCGGCAAGACCGGTGTTGAGATCGCCGCCCACGATCACCGGGAAACCGGCAGCGAGTGTGTCAACCGCATCGAACAGCACGTTCATCTGCCGTTCCCGGAACGCAGCGTTGGCGTTGGATTCCAGATGTACGGAGACCGCAAGCAAAGGCCCCGCCATTGTCAACACGGCGCCGGCGATCGCGCAGCGACCGCCAATCCGGTGTTCCGGGCTTTCGGGGACAAACCAGTGACCATCGTGATCGAGGCGGATCATCACCGGAGTGTGGATGGCGCTCGCCGCCAGCAGCGCATTGCCGTGGAACCCCCTGGCGTTGTGCAGGTCCTTGGCAAAGCCGAGTTCCTTCGGCGAACCGAGACCGAGTTCGAGGAATTCGACGCCGAAAGCGTAAGCCATGCCAAGCGCATCGGCGATTTCGGCCGATGTATGATGCTGGCCTGTACGGGCCATGCCGTCGTCGACTTCCGACAACAGCACGATATTGGCGCGCTCGTGTTTCAACAGCGCGGCCGATTGCTTGGGAAACAGGCAGCGCTCCAGATTCCACGCGGCAACGGTCAGCGGGAAATCCAGCACGGTGCGTGAAAGCGCCCGCGGCGGCGCTTCGACCCGGTTCATGCAGGAAAGCCGCGCCATCAGTTCCGCATGGGTGTCGCGGTCGCGCAGCAGCGCCTTCATCGCCTCGCGTTCATCGACGCCTGGCGCCGTGAGGTCGCCGGCCTGCGCCGGCAGGATGGTCTGAAGATTCGTCATCGCTTGTCTCAGGAAAGACGCGCGCCGGTGGCGGCGTCGAACAGGTGCAAGGCGTGTTCGGGCAGTTCGATGCGCGGTTCGCCCGAAAGTTCGACGTCCGGCGAGGTGGCGATTGTAACCTTCGCGCCGTTGATCGCGCCATGCATCAGCCTTCCGGCGCCGAGTTCCTCGACATAGGACAGCATCATCGGCAGGGAGGGCTTGCCGCCGCCATTGGCGAGTTTTGCATCTTCAGCACGGAAACCGAGCAGTACATCGCCGGACTTTATAACCGGGTTCTTCAAGGCTATCGCCGTATCGCCGATCCGGATCGCCGCGCCATCCGCCTTGACCGGCATCAGGTTCATCGCAGGCGATCCGATGAAACTGGCGACAAACGTGGAGGCCGGCCGGCGGTAGACCTCGAGCGGCGTGCCAATCTGCTCGATTCGCCCCTTGTTGAGCACGATCAGCCGGTCGGCCAGCGTCATCGCCTCGAGCTGGTCATGGGTCACATAGATCGAGGTCGTGCCAAGGCGGCGTTGCAATTGCTTGATCTCGCCGCGCATCTCCACGCGCAGCTTGGCGTCCAGGTTGGACAGCGGCTCGTCGAACAGGAACGCCGCCGGCTCGCGGACAATGGCGCGGCCCATGGCAACGCGCTGGCGCTGGCCCCCGGAGAGTTGCGAGGGCTTGCGGTCGAGATATTCGCCAAGCTGCAAGATTGCAGCGGCGGCGGCGACGCGCTGCTCGATCTGCGGTTTCGACATGCCACGATTGACGAGACCGTAGGCCATGTTGCGACGCACCGTCATGTGCGGATAGAGCGCATAGTTCTGGAACACCATGGCGATGTCGCGATCGGCCGGGTCGACATCGTTGACCACCCGTTCGCCGATGCGGATCGTCCCTTGCGTGATGGCCTCCAGCCCGGCCACCATGCGCAACAAGGTCGATTTGCCGCATCCCGACGGGCCGACGAGAACGATGAACTCGCCGTCGGCGATGTCGAGCGAGACCGCGTCGACCGCCTTGACGCCGCCGGAATAGACCTTCGAGACCGTCTCGATTTTCACCATCGCCATCGGCGGCTCCTACTTGTCGCTTTCCGTCAGGCCCTTGATGAACCAGCTCTGGAAGATGATCACGACGATCACCGGCGGCAGCATCGCCAGCACCGCAAGCGCCATCGCCTGACCGTATTCGGGGATGTTGGAGCCGATCCACACCTGCAGGATCTGCTTGATGCCGCGCACCAGCGTGAACAGGCTTTCATCCGTGGTGATCAGTGTCGGCCAGAGGTACTGGTTCCAGCCGTAGACGAACATGATGATGAAGATCGCGGCGATCATCGTCTTCGACAGCGGAACGAGGATGTCGATGAAGAACTTCACCGGTCCGGCGCCATCGATCCGCGCCGCCTCCAGCAGTTCGTCGGGAACGGATTTGAAGAACTGGCGGAAATAGAATGTTCCGGTCGCCGAAGCGATCAACGGCACGATCAGCCCGGTGTAGCTGTTGGCGAGGCCCATGCGCTGCACGATCTCGTAAGATGGCAGGATGCGCACCTCCAGCGGCAGCAGAAGCGTGGTGAAGATCGCCCAGAAGGCGAGCGTGGCGAAGGGGATGCGGAAATAGACGATCGCATAGGCCGCCATCATCGAGATGGCGATCTTGCCCAAGGCAAAACCCAGCCCGAGGATGAGCGAGTTCATCATCATCGACAAGCCGTTGACCTTGCCGGTAAACCCGGTGCCCGTAAACAGCACGGTCGAGTAGGTTTCCACAAGCCGGTCGCCGGGCAGATACTGCAGCCCCTCGCGATGGATTGTTACCGGATCGTGGGTCGAGGTTATGAAGGCGAGCGCCACCGGCAGGATCATGAACAGCGACCCGGCGATCAGGATCAGATGATCGCCGACAACGCCCCAATTCAGGCGAGTGCGTTCAGCGACCATGACCTGTGAGACAGGCGCGCGGGCGACATGCGGAGTCTGCAGGCTGGCGTCGGTCATGTGTAATGCACCTTGCGCTCGATCATGCGGAACTGGAAAACGGTCAGCGCCAGAACCAGCACCATCAGGATGACCGATTGCGCCGACGAGCCGCCGAGATCATTGCCGCGGAAACCGTCGAGATAGACCTTGTAGACCAGCGTGACCGGGTTGTTTGCCGGTTCGTTCTTGGTCATCAGGTCGACAACGCCGAACGTGTCGAACAGGGCGTAGGTGATGTTGATGATCAGCAGGAAGAACCCGGTCGGGGCAAGCAGCGGGAAGATCACCGTGCGAAAGCGGCGAAACGCCGACTTGCAGTCGATCAGCGCCGCCTCGCGCACCGAGCGCGGGATCGATTGCAGCCCGGAAAGGAAGAAGATGAAGTTGACCGGCACCTGCTTCCACACCGAGATCACGGTCATGGCGAAGGCGGTGTCGAAATAGTTGACGCTGACCCGCATCTCCCAGCCAAACCAGGAAGCGATGGCGACCAGCGGTCCGACATGCTGGTCGAACAGCAGGACGCCAAGCAGGCCGGCGACAGGCGGGGCAATCGCATAGACCCACATCAGCAGCGTGCGGTAGGTCTTGGCGCCGCGCAGAATGTGATCGGCCTTGACTGCCAGCAGTAGCGCGATCGCCAGCGAGAAAAACGCAACAAGGATGGTGAAGACCAGCGTGAACCGGGCCACGCGTTGATACTCTCCCCGGACGACTGTGCTGGTGTAATTGTCGAGGCCGACGAAGGTGGAGCCGAACCCGAACGGATCCTCCAGGAAGAAGGAGGAGCGGATCGCCTCGGCGGCCGGCCAATAGAAGAAGATCGCCACGATCGCCAACTGCGGCAACAGGAACGCGTAGGGAAGCAGTGACTGCCCGAAGGTAACGCGCTTCATCGCGACGACCGTCCGATTGTTAGACAAGAAACCAATGACGACGGAGGCGCGCGTGCGCCTCCGTCCGGATGCCGGGCAAAAACGGTCAGGAGGCCGTCTTGGCGAACCGCTCGAGCAGTTCGTTGGCTTCCTTCTCGATGGTGGCGAACGCGTCGTCGACAGTGGTTTCGCCGGAGAAGATCTTGCCGTACTCGCGGTTCATGATGTCGCGGATCTGGACATAGAAGCCCATCCGGTAGCCCTTGGTGTTGTCGCCGGCCGCCAGGTTGAGCTGCTTGATGCCGACTTCAGCCGCCGGGGTGGACTGGTAGTACCCGTCCGCCGTCGCCTTCTCGTAGGCGGCGTTGGTGATCGGCACGTAGCCGGTTTCCTTGTGCCACATGTACTGCACGTCGGCGGAGGTCAGGTATTCGAAGAACTTGGCGACGGCCTTGTTCTCTTCTTCCGACTTTCCGGCCATCGCGAACAGCGCTGCGCCGCCGATGAAGGACTGGTAGCCTTCCGGCTGGGCGTCGCCGACCAGCGAGCGCCAGAACGGCAGCGGGGTCGCACCGAACGGCATCGTCGCGGATTTCTGCAGGCCGCCGAACGAACCGGACGAACCAATCCACAACGCAACCTTGCCCTGCTCGAACGGGGTCTGGTTGTCACCCCAGCCGGCGCCGAAGAATTCGAACATGCCGGCGTCCTTCCACTCCTTCAGCTTCGTGAACATCATCCTGGTCGAGTCGTTGTTGACCAGGATGGTGGTGCCAGCGGCGCCGTCAAAGCCGTTGTTGTTGGTCGCGAAGGGGATGTTGTTGCGCGAATGGAAATTCTCGGTGAATTCCCATGGCAGGTGCGACTGCACCAGCGGGATGTAGCCGGCTTCCTTCAGCTTCGGCGCAATCGCCTCGAATTCTTCCCAGGTCTTCGGGGCTTCGACGCCGGCCTTCTTCAGCGCGTCGACATTGTAGTACATGATCGGGGCCGAGGAGTTGAACGGCATGCCGATCATCTTGCCCTGGCTGTCGGCGTAGAAGTAGCGCACGCCGGAGATGTAGTTCTCGATGTTGAAGTCGACGCCGGCCTGCGAGAGCAGGTCCTGAACCGGGACGACCGCGCCCTTGGCGCCGATGATCGTCGCCGAACCGGCGTCGAACACTTGGATGATGTGCGGCTGCTGGCCAGCGCGGAAGGCGGCGATGCCGGCGGTCAGGGTCTCTTCATAGGTGCCCTTGAAAACCGGGGTCAGCTCGACCTCATCCTGCGCGTCATTGAAGTTCTTGGCGATCGTGTTCACGGTCTCGCCGAGGCTGCCGCCCATGGCGTGCCAGAATTCGATCTTCGTTTCGGCCTGCGCCGCGCCGGCAAAGCCGGCTGCGATGAGCGAGGCCAGGGCCAGTTTCTTCAACATGGTGTTCTCCCTGGGGGTTGGTGTTGGCGGTCCCGCCTATGACCCGCTCATGACAGGGGGTTTTCATTTCGATGTCAGTTGGGTGACAGTGCCGTTTGTCCACCGCTTGCGCTCCGCAGTCCGGCGGTGGGCCCGTGGCAAGCGCCGGTCAGTCGCGCGGGAAAACGTCGCGCCAGCGCTCGATGAACAGCCGGCGCTTGTGGGCGTCGAGGCCGACCATCAGCGCCGGCGAAAGCGGGATCGCGCGCAATGTGGAGCCGGCGCCGTCCGCATCCTCGAACAGCGAACCATCCTTGCCGTCGAGCGGCACGACGAGGCGGGCGCGAGAAAGCGCGGCCTGACCGGCTGGGGAAAGGATGTAGTCCAGCAACCGCCCTGCATCCGCAGCGTTGGGCGCATCCTTAGGGATGAGGGCGGCGCGCGACAGCACGAGCGTGTAGTCGCTTGGCGCCACGACGGCCAGTCGCCTGTCGCGCTCGGCCGCGGCGATGGCATAGGAGCCGAGCACGTTGTAGGCGATCAGGTACCGGCCGTCGGCGACTCCATCGATGATCTCAGCCGAACAACAGGTTGCGACCGCGCCGGAGCGGCCGAACGCCTCGAACAGCGCGCCGAAGGTGGTCGCCTGCTGCGCGTCGACGAAAGCGAAGAGATATCCGAGCCCCGAGGCTTCGATATCATAGGTGGCGACGCGGCCGGCATAGCGCGTGTTATCCGGGCGCAGCAGGTCGATGAGGTCGAACCGCGATTGCGGCGCTTCCGAAGGCGGCACGAGATCGCGATTGTAGACCATCACCGCCGGCTCGCGCGTGATGCCGAACAGTTCGTCGCGCCATCGCTGCGTGGCCGGCAGGGCGGCGGTGAGCGGCGAACGCCACGCCTGGGCGCAGCCTTCGTTGACGAGCCGCACCTGAAGATCGACCGCCGAACTGATCACCATGTCCGGCGATCCGGCCTCGCCCGCACAGGCGCGCGCCACCGATGCGGCAAGGTCGTTGGAGCCCCACTGCTCGTAGGCGACCGCGATCGCGGGATTTGCCCCCACGAATTCCTCCAGCAACGGTGCGAAGGCGGCGATATCGGTGGTGCCAACAACGCGAAGCGCCCGCCCTGCTGGGCCGCCAAAGGCGGCCTGCGCCTCCGGCGCAAGGGTCTCCTGCGCCTGCGCAAGGGAAGAAGGCGTCGCGAGCACGGCAAGCAGGATCGCGCAGAACACACGCCTCATGGCGCATCCTCCTCTCCTGCCGGCAGTCGCAACGCGGCCTCGAAACCGTTTTCGCTGGCAAAGGCGAGCTTCCCACCATGCGACCGCGCCACCTCGGCGACGATCGCCAGGCCGAGCCCGGCGCTGTCGGGCGAGACGCCGGAGGACCGCACGAACCGCTTGCCGGCATCGGCCCACTGCGCAGGCGGCAGGCCGGGGCCGCGATCGCGCACCGAAAGCCAGGCCTCGCCATCGCGCGCGCCGACAAGCACGGTCACCGGCTTGCCGCCGTGACGCAAGGCGTTGTTGACAAGGTTCTTTCCCGCCTCTGCCAGCGACAGGGCGTCGCCGCGCACCATCACCGCATCTTCCGGCAACTCGAGGCGCAGGTCGCCGCTGGCAAAGGCCGCGTCATGACCACCATCGTTGGCGATCGTCATGGCAATCGCGCGCAGATCGACCAAGCCGAGCGGCGCGGCGTCGGCGCGGTGGATGACCAGCGCCCGGTTCAGCAACTGATTGGTCAGTCGCGACAGTCCGACCGCCCGGTCGCGCACGCGGCCGAGAATGGCGCGCAGGCGCGCCGGATCCTCCTCTTCCGCGCCGAGTTCGGCCTGGGCGCGCAGCGCCGCCACCGGCGTGCGCAACTGGTGCGAGGCGTCGGCGATCAGCGTGCTCATGACATCCATCTGGGTCGACAGCCGACCCATGAACCGGTTCAGCGCGCCGACCAGCCCCTGCACCTCGCGCGGCATCGGCGTGTCTATCGCCGTGAGGTCGTGCGGATCGCGGGCCAGCAGGTCGCGTTCGATGCGGCGCAACGGCCTCAGCGCCGAGTTGACGGCAAATGTCGCCAGCGCTGCCATCATGAGCCCGGCCAGCGCCACCACGGCCAGCGCATTGCGGGCAATGTTCCAGGCAAGCTCCTGGCGGGCGCGCATCGTGTGCCCGACCATGACATCGATGGCGCCGGAATAGGCGCGTTCGGCAAAGTGCCGCCGCACAGCGGCGACACGCACCGGCTCATCGCCGAACTGCGCGCGATACATCACCTCGCCATCGTCCATCGTCCGTGGCAGGTCGAGCCGGGCATCGCCGGTGATCGTCCCGCCGTCCGGCGTCGCGATGCGGTACGTCACCCGGTCGTCCGGCGCGAGCGCCAGGAGTTCGAACGCCGAGACCGGGATGTCGACCACGGGTTCGCCGTTGCGGATCGAAATCGCCCCCGCAATCTGGCCCGCCGCGCCGAGCAAAAGCCGGTCATAGGCTTCCTGAGCCGCCTGCCGGCCGTATGCCAGCGCAGCCGCCATCACGCCGGCCCCGCCGGCAAGCAGGATCAGCGCCACCGCCAGGGCCAATCGCGAGGTCAGCGAAAAAGGCGGCCGTTCGCTGCGTGTGTGATCAGTCATCGGCGACGATCTGGTAGCCAAGGCCGCGCAGGGTGCGGATGGAGACGCGGCTTTCCTCGATCTTGCGCCGCAAGCGTGCGACGTAGATTTCGATGGCGTTCAGCCCGACATTGTCCTCGTTGAAGGAAAACAGCCGCTCGTGCAGTCGCTCCTTGGCGATCACCCTGCCGCGATTGGCGAGCAGGGCTTCCAGCAGCGCATATTCACGGCGTGTCAGCGTCACCGCCTGTCCGCCTATTTCGAGCGTCTGGCCGGCGGGATCGAACACGAGGTCGCCGAACCGCACAACGCCGCCGCGATCCGGCGAGTTGCGCCGCGCAAGTGCGCGCAGCCGCGCCTCCAGTTCGCGCAAGTCGAAGGGCTTGGTGAGGTAGTCGTCGGCGCCCCCATCGAGCGCAGCAACCCGGTCGTCCACATCGATGCGCGCCGTCAGCATCAGCACCGGCATGGCGCGGCCTTCGCGTCGCAGGCGCGACAGCAGGTCAAGGCCGGAACCATCGGGCAGGTTGATGTCGAGGACGGCGACGTCATACTCCTGTACCTGCAGGAACTCGCGGGCATCCGCGGCGCTCTGGGCGCAATCGAGCGCATCGCCGCGCCGTGCAAAATGGCCGGCGATCGCATCGGCGACGTCAGGCGTGTCCTCCACAAGCAGGATGCGCATCCGGCCCAACTCCCGCATTGCTGCCGGCGCAATCGCCGGCCTCTCCCGACTGTCAGCATAGACCGACGGTCGGCCGCGTCAAACCGCCCGCAGAAGCGGATGACAGCTTGCTGAAAGGTTGACAGGTTATGAATGGCGATCGGGTCGCGTGGATACGCGTCTCCGGGAGGAAATCCAGAGGAGGACATCATGACATTCTTCACCGTCACGCGGCGCGCGCTTGTCGCGACCGCCTTCGCCGTCTCAGCCTTCGCGGCGCCCGCCTTCGCCTTCGAGCCGGAAGCGACCGAGTGCATCGCGCCGGCCAATCCGGGCGGCGGCTGGGACTTCACCTGCCGCCAGGTCGGCAAGACGCTGCAGGATCTGAAGCTCATCCCCGGCACCATGCAGGTGACAAACCTTGCCGGCGGCGGCGGCGGCGTCGCCTTCGCCGAAGTGGTCAACAAGCGCAACGACGACAACAACCTCGTCGTCGCCGCGTCCACCGCCACGGCGACACGTCTGGCGCAGGGCGCGTTTCCGGGCAACGACATGAGCCAGGTGCGCTGGCTCGGTTCGGTCGGCGCCGATTACGGCGTGATCGCGGTCGCCAAGGATTCGGCCATCGCCACGCTTCCGGAACTGATGGACAAGATCAAGGCCGATCCGACCTCGGTGTCGATCGCCGGCGGTTCGGCCGTTGGCGGCTGGGACCATCTCAAGGTGCTGATCGCCGCTAAGAAGGCCGGCATCGATGACGTGCGCACCATCAAGTATGTCGCCTTCGATGGCGGCGGCGAGGCGGTGACGCAGCTTCTGGCCGGCTCTGTGCAGGCCTTCACGGGCGACGCCTCGGAAGCCAAGGGCTTCGTCGATTCCGGCGACATCAAGGTGATCGCCGTGCTGGCGCCGGAGCGCATGAGCGGCGACTTCGCCTCCTTCCCGACGGCGAAGGAACAGGGAATCGACGCGGTTGGCGCCAACTGGCGCGGCTTCTATGCCGGCGGCGGAATGAGCGACGACGCCTACAACTACTGGGTCGAACAGATCGGCAAGGTCTATGCCTCCGACGAGTGGAAGGCGATCATGGCGCAGAGCGGGCTTGCGCCGCTCGACCTGCAGGGCGCTGCCTTCCAGGAGTTCGTGGCCGGCTCGATCGCCGAGATCCAGGCGATCTCCAAGGAAATCGGCCTGATCAAGTAAGCCGGAGACGGCGGGACATCCGCCGCTAGTGGTCCGATTCCGACATTTGCATCCATTCGCCCCAAGTCCGTCAGCAAATGTCGGAATCTGCTGGACCACTAGCAACTATATGATTCTAGTGGAGCTTTTGAATTTGGCATTTGGTTTGGCGCTTGAGGCAGGTGGGTACCAAATGTCAAATTCGCTCCACTAGCGGAGGTGCGGGCGCCACGGCGTCCGCATCGCCCGGGCCGGACAATTCCGGCCGGGCGGCAATGACCGCCGCATGGGGAACACGCCGGGAGGACGGCCATGAGCGACAGGATACTGGGCGGCGCCTTCGTGCTGCTCGCGGCCTTCTACATCTGGGCCGCAACCCAAACCGAACTTTCCTTCATCACCGATCCCGTCGGGCCGCGCACCTTTCCGATCATCATCGGGGTGATGGTCGGGCTTTCCGGACTGGCGATCCTGCTTCGTCCCGATCCCGATCCGCAATGGCCCGCGATGGCGCGGCTTGGCGAGATCGGCGCCGCGGTCTTGGTGATGACCGCCTATGCGCAGCTGCTGCCGGTGCTCGGTTTCGTGATCGCCACCGCCTTTGCCGCCGGTTTCCTGTCCTGGCGATTGGGCGCGAGCGCGCTGCAAGCGGTTCTGGCCGGTATCGGCATTTCGCTTGGCATCTACGTCGTCTTCCATCTGGTGCTCGGGCTGTCGCTGGCCCGCGGCCCGCTCGGATTCTAGGGAGCTTGTAAACATGGAAACGCTTGCCTCCCTCGGCGACGGTTTCGCCATCGCTTTCACGTTGCAGAACCTGCTGCTGGCGCTGCTCGGCTGCTTTCTCGGCACGATCATCGGCGCGCTGCCCGGGCTTGGGCCGTCGAACGGCGTCGCCATCCTGATCCCGCTCGCTTTCACGCTCGGCCTGCCGGCGACGCCGGCGCTGATCCTGCTGACGTCCGTCTATTACGGTGCGATGTATGGCGGGCGCATCTCGTCGATCCTGCTCAACATTCCCGGCGACGAGCCGGCGATGATGACGACGCTCGATGGCTACCCGATGACAAAGAAGGGGCAAGCCGGCGAGGCGCTCGCCATTTCGGGCATCGCCTCCTTCGTCGGCTCGTTCTTCGCCACCTGGGGGCTGGTGCTGTTGGCGCCGCAACTGGTCAAGGTCGCGCTGCTGTTCGGCCCCGCAGAATACTTCGCGCTGTTTGCGCTGGCCTTCGCCACACTCGGCGGCCTTGCCAGCCGCAACCAGGCCAAGGCGGCGCTTGCGGCCGGCCTCGGGCTCGGCATCGCGATGATCGGCGTCGACGGCCAGACCGGCGTGCCGCGCCTCACCTTCGGCGAGGTGCATCTGTATGACGGCATCGACTTCCTCGTCGCCATCGTCGGCCTGTTCGCGTTGTCGGAAGTGTTCGTGTTTCTTGAGCATCGCGGCCAGGGCGAAGCGTCAGACGTTGCGGCGAAGGTGAAGATCGGCCGCGTGACGCCGCCTTTGGCGATGGTCAAGCAAACCACGGGCGCGATGACGCGGGGCACGCTGATCGGCTTCGTCGCCGGCGTGCTGCCGGGCGCAGGAGCATCACTTGGCTCGTTCATGGCCTACGCGTTCGAAAAGAAGGTCTCCGACAAGAACGGCACCTTCGGCAAGGGCGATCCGCGCGGCGTCGCCGCCCCGGAATCGGGCAACAACGCCGCCGCGGGCGGTGCGCTGGTGCCGATGCTGGCGTTGGGCGTGCCCGGGTCCGGCACCACGGCGGTGCTGCTCGCCATGCTGCTGGCGCTCAACATCACGCCCGGCCCGCTGCTGTTCACCAAGAACCCGGACGTGGTGTGGGGCCTGATCGCCGCCCTGTTCATCGGCAACTTCATGCTGCTGTTGATGAACATCCCGCTGGTGACGCTGTTTGCGCGCGTGCTGCTGGTGCCGACGAAATACCTGCTGCCGGCCGTGGCGATGATCTCCTTCGTCGGCATCTACGGCATTTCGGGTTCCACCTTCGACCTGATGGTGATGATCGTCTTCGGCCTGCTCGGCTGGCTGCTGCGCAAGGTCGACGTGCCGCTAGTGCCGGTCATTCTCGGCGTGCTGCTCGGCAACCAGATGGAGGTGAACCTGCGGCGCGAAATGACCATCGCCGACGGCAATTGGTGGGCGCTGATCGATTCGCCCTTGTCGATTGCGCTGTGGTCGCTGGCGATCATCGGCTTCGTGCTGCCGATCGTCATCGGTCGCTACCTGCGTCCGAAGATGGCCGATCGGCATGAGGCCGAGGGCGCCGATCCGGATTGATCCGGGACGTTGTCGAAACGCTGAAGTTTGGGGCGGGGGCCGGGAAGGATCGTCCGGGCGCGTGAGGCGCCGGGCGATCCTTTTTCCCGTTTCAGCGCGGCGCGCGCTTGGCCAGGATGCGCTGCAGCGTGCGGCGGTGCATGTTGAGCCGGCGCGCAGTCTCGGAAACATTGCGGTCGCACATCTCGTAGACGCGCTGGATGTGCTCCCAGCGCACGCGATCGGCCGACATCGGGTTTTCCGGCGGATCGGCGCGTTCCCCGCCCTTGCGCGTCAAGGCGGCGAAGACCTCATCGGCGTCGGCGGGTTTCGACAGGTAGTCGATTGCCCCGAGTTTTACCGCGGTCACTGCGGTGGCGATGTTGCCGTAGCCGGTCAGCACGATGGCGCGCGTATCATCACGCTCGGCATGGATTGCCTCGATCACGTCGAGCCCATTGCCGTCGCCAAGCCGCATGTCAACGACCGCATAGGCCGGTGCGGAAGCCTTGGCCATGGCAACGCCCTCGCGCACGGACTCGGCGGTTCGCACCGTAAAGCCCCGGCTTTCCATGGCGCGGGCCAGCCGCTGCAGGAACGGGCGGTCATCGTCGACCAACAGCAAGCTTCTGTCGTCGCCAATGCCGTCCATCGTGTTTTCGTCTGCCAGATCGTCGTTCATTGTCCCACGAACCGTCATGCTTTTTTCTTCTTTACACCGAAACGGAGTGTAGACCAGCCCGCGTGATTGGCAACCCGCGGGCGCAACGCGCCGGTTTCACGCCGGGGCATCCATCGAGGCGCGCGGCCAAGTCACCGAAACGCGCGCGCCGCCGCTTTCGGCGTCGTTGGCGAAGGACACTTCCGCGCCAGTGCGCTCCAGCAGCGTCTTGGCAATGAAAACGCCAAGCCCGAGCCCGCCGCCATGCCGACCGCCATTGCGCCTTGAGGGAACGTCGGGCTCGCCCAGCCGGGCGATGATGTCTGCCGAAAACCCCGGCCCGTCGTCCGCGATGATGACCGCGACTTCGGCGCCGGTCCAGCGCATCGTCACTGCAACCTGTTCGCGCGCAAAGTCGACGGCGTTCTCGACCAGATTTCCGAGCCCGTAGAGGATAGCCGGGTTGCGCCGACCGATCGGTTCCGGCCCTTCGCACACGCCTGTGACCGCCGAGATTGCGACCCCGAAATCGCGATGCGGCGCAACCACCTCCTCCACCAAAGCCCGCAAGCCGAGGCGCGCCATGTGCGCCTCGTCTTCGGCGGAAAGCGTTGTCAACCGCTTGAGGATGTCGCGGCAGCGGTTCGCCTGCGAGACGATCAGCTGGACATCGTCTTTGAGGGGATGGTCCGCGCCAAGGCCGCGGTCGATCTCGCGGATGGTCAGCGCGATGGTGGAGAGCGGCGTGCCGAGTTCATGCGCGGCGGCGGCGGCAAGACCATCCAGCGCCGAGAGATGGTGTTCGCGTTGCAGCACCAATTCGGTTGCGGCGAGCGCATCCGACAGTCTGCGCGCCTCGTCAGCGACGCGAAAGGCGTAGATCGACGTGAAGGCGAGACTGGAAACGAGCGCGATCCACATGCCGGCAGTAAATATCTGCGGCATCAACAACTGGATGTCGGGATACCAGGGCAGCGGCAAGTGCGCGAAGGCGAGGATCGTTGCGCAAGCCACGACAAGCGCCGAAAGCACCCAGGTGAAGCGCTGCGGCAGCGAAGTCGCCGATATGATCACCGGCACGATCAGCAGCATCGAGAACGGGTTATCGAGACCGCCGGTCAGCGCCAGCAGGCCGGCCAGTTGCAACACGTCGAACAGCAGCACGGCAAAAACGCCGAGCGGGGCGAGGCGCTGGTTGGCCGGATAGCGCAGCGTCAGAAAGATGTTGAGCCAGGCCGAGCAGGCGATCAGCGCGAGGCAAAGTTCGGCCGGGAACGGGAACTCCAGCACCAGCCAGACAGCGAACACCGCTGCCGTCTGGCCGACAACGGCGAGCCATCGCAGCCGCAGCAGCGTCGAAAGGCGCAAGCGCCGGGTGCGAAAGGCATCATCGAATGTATCGGGCGTGGGCATTGGCCGAGACTACAGCATTTCGCGCGCAAACCGGAGCGGCAGTAGCGGCGCCCGGCGCGTCCGGCGGCGAACAGGCTTCTCGCGCAATCAAAAGCCGCCATGCTCAGCAAGATGTTGCGCTTCCGCTGCAGTGGTCTCGCGGCCAAGCACGGCGTTACGATGCGGGAAGCGCCCGAATGTCGCAATCACGTCGCGGTGGAGGATGGCGTACTTGACATTGTCCTCACGCCCGAGATCGGTAAACAGGCGCACACTGGTCTCCTGATCGGCCAGGTTTTCCGAATGCATGAAGGGCATGTAGAGGAAGACGCGTTCCTGCTCGCCAAGCGCCATGTCCTGTTCGCGGGTCAACGCGTCCCTAACAATCGAAAGCGCCAGCGCGTCGGCGGCAAACGCGCGCGGATCGTTGCGGAACATGTTTCGCGAGAACTGGTCGAACAGGATCACCAGCGCCAGCGTCTCGCGCGGATCGTCCGCCGCTTTCGCGGGCGCTGCGGCAAGCAGCCGCGCATGGGTTTCCCCGAAGCGGGCGCGAATGGTCTCGTCGTGCGCATCGGAACGGTGGAACCAGTCGGCGGGTTCGAGTTCGTCGAACCAGAAGGCAAGGATCGTTTGCATTGCCACGTTGTTCATGGAACCCGTCACTCCTGCACTGGTGTTTCAATGGCAATATAGGCAGCCGGATCGGCGGCGGCAAACGGCATTCGACCGACAAGGGCGTCGGGCAGCAGGGCGCAGTTCCCAAATCCCGACATTTGTGAACCCGACTATGGTGTTTTGTTTCACATTCGATTATATGCGCCGCACCATGCGCAGTGCGCGCATGCAAAGCGGCCCGCGCTGGACGACATCCCGGCCTTGGGCGTCTCATCAAAACCAGTGGAGCCATGCTCCCGAAAGAAAGGATAGCACGATGTCGATTGCTGCCGAACGCAAGGCGGAACTCATCAAGCAATACGCCACGAAGGAAGGCGACACCGGCTCGCCCGAGGTGCAGGTTGCGATCCTGACCGAACGGATCACCAATCTCACCGAGCACTTCAAGGGCCACAAGAAGGACAATCATTCGCGGCGCGGCCTGCTCAAGATGGTCTCGCAGCGCCGCAGCCTGCTCGATTACCTGAAGCGCATTGACGAAGGGCGCTACCAGACGCTGATCGGCGCCTTGGGCATTCGTCGCTGACTTTGCGGCCGGGCGGTTCATCCGCCCGGCCTTTCCCTTTCGGGCAGGGCGCGGAAACGCGAAATAGCCCGAACCGGCGCGCGGCGCAACGAACTTCGCCGCAAGCCTCCATGGACACGCCGTGGGGCAGGATTGCCGGATGCTTGTCTTCTTCTCGGGGAAGCGAAACCCAAGCCTCCGGTTGTCTTGCCCATGGTTGGTCCGATCACGAAGGACCGGCCGTCGCCGCCAATGCGGTGGCGCGCCATCACGACCAGGACAGGAACATGTTCAACAAGCATCGCGTTGAAATCGAATGGGGCGGGCGTCCGCTCATTCTTGAAACCGGCCGCATCGCCCGTCAGGCTGACGGTGCCGTGCTGGCCACCTATGGCGAATCGGTGGTTCTCGCCACCGTCGTCTCCATGAAGGACCCGAAGCCGGGACAGGATTTCTTCCCGCTCACCGTCAACTACCAGGAAAAGGCGTTCGCGGCCGGCAAGATCCCCGGCGGCTTCTTCAAGCGTGAAGGGCGTCCGAGCGAGAACGAGACGCTGGTCTCGCGCCTGATCGACCGCCCGATCCGTCCGCTTTTCGCCGACGGCTACAAGTGCGACACGCAGGTGATCGTCACCGTGCTGCAGCACGACCTTGAAAACAACCCGGACATCCTGGCGATGGTCGCCTCCTCGGCGGCGCTCACGCTGTCGGGCGTGCCCTTCATGGGCCCGGTCGGCGCGGCGCGCGTCGGCCTCATTGCCGGCGAATACGTGCTGAACCCGCATGTCGACGAAATGCCGGAATCGAAGCTCGATCTCGTCGTCGCCGGCACGTCGGAAGCCGTGCTGATGGTGGAATCGGAAGCCAAGGAGCTTGACGAGGCGACCATGCTCGGCGCCGTGATGTTCGGCCACCGCGCTTTCCAGCCTGTGATCGACGCGATCATCCGCCTCGCTGAAGTCGCCGCCAACGAGCCGCGCGATTTCCAGCCGCTCGACTTGTCGGAACTCGAAACGACGATGGCCGGGCTGATCTCTGACGAACTGTCCGCCGCCTACAAGATCATCGAGAAGCAGGACCGCTACGCCGCGGTCGACGCCGCCAAGAAGAAGGTCTTTGCCACGCTTTACCCGGAGGGCGCCGAAAATCCGGTGTGGACGCCCGAGCAGATCAGCTCGGTGTTCAAGGGCCTGCAGGCCAAGGTTGTTCGCGGCAACATCCTTGACACGGGGCTGCGCATCGACGGCCGCGACCTGTCGACCGTGCGCAAGATCGTGTCTGAAGTCGGCGTGCTGCCGCGCACCCACGGCTCGGCGCTGTTCACCCGCGGCGAGACGCAGGCGCTGGTTGTCGCCACGCTCGGCACCGGCGAGGACGAGCAGTTCGTCGACGCCCTGACCGGCACGACCAAGGAAACCTTCATGCTGCACTACAATTTCCCGCCCTATTCGGTCGGGGAAACGGGCCGCATGGGTTCGCCCGGCCGCCGCGAGATCGGCCACGGCAAGCTCGCCTGGCGCGCGGTGCACCCGATGCTGCCGAGCGCCGAGCAGTTCCCCTACACGCTGCGCGTCGTCTCCGAGATCACCGAATCGAACGGCTCGTCCTCGATGGCGACCGTCTGCGGCGCTTCGCTGGCGCTGATGGACGCCGGCGTGCCGCTGAAGGCGCCGGTGGCCGGCATCGCCATGGGCCTGATCAAGGAGGGCGACCGTTTCGCGGTGCTCTCCGACATCCTCGGCGACGAGGACCATCTCGGCGACATGGACTTCAAGGTGGCGGGCACGGAAGCCGGCATCACCTCGCTGCAGATGGACATCAAGATCGACGGCATCACCGAGGAGATCATGAAGGTTGCGCTCGACCAGGCCAAGGGCGGTCGCGCGCAC
Organism: uncultured Paracoccaceae bacterium; assembly: GCA_937873685.1. Taxonomy (GTDB): domain Bacteria; phylum Pseudomonadota; class Alphaproteobacteria; order Rhizobiales; family Rhizobiaceae; genus CALMYO01. The sequence goes on from CALMYO010000173.1 coordinate 28,601, forward strand.
ATCCTCTCCGAGATGTCGAAGGCGCTCTCGTCGAGCCGCGCGGAACTCGGCGAATTCGCCCCGCGCATCGAGCAGATGAAGATCCCGGTCGACAAGATCCGCGACGTCATCGGTTCCGGCGGCAAGGTGATCCGCGAGATCGTCGAGCAGACGGGCGCGAAGATCAACATCGAGGACGACGGCACGATCAAGATCGCCTCGGCTTCGGCCAAGGAGATCGAGGCGGCGAAGCGCTGGATCCATTCGATCGTCGCCGAGCCGGAAGTCGGCGAAATCTACGAAGGCACGGTCGTCAAGACCGCCGATTTCGGCGCCTTCGTCAATTTCTTCGGTCCGCGTGACGGTCTCGTCCACATCTCGCAACTCGCCAGGGATCGCGTCGCCAAGACCACCGACGTGGTGAAGGAAGGCGACAAGGTGTGGGTTAAGCTGATGGGCTTCGACGAGCGCGGCAAGGTGCGCCTGTCGATGAAGGTTGTTGACCAGGCGACCGGCAAGGAAATCACCCGCGACAAGGACGAGGCGGCGGAGTAACCGTCCCCTTGCCCAAGCATTTGCGATCGGCCCGGGCGGCAGCGCCCGGGCCGTTGCTTTTTTGAGGGTTTGCCCTTGCCAACGCCCGGTTTCGCAAGCGATTTCGCCTGTCATGTCAGTCAACTGACTGACGATTTCGCTGTTCGGCGTGTACAATGAGCGGCGCGGTACCCGCACTTTGCCAGGCGCTTGAAGCGGGGTCTTTGCCGGGCGCAGGCCAGCGCTGGCTGGTGCTGAACGCCAATCCGCTTCCGGCTGAGGCCGGACAGCGCGCGTCTTTTGTTTGCGAGCAGGCGGAGCGGGGCGCGTTCCTTGCCCTGAAAGCCGCCGGCTTCGAGGCCGCGCCGCGTATCGCGGAAGGCGCGTTCGATGGCGCCATCGTCCTGCTTGGCAAGCAGAAGGCGGCCAACCGCTCCGACCTGCTTCGTGCCCTGGAACAGACTCCGCAAGGCGCGCCGATCCTTGTCGCCGGCGACAAGACGCTCGGCGCGGCTTCCCTTCGCGATTGGGTCGCAAGGCATGCCCCAGTCGTGAACTCGGTTTCAAAAAGCCACGCGATCGCCTTCCGGTTCGACCGGCCGGCGGACATCACGGCTTTCGGCGAGTGTACACGAAGCGAAGCGCAGCAGGTTGACGAATTCGACACTGCTACAGGCGCGTTTTCGCCAGGTGCGGTCGATGCCGGCTCGGCGCTGCTGGCGCACCATTTCGACCGCAGTATTGCCGGGCGGGTCGCTGATTTCGGCGCCGGCTGGGGTTACCTTGCGATTGAAGCGGCCCGGCGCGGCAAGCCGGCCTCGCTCGACCTGATCGAAAGCCATCACGGCGCGCTGGATGCGGCGCGCGTCAACATTGCGCGGCTCGCGCCCCACATTCCCGCCCGGTTCCACTGGCTCGATCTGACGCGCGAGGCCGCCCCGGCTCCATTCGACTGCATCGTCATGAATCCGCCCTTCCATGCCGGCCGCGCCGCTGAACCTTCGCTTGGCGTCGCCTTCATCAATGCTGCGGCGCGGGCGCTGAAACCCGGCGGCCGCCTGCTGATGGTCGCCAACCGAAAGCTTGCCTATGAGGAAACGCTGCGCCGTGGTTTCGCACGCGTGGCGACGCTCTCGCAGGAAAGTGGTTTCAAGGTAATCGAGGCGACGCGCTGACGCGCGGCGTCAATATGTGCGGTTGCGGCGCACAACCGCAAGCGGGACGCACGTTCATGACACCAAGACGTCGACGTGTTCCGGTCGATCCCGCTTCAGACCCGCGTATAGGACCAAACAATCGCCGGCGGCAGGTTGCGCCAAACCCTGCACAGGCGGATGATCGCGAGACCCGGCGAAGGCGGCACGGGCGATGTCGGACCGTACGAAAATTGCAGCACCGGCCTTCCCCTCGGCAGGCGCGAAAGCAGGTCGCATATCAGAACTGTTCGCCTGGCGACCGGGAAGTTCAACAGCGGCAGGGAAGAGATCACGCAATCGAACGCCTGCGGCGCATCGGCCGGTAGGCTGTTCGCCAGATCGAAAGCGTCACCCTGAATGAAATTCACCTGCGGGAAAGCGCGTTTGAGATGCGCCAGAAAAGATGCCTCGTATTCAAGGCTCCAAAGCTGCGCTTGAGGCAATCCGCGCTCGACTATCGCCCGCGTCATCGCGCCGGTGCCGGGGCCGAGTTCGAGCACCGGCAGGCCGGACGAAGGATCGATTGCCGCAGCCATGCGCCGCGCCATCGCCGTTCCGCTCGGCGCAATGGCGCCGGTAGCGCGGGGATGGGCGATCCAAGTCTTCAGGAAGCGGAACTCCTCGCTGAGACGATTTCGTCCCGCCCTGTGCAAGATAACGGTCATGGTTGTGTTCTTGCGGCGGAACTCGTCGGAATCGGGGCTTTTCCGTGAGTCGCTCAGACGATCTGCTCCACTTGTTCCACCTCGGGAACGAAATGGCGCAGCAGGTTCTGGATACCGTGTTTCAGCGTGGCGGTGGAAGACGGACAACCGGCGCAGGCGCCCTTCATGTTGAGATAGACCGTGCCATCGCGAAAACCGCGGAAGGTGATGTCGCCGCCATCCTGCGCCACGGCCGGACGCACACGCGTATCGAGCAGTTCCTTGATCGTCGCGACAATCGCCTCGTCGTTCTCTTCGTAGAACTCCGCGCCGTCGGAAGACGCTTCGACCTTGCCAGCCATCACCGGCTCGCCGGAGAGGAAATGCTCCATGATGGCGCCGAGCAGCGCCGGCTTCATGTGCTGCCAGTCGATACCGTCATTGGTGACAGTGATGAAATCATAGCCGAGGAAAACAGCCGAGACGCCCGGAACCGAAAACAGCCGCGCCGCAAGCGGCGAGGTAGCAGCCGCCGATTTCGGATCGCGGAAGTCCGCGGTTCCGTGTTCCATCACGACCTTGCCCGGAAGGAACTTCATCGTCGCCGGGTTCGGCGTGGCTTCGGTCTGGATGAACATCGGGGAACTCCTGCTGCGATCTGCCGGACAAGCCGTTGAACCATTCTAAACTAGTGCGACAGCGCGACGCCTTCAAGCACAAACGCCGCCGGCAAGGCAAGCGCGCCACGCGCTTTTCCCGGTCATTGGTCGATCAGCAGGTCGAAGGCTACGGAAAGCGAGAGCAGCAGCAGCGAAATCCACAGCGCCCGGCGACAGAACCGCAGATAGGCGCCGCGCAAGGCGCGACCAATCAGCATCTGCGCCATGGCTTCCGGCGGACGCGCGACAACCGGCAGGATCAGCCACGTTTCGGTGTGGCGAAAAGGCCGGGTCTCGGCCGAAAGGCCGCGCAGCAAAAGGATGGCCGCTGTGAGCAGGGCGAGTGCGCCACCAGCCTTGAGCGCCCGCGCCGGTTCGAAAGCAAAGGCGAGCATGACGCAGGCCGTGGCCAGGGCGGCAAACCCGCATGCGCGTCCGACGGACAGTTCTGCGGCGGACTCGATCTTCTCCATTGGCAAGCCCCGCAGCGCCAAATGCTGCGATTGTGTCGCGACTGCGCGCGAGATCAAGCCCGTCCGCCCAAGAAAGTTGTTCACCTTGGGCTGAACAACAGGATAACGCAATCCGTGAGCATCCGGGCAGGGTGGGGTCTGCCCGGTCACACCTTGCCCCGGAAACACGCCACTCCGTGGTCACACGTCCACCCAACCCGCATTTTTACTTGACGAACGCACACAGGCCTCGATGAAACGCATGCCGGCAAGCCCGTCCTCAATGCCCGGAAACAGCAGGCCGTCGGGCGCGGATTTGCCAGTACGCGCAGCGCGGATGGCGGCTGCGGCTTCGGTGTAGATGGTGGCGAAGGCCTCCAGATAACCCTCCGGGTGGCCGCCCGGAATCCGCGTCACCGCCGCCGCCGCCAGGCCTGCGCCGGCGCCGCCGCGGGTGATCAGCCGCTTCGGTTCGCCAAGCGGCGTGAACCACAGGTAATTCGGATCTGCCTGCACCCATTCGATGCCGCCCTTCGTGCCGTAGACACGCAGCTTCAGCCCGTTCTCGTTGCCTGCCGCCACCTGGCTGACCCAGATCGCGCCCTTGGCGCGCCGCTCGCCACGCTTGGCGAAGCGCAGCATCACCTGCGCATTGTCATCGAGCCGGCGGCCGGGCACGAAGCTGTCGAGATCGGCCGAAAGGCTTTCCAGCGTCAGCCCGGTGACAAAGCTTGCGAGGTTGAAGGCGTGGGTGCCGATGTCGCCGACCGCTCCTCCCACACCGGATCGGGCCGGGTCGGTGCGCCACGACGCCTGCTTCTGGCCGGTTTCCTCGATCGGCTCGGTCAGCCAGTCCTGCGGGTACTCCGCCTGCACCACCATGATGTCGCCGAGAGTTCCATCGGCGACCATCTGGCGCGCCTGACGGATCATCGGGTAGCCGGTGTAGTTGTGCGTCAGCACGAACAGCTTGCCCGACGCCTTCGCCACTGCCGCCAGCGCCTGCGCATCGTCGAGCGTCGAGGTCAGCGGCTTGTCGCAAATCACGTGGATGCCGGCTTCGAGGAATGCCTTGGCGGGCGGGAAATGCATGTGGTTGGGCGTGACGATCGATACCGCCTCGATGCCGTCCGGCCGCGCCGCTTCCCTCTCGGCCATTTCCTGCCACGAGCCGTAGCTGCGCTCCGGGTCGAGGCCGAGTTCGGCGCCCGACGCGCGCGCGCGCTCAGGATCGGACGACAGCGCCCCGGCGACGAGGCTGTAATTCCCGTCGAGCCGTGCCGCCATGCGATGCACCGCGCCGATGAAGGCGCCCTGCCCGCCGCCGACCATGCCGAGCCGGATCGGGCCGGTGTGGGTTTCCGCTTTCGATGCGCTGACCATAGTGCTGAACTCCCTTGTCGGGAGTCGGTCGCCGGTCGTCGGACGTCGCTCGTAAAATCGAACGACGAATGACGAACAACGAACGACTCACTCTATTCCCATCATCCTGCGCAGCGCCGCCCGGTCCGTTCCGCCGCCGGCGAAATCGTCGAACGCCTTTTCGGTCACCCGGATGATGTGGCCCGCGATGAAGGGCGCGCCTTCGGCCGCGCCGTCTTCCGGGTGCTTGAGGCAGCATTCCCATTCCAGCACCGCCCAGCTTGAATAACCGTGCGTCGCCAGCCGCGAGAAGATGCCCGAGAAATCGACCTGCCCGTCGCCGAGCGAGCGGAACCGGCCGGCCCGGCTGAGCCAGGGCTGGTAGCCGGAATAGACGCCTTGCCGGCCGTCGGGATTGAACTCGGCGTCCTTGACGTGGAAGGCGCAGATGCGCTCGTGGTAGATGTCGATGAAGGCGAGGTAATCCAGTTGCTGCAGCAGGAAATGCGACGGGTCGTAGTTGATGGCGCACCGCTTGTGGCCGCCGAGGGCATCGAGGAACATCTCGAAGGTTGCGCCGTCGAACACGTCTTCGCCCGGATGGATCTCGTAACCGACATCGACGCCATGCTCGTCATAAACGTCGAGGATCGGCTTCCAGCGCCGCGCCAGTTCGCCAAAAGCCTCCTCGATCAAACCCGCCGGGCGCTGCGGCCAGGGATAGAGATACGGGAACGCCAGCGCGCCGGTAAACGACACCGAGGCGTTGAGCCCGAGGTTGCGCGACGCCTTGGCGGCAAGTTTCATCTGCTCCACGGCCCATTCCTGCCGCGCCTTCGGGTTGCCGTGCACGGAGGCCGGCGCAAAGGCGTCGAACTGGCTGTCATAAGCCGGATGCACGGCGACAAGCTGGCCCTGCAGATGGGTGGAGAGTTCCGTGATCTCCACGCCGGCCTCGGCGCAGACGCCCTTCATCTCGTCAACATAAGCCTGCGATGTCGCAGCCTTCTGCAGGTCGAACAACCTTCCGTCCCATGACGGGACCTGGATGCCCTTGTAACCGAGATCGCCGGCCCATCTGGCGATGGATGGCAAGGAATTGAACGGCGCGGCGTCGCCGGCGAACTGCGCGAGAAAGATTCCCGGACCCTTCATGGTGGCTGGCATCTGGACCCCCTGGTTCACGTGGTTGGAAAATAGCGGACGAAGGCGAAGCGGTGGCCGTCGGGCGACCAGCAGGGCACGTTGATCGTGCCCTGACCCCCGAACAGCGAAAGCGCCGTCCGGTTCGATCCCGTTGGCAACTCGATCAGCCGCAACTCGACGTCGAGATCGCGCGGATGCCCCGTCGTACCCGCCGGGTAGGCGAGGTAGAGCACGTGGCGGCCATCCGGCGAGGGATGCGGGAACCAGTTGACGCGGTCGTCATGCGTCATCTGTTGCGCGCCGGTTCCGTCGACGCGCACGCGCCACAGCTGCATTGCGCCACCGCGGTCGGAATTGAACCAGATCCATTCGCCGTCCTGCGTGTAGTCCGGGCCGTCGTAATGCGGCCCGTCGCCGCCAATGACCATGCGCTCTTCCCCGCCCGCGGCCGGACACGCCCAGATGCCGAAGCGGTCGTCGCCGCGCACCGCGGCATAGGCGATCTCCTGCCCGTCCGGCGACCAGCCATGCCACCACGACGGGACATTTTTGGTTATGCGCCGCGGCGCGCCGCCACCGGCCGGCAGCATGTAGATGCAGGACTTGCCGGTTTCGGTCCTGTCGCTGATCGCCAGCATGCCACCGTCCGGCGACAGGCCGTGATCGTTGTTGCAACCGGTCGCGAAACCGGTGTCGATCTCCTGCAATGTGTCCGGGGCCGCAAGGTCGATGCGGAACATCCGCCCGTCGCCATTGATGATCAGCGCTGCGCCGTCGGGCGTCCAGTTCGGCGCTTCGACCAGCCGGTCCGTGCGGTGGACGACGGTCGTCTCGCCGGAATCGAGGCTGAACAACTCAACCGAACTGCGCATTACGCCGCACCCGGGATATAGGCGAAGCGTGAAAAATCGGCTGCGCGGGCCGCGCCCGAGGTGTCAAAGGCGAACATGCCGGCAAAGGCGCCGGTGAACGAGCCATGCTCGCCGCGGCCGCCCTCGTCGGAAATCACGCTGGCGTCGAGCTCCGGGCCGACCGGTCGCCAGGCATCGCCGCCGACCCGGTACTGGAACCGGATCGCCCCCAGATCGATGTCCATGGCAAGCCCGATCGGCCCGTTGCCCGGGAGGACCACGGGATCGGCAAGCGGATAGATCACCCGCCCGTTCGGCCAGTCGCCGGGACAGGACAGGATCGTCAGCACCCGGCCGAGCGTTTCGTGATGCGTCACGGCAAGGGCATGGAACTTGTGGCGGTTGTAGTAGTGCGTCAGCCCGGCTGCCTGCTGGAAGGTGTCGGGGTTGAAGTCGAGCTCCGTCTCGGCGCGGAAGCTGAAATGCTCCTGGCGGCGCGCCACCAGCGCCTGCTCGTACCACGAGCCGATGGATTCGCGCGCGATCAGCCTCAGCGCCTTGCCGGTGAGCGTGAAGATGCGCTCCGGAACCGGTGTGCGCAGCCACTGGAACTCCGGCGGCAGAACTGTTTCGCCGGCAAAGTTTCGTTCGACCGGCAGGAGCGAGGCGTCCGTCTTCGCCTTTCCGTCCGGAGCAACGACATCGACCGAAGGCACAGGGCCGCCATCGGCGAGGTAAAGCCAGCCATCGTCGCGCCACACACATTTCTGGATCGCGGTTTCGCGGCCGAGCGGAGAGCGGCGCATTCCAGGCAATGGTCGCGAGCACAGGTGCGTGTGATAGACCTGCCCGTCCGGCGTCTCGACGATCTGGCCATGGCCGGCGCGCGGCAACACGGCGCCCGGCGCATCCTTCGAGGTGATCGGATGGATTTGCGGATGCAATTCGTACGGCCCGTCGATGCTGCGGGAGCGCGCCATCGTCACCGCATGATCGTAGCCGGTGCCACCCTCGGCGGTGGTCATGTAGTACCAGCCGTCGCGCTTGAAGAGATGCGGCCCTTCGACCAGCCCATGCGGGCTGCCGGTGAACACGTTCCATGCCGGGCCAACCAGTTTGCCGGCTTCATGATCCCATTGCTGCAGCAGGATGCCGGCAAAGGCCGGGTGCTTGGGCTGGCCGCCGATCGACTCGGTGCGATGGTTCCAAAGCATGTTGAGGAACCATTTGCGTCCATCATCGTCGTGGAACAGCGACGGATCGAAGCCCGACGAATTCACGTAGACAGGGTCGGACCACGGCCCCTCGATTACTGGAGCGGTGACGATGTAGTTGTGTGCGTCCTTGAAATTGCCGTCGAGCCGCTTCACGTCGGTATAGACGAGCCAGAACTTGTCGTCGGCAAAGGAAAGGCACGGCGCCCAGATACCGCAGGAATCGGGATTGCCGCGCATGTCGAGCTGGCTGGCGCGCGTCAGCGGGCGCGTCACCAGCGTCCAGTTCGCCAGATCGCGCGAATGGTGGATCTGCACGCCCGGATACCACTCGAAGGTGGAGGTGGCGATGTAGTAGTCATCCCCGACCCGGCAGATCGAGGGATCGGGATTGAAACCGGGAAGAATCGGGTTGCGGATCATCTCAGGGCGCTGCTCCCTCCTGCGACGCCAGCCCGGCGCCGGATGTGTCCCAAACGGGGCGATGGCGCACGAACTGCGCCTTTGTCAGCCTCGCCAATGAAGGATCGTCGAGGCTTCCCGCGTAGATCGTCACCAGTTCCGGCGCCGCCTCCGGCGTACCGAACAACAATGCGCCGCAGTTTGCGCATCTGTTCCTGATGGCGCGCATGCCACTTCCACCACGGGAAATGGCCTGGACGATCGGTCCGGATGCCTCGAACCGGTCCCTTGCGACGCCGACGATAGGCACATGCGTCGCGCCGGACGCCCGTTGGCAATCGACGCAATAGCACAGCAGTCCGAACAAGGCCGGACCCTGCGCACGGTAGCGCACATCGCCACAGGCGCACCCTCCGGTGAAGTCGCCCGTTGCCGCGCTCATTTCCGTGGCGGCCCCTTGCGCTCGGCCGAAGCCGCCCAGATGTTGATGTCGGCTTCGCGGGCATGCTCCTCGATGGCGGCCAGCTCGGATTTCGTGAATTGGAGGTTTGAAAGCACGCCGACGCAATCCTCCACCTGCTCCGGCCGGCTGGCGCCGATCAAGGCCGAGGTGACGCGGCCATGGCGCAGCACCCAGGCGAGCGCCATCTGCGCCAGCGACTGGCCCCTTGCGGTAGCGATATCGTTCAAAGCGCGGATGTGGCCAAGGTTCTTGTCGGTCAGGAATTCGGAGCGCAGCGACTTGCCCTTCGAGGCGCGGCTGCCTTCCGGAATGCCGGCAAGGTATTTGTCGGTCAGCATGCCTTGCGCCAGCGGCGAGAAGGCGATCGAGCCGACGCCGAGTTCATCAAGGGCATCGAGCAGGCCGTCCTCCTCAACCCAGCGGTTGATCATCGAATAGCTCGGCTGGTGGATCAGGCAGGGTGTGCCGAGATCCTTCAGGATCGCGACAGCCTCGCGCGTACGCTGTGCGTTGTAGGAGGAGATGCCGACGTAGAGCGCGCGGCCGGAGCGCACGATCGTGTCCAGCGCGCCCATGGTTTCTTCCAGCGGCGTGTCGGGATCGAAGCGGTGCGAGTAGAAGATGTCGACATAGTCGAGCCCGAGCCGCTTCAAGCTCTGGTCGCAGGAGGCGATCAGGTACTTGCGGCTGCCCCACTCGCCATAGGGGCCGGGCCACATGCCGTAGCCCGCCTTGGACGAGACAATCAGCTGGTCGCGCAGCCCGGCGAAATCCGTGCGCAGGATTTCGCCGAACGCCGTCTCGGCGCTGCCGGGCGGCGGGCCGTAGTTGTTGGCGAGGTCAAAATGGGTGATGCCGAGATCGAGCGCGCGACGGCAGATCGCGCGCTTCATGTCCATGCGGGCATCCTCGCCGAAATTGTGCCACAGGCCGAGCGATATCGCCGGCAGCTTGAGGCCGGAACGGCCGCAGCGGCGGTACTGCATGGCGTCGTGGCGGTTTTCGGCGGGTTTCCACATGGCAGCTCAGTCCTTCTTCTTTTTCTTCTTCTTGTCCTTCGACCCGTCATCCTTGCGTTTGGCGAGCAGCGCTCCGGCTTCTTTCGGCGACAGTGCAGCCGGCCGTTCGCAAGTCGTAGAGGTCTTCACCCAGCTGCCCTTCTCGCCGGCGGTCAGGATCGCGGTCATCACATCGACTGCGTGCAGCGCCATCTCCATCGAGCAGCGATGCGGCCGGCCTTCCAGGATCGCGATCGCCATGTCCGACAGACCGGCGGCGCGGTAGTTCGCGACCGGACCCATGTGGCTGTCCTGGTTCGGCACGCCGAATGGATGCTCCCACTTCGGCAGCTTCTTCACCGGAGCGGCGCCGCGCGTCATGCGCACCTCGCCACCGAAGAAATTCGGATCCGGCACATGCAGCGTGCCGGCTTCGCCGTAGAGCTCCATGTTGGAATGGCCGTGCTGCCACACATCCCAGCTGGTGATGATGGTGATCGCCGCCCCGCTCTCGAACTCCGCCAGCGCCTGGATGGTCGTCGGCGTTTCCACGGTGATCTTCTCGCCGGCGCGCGGCTGCGAAGAGATCGTCCGCTCCGCCGCCGGCGTGGTGTTGAGCGCCGCGACCCGCTTCACCGGTCCGAGCAGCTGGATCAGGTTGGTAACGTAGTACGGTCCGAGATCGAGCATCGGCCCGGCGCCCGGCTTGAAGAAGAAATCCGGGTTCGGATGCCAGTGCTCCATGCCGTGGCTCATCACCATCGCCGTGCCCGAGGTGATCTTTCCGACTGCACCGTCATCGATAAGGTGACGGGCCAACTGGTGCGCCCCGCCCATGAACGTGTCCGGGGCCGAGCCGACGCGAACGCCCTTCTTTGCCGCCGCCTTGGCCAGTGCCTTGCCTTCGGCGACCGAAAGCACGAACGGCTTTTCCGAGTAGACGTGCTTGCCGGCCTCGGCGGCCTTCATCGACACATCGAAATGTGCCGAGGGAATCGTCAGGTTGACGACGATGTCGACATCGTCGGCCTTCAGGAGGTCGTCGACGCTCATGGCGCGCAGGCCGAACTCCTTTGCCCGCGCCTCGGCGGCCGCCGGCATCGCATCGGCGCAGGCGCGCACCTCGATTCCCTTGAAAAGCGGCGCAAGCCGCATGTAGGCCGCGGAAATGTTGCCGCAGCCGATGATCCCGACACCCAGTGTCTTCGCCATTTCAGTCTCCGATGGTCAGTAGGAGCGGACGGATTCGATAGAGCGCGCCGCGAAACGCTTCATGTCGCTCGGCTTGTCGTGCTCGAGCACGAAATATTGGGCTTTCGTCTTGGCGCGCGCGGCCGCGATCAGGCCCTTCCAGTCCATCACGCCGTGGCCCACATCGGCCCAACCGTCCTCGTCGGCGTTCTGGCCTTCCGGCGCGATGTCCTTGACATGGACCGAGGTGATGCGCTCGCCATGCCGGTCGATCCATGCGAGCGGATCGGCGTTGCCGCGCACCACCCAGGCGACGTCGATCTCCCATTCGATCGACGGGGCGTGTTCGAGCAGCAGCGCCATCGGCGTCTCGCCGCCGGTGCAGGGCATGAATTCCCAATGGTGGTTGTGCCAGCCGAAGCGCAAGCCGGCGTCGCGCACCCGCGCTGCCGCCGTCTCAAGCCGCTTGGCAAGTGCGATCCAGGTCGCCGCATCCTTGCCGCCGCCACGCAGGTCATCCTCCGGCGCCGGGCAGTACAGATGCTTCATGCCGAGCGCCCTTGCGGTCGCAAGCGTCTTGTCGATACCGTCCTCGAAACTGCCGATCGGGAAGAAATGCCCCGTCGGCATGGTCATGCCGTGCTTGTCGAGCAGGGCGCGGAACGCCGCCGGATCGGCGTAATTGCCGCCAAATCCCTCGACCTGTGTGTAGCCGAGGCCGGCAAGCGTGGCGATCACGTCATCCCAGGGCTGGAACTCGCGCGCGCTGTAGAGCTGGAAGGAAAGGTCCATGGTTTTCTCCTCGTCCGGCGCCCGATGCGCCGGTCTTCAAAGCCTGAGTTCGGATTTGGCGTCGAACAGCGAAGCGCGCGCCGGATCGAAGCCGATCTCGATTGTGTCGCCCTTGCGCAGCGCCGTCTGCCCGTCGACGCGGAAGCGGAATTCCATGCCGCCAAGCCGCGACCAGACCTGCGTGTCCGCGCCCATCGGCTCGACGACCTCGACGGTCGCTTCCTTGCGGAAGGGCTGCGAGGCGGCGAATTCCCCCGCCATCACGTGTTCCGGCCGCACGCCGAGCGTCGCAGCGCCGGATTTCGCGGCGCCATCGGCGAACTCGTAGCGCGTCATCGGTATTACCAGATCGCCGGCGCGGAACGCCGGCGCCGCGCCGGCCTCGATTGCGCCATCGAGAAAGTTGATCGACGGCGAACCGATGAAGCCGGCCACGTACTTGTTCACCGGCTTGTTGTAGATGGTGTGCGGATCGGCCAGTTGCTGGATAGAGCCGCCGCGCATGATGGCGATACGATCGGCCAGCGTCATCGCCTCGATCTGGTCGTGCGTGACGTAGATCATGGTCGTGTCTTCAAGCTGCTGGTGCAGGCGCTTGATTTCGACACGCAGTTCGGCGCGAAGCTTGGCGTCGAGGTTCGACAGCGGTTCGTCGAACAGGAAGACGTCGACATCGCGCACCAGCGCCCGGCCGATCGCGACGCGCTGGCGCTGGCCGCCGGAAAGCTGCGCCGGCTTGCGATCGAGCAGCGGTTCGATATGCAGGATGCCGGCGGCGCGGTTGATGCGCCGCTCGATCTCGTCGGCCGGCACGCGGGCGTTCTTCAGGCCGAAGGACAGGTTGCCGCGCACGTTCATCTGCGGATACAGCGCATAGGACTGGAACACCATGCCGATGCCGCGATCCTTCGGCTCCAGCCAGGTGACGTTGCGGTCCTTGATGAAGATCTGGCCGCCGGTCACGTCGAGCAAACCGGCGATGCAGTTGAGCAGGGTCGACTTGCCGCACCCCGACGAGCCCAACAGCACCAGGAACTCGCCCTTCTCGATGTCGAGGTCGAGGTTCTTCAGAACCGCGACGTCGCCGAAGTTGAGGACGAGATTGCGCACCGATACGCTTGCCATGGGTCAGCCTTTCACAGCGCCCGCGGCGATGCCGCGCACGAACAGTTTGCCGGAAACGAAGTAGACCACGAGCGGCACGAGGCCGGTCAGGATCGTCGCCGCCATGTTGACGTTGTATTCCTTCACGCCCTGCACCGAATTGACGATGTTGTTCAGCTGCACTGTCATCGGATAGAGATCCGGCTTGGTGTAGACAACGCCGAACAGGAAGTCGTTCCAGATGCCGGTCACCTGCAGGATGATCGCCACAACAAAGATCGGCAGGCTCATCGGCAGCATGATGCGGAAGTAGATGCCCCAGAAGCCGGCGCCGTCGACGCGGGCCGCCTTGAACAATTCCTCCGGCAGCGCGGTGAAGTAGTTGCGGAACAGCAGGGTGAGGATCGGCATGCCGAAGACGGAATGCACCAGCACCAGCCCCCACAGCGTGCCGTACAGCCCGATCTCGCGCAGCATGATGACGATCGGGTAGAGCATCACCTGGTAAGGGATGAAGGCGCCGAAGATCAGGATGGTGAAGAACACCTCCGAACCCTTGAAGCGCCAGTTCGCCAGGGCGTAGCCGTTCACCGAGGCAATGGCGATCGACAGGATCACCGAGGGAATCGTGATCCGCACCGAGTTCCAGAAGCCGCGGCTGAGTCCGTCGCAGTTGAGGCCGGTGCAGGCCGTAGCCCAGGCCTTGACCCAGGGCTCGAAGGTGATTTCCACCGGCGGTGAGAAGATGTTGCCAAGCCGGATCTCCGGCATGCCCTTCAGCGACGTCACGATCATCACGTAGAGCGGCAGCAGGTAGTAGACCGACACGACGAACAGCGTGCCGTAAATCATGATGTTGCGGGCGGAAAACGTCTTGCGCGGCTTCGGACCCGATGGGCCGGGCAACAGGACGCCGGGAGCGGGGATGCGGACCGGATCAGCCATTCTTGCGCCCCCCGTATTCGAGATAGGCCCAGGGAATGAGCACGATCAGGACCGACAGCAGCATCATCGTCGATGCCGCAAAGCCCTGGCCGAGGTTCTGGCCGAGGAACATGTAGTCGTAGACGTACTTCGCCGGCACTTCCGACGCGTTGCCCGGACCGCCGGAGGTTTGCGCCACCACAAGATCGTAAAGCTTGACGATGCCGGATGCGATGATCACCAGCGTGGTGATGAAAACCGGCCGCATCATCGGAATGACGATGAACAGGTATGTCTTCCAGGCCGGGATGCCGTCGACCCGCGCCGCCTTCCAGATGTCCTCGTCGATGCCGCGCAATCCTGCGAGCATGATCGCCATGACGAACCCCGTGCCCTGCCACAGGCCGGCGATCAGGATGCCGTAGATGACGATGTCGGGATTGTAGAGCGGGTCGAAGCTGAAGTTCGTAAAGCCAAGGCCGCGCACGATCGACTGGATGCCGAATTCGGGGTTGAGGATCCACTGCCACACCAGCCCCGTCACGATGAAGGACAAGGCGAACGGGTAGAGCATGATGGTGCGGAACGTGTCCTCGAAGCGGATCTTCTGGTCCATCAGCGCGGCGAGCACGAACCCGATGACCACGGTGAAGATCAACGACAGAACGCCGTAGATGACGATGTTCTCGATCGCCACCAGCCAGCGGCTCGTCGACCACAGGCGTTCATACTGGTCGAGGCCGATGAAATTGGCGCGCGGCAGCAGCTTGGAGTTGGTGAAGGAGAACACCACGGTCCAGATCGTCCCGCCGACAAAGACCGCAAGCGCGGTCACGATCATCGGGATCGCCGCGATCTTCGCACTGAGATTGCGAAACAGCCGCACGGGCGGTCTGGCTTCCATGAAACCCTCCCCGTATCGCTAGACGGAAGATGAAGAAGGCGGGGTCGCCCGTGCAATCAGGCGACCCCGTATTTCATGAAACGATCAGAGACCGGATTTCAGGATTTCCACCCACTTCTTGTGGGCTTCCTCGGCCGGCATGTCCGACTTCCAGAACTCGACCATCAGGTCGCCGGCCTGGGTCTGCACGTCCGGCGACCAGACCTGGTCGCCCGATGGCACGATGTTGCCGGCGGCGAGCAGTTCCAGACCCTTCTTCATGCAGTCGTTGGCGGCCGAGAGATCGACATCGCCGCGAATGGGCAGCGAGCCCTTCTTCAGGTTGAACGCAACCTGGGTTTCCGGCGCCACGAGCAGTGCGGCGAGGCGCTTCTGCACGGCGACGGTGTCAGCGTTGTCGACCTTCGGGAAGTAGAAGGCGTCGCCACCGGTGGAGAGGTAGGCGTTCAGGCCGAGACCCGGCAGGCAGGTGTAGTCCTTGCCCGCGACCTCGCCGGCGACCTGGAACTCGCCCTGCGCCCAGTCACCCATGATCTGGCCGGCGGCCTGATCGGTGATGACGAGGTTGGTGGCCTGGTTCCAGTCCTGCACGGTCGACTTTGCGGCAAGCTTGCGGGCGTTGGCTGCCGCCTCGAACACCTTGGCGTAGTCGGCTCCGGCCGCAACGTCCATGTTCTTCTCGACGTTGACCTTCTTCCAGTTGTCGAGACCGGCGACGGCGATCTGCATCGCGCCGAAGGCGAGGTTCGACTGCCAGGGCTGGTTGCCGAGCGCGAGCGGAATCTTGCCGGCTGCTTCGACCTGCGGCGCGGTCGCGACGAATTCGTCCCAGTTCGTCGGCACCGGGATGCCGAGATCCTCATAGACCTTGTTGGACAGCCACAGCCATTCCGGCGAATGGATGTTGACCGGCGCGCAATAAATGCGGCCGTCGATGGTGCAGGAGTCGAGCAGGCTCTGCGGGAAGACAATCTCTTTCCACTTGTTGCCTCGGCAACGTCCGTCAGATCGGTCATCAGGCCGGCTTCGACCAGTTCCTTGGCCTGCTGGCCATGATTGAACTGGGTGGCGCACATCGGATCGCCACCGGTGATGCGGCTGATCATGATCGGACGCGCGGTGCCGCCGGAGCCGGCGATGGCCCCATCGACCCACTTGTCGCCGCTGGCGTCGAGCGCCTTGGCGAGTTCGGCGACTGCCGCGGCTTCGCCGCCCGACGTCCACCAGTGCGTGACCTCGCACTCGGTCGCGCTGGCGGCGGATGCAAAGGCAAACAAGCTGGCGGAGGCCAGCAATGCGGTTACGGATTTCATCAATTCCTCCCGTTTTCAACTCGATGCCGGATCGCCCGCGGGCTTGCGGCGCCACCGGCCTCCCTGCCGATGTAATCGATTGCAACAGCGGATGCGAAAAACACTTGCAATCGATTACATCAAGCGTGATGGTGAAACCGTTCCGAGTCAAGCGGCAAATTCGCTTGGACGGCAAAAAAACGGAAAACCGCGATCTGCAATGTCTGCCAGGCAGCGAACGATACCGAAGATCAGCGATGTGGCGCGCGCCGCCGGCGTTTCCACCGCTACCGTCAGCCGCGCGCTGTCGCGGCCGGAAACGGTGGCGGAAACCACGCGCAAGGCGGTGCTCGATGCGGCAGAGGCCACGGGCTACCGCATCAATGTGGCGGCGCGAAACCTGCGTCGCCAGCGCACCGGCGCAGTGATGGTGCTGGTGCCCAATCTCGGCAACCCGTTCTTTTCAGAAATCCTTGCCGGCATCGAGACCACCCTGTCGCGCGCGGGCCTGAGCGTGCTGGTGGCCGACACGCGACAGGCGGCCGGCGTCGATCCGGTGCTGGACTGGCTGCACAACACGCGCGCCGACGGCATCATCGCGCTCGACGGGTCGCTTTCAACGCAGAAGCTGGACGCTGTGTTGCAGGCCGGCCTCGCGCCGCCTGTCGTGTTCGCCTGCGAATGGCCGGGCGACGACCGTTTCCGCTCGGTGCGCTCTGCCAACCGGCGCGGCGCGGGGCTCGCCATCGATCATCTGGTCGGGCTCGGCCACCGCCGCATCGGCCATGTCTGCGGGCCGGTCGGCAACGTGCTCACCGACGCGCGGCTGGAGGGCATGGGCGCCGCGCTTGGCGCGCATGGCTTGGCGCTACCCGATTCGTGGCGGTTCGCCGGCGATTTCACGCTGGCCTCCGGCGCGGCGGCCGGGCGGCAATGGCTGGCGCTGGATGACAGGCCGACAGCGGTGTTCTGCGCATCAGACCTGATGGCCTGCGGTTTCATCGCCGAACTGCACGGCGCTGGCTTCACCACGCCGCGCGACGTCTCGGTGGTCGGTTTCGACGACATCGACATCGCCGCAAGCTTCCTGCCGCCGCTGACGACCATTCGCCAGGACCGCCATGCGCTCGGACAGACCGCCGCGCAGGTGCTGCTGTCGCAGATCGAAACCGCAGGCGACGAACCGCCGGCCGAACGCGTGACGGTGATCGGGGTGGAACTGATTGTGCGGGGGAGTACGGGGGTGACACATATCCGGAGCGTTGGGCGCGAAACTTGAGTGGCGCAGGCCTTTGCTCTCCTGTGAGGGAAGGTAAAGGCGCTTGGTCTCTGCGTCACCGGGATAGCGCCTACTTGACCGAAAGCCCGGCCAAGTTACACGCAGTTGTCCATCAGGCACACAAACAATTTGCCGGAACTGGAATCTGCAGAAGGCCGAACGCTACCAGAGGCTGTGATAAGATACGCAAAACGTTATTCGGGAGAATGACAGTTTACAACGTAAGGGGCTAGTATGGCGTTTGATCCTGACAGCTATCGATGGGTTTGCTCGTGTTGTGGACGCGAGCAAACAGGGCTGCCCATGGCGCAAGCATATATGGCGCCAGATCCGTGGTATACCCTTTCAGACTCCGAACAGGGTTTGTCGACGCTGGACACTGATTTCTGCATCATCCGGCTGCCCGACCAGGATGAACAATATTACATTCGCTGTATTCTTATTCTCCCAGTAATCGGTTCAATTAGCGAGTTCCATTTCGGCGTCTGGATTTCCGTATCGAAGAAATGTTTTGATATGTACGAAAATGGCTTTTTTACTGGTAACTACGACACAGAAGGATGTTTCGGTTACCTGATGCATAGTTTGCCAGGTTTCCCTTCAACATGGGCGATGCACTGCGATGTAGAGTTCAAGGCTGACGGGTTACGGCCGGAAGTTTATCTACACCAAACTGACCATCCGCTATACGAGGCGCAGCAGGGCGGGGTCAGTTTGGACTATGTCATCAGCCTCGCCCAACACTGATACAAGACCGCGGTTCACGGCGGTCAAATCACACCTCGACTTATCGTTCCCCCGAATCTCCGATCCCTGCCAATCATTGGCCTCAAATATCCAGGTTCGCCACGCTCAGCGCATTGTCCTGGATGAAGGCGCGGCGCGGCTCCACCTCGTCGCCCATCAGCCGGGCGAACAGGTCGTCGGCGTCGGTTGCGTCATTGACCTTCACCTGCAGCAGCGAGCGGGCGGCCGGGTCGAGCGTGGTTTCCCACAATTGCTCGGCGTCCATCTCGCCCAGGCCCTTGTAGCGCTGCATGGTCAGCCCCTTGCGCCCGGTGGCGAAGACCGCCTCGAGCAGCGCCAGCGGGCCGGTCAGCGTCTCGGCGACGTCCTTGCGGCGCAGCACCGGCGGCTCGGCGTAGATCTCGTCGAGCCGCTGAGCGTGGCGGTCGAGCGCGCGCGCGTCGGCCGAGCCGATCAGCCCTATATCGAGCACATGGGTTTCCTTCACCCCGCGCACCGTCCGCTCGAAGGCATAGCCGCCCGGACCTTCGTTGGAAGCATTGACGCGGCCGGACCAGCCGCGCTCGGTCTCCTCGGCAATCGCGTCGAGCCGGGCGGCGACATCGGCCGCCGCCGCGTTCGCCCGCGCCGGTTCGGACGCGACCTCGGGGTTGAGCGCACCGGCGATCGCCGCCTGCTCCACCACCGCGCGGTCGTAGCGCGAATGCAGGCCAGACAGCACCTGGCGCACATGCAGCGCAGAATCGACGACAGCACGCAAGTCGGCCCCGGCGCGCACCTCGCCGTTCGCCAGCGTCAGCGTCGCGTCGTCCGTCCCGTTTTCGATCAGGTAGTCCTCGAAGGCCCGTTCGTCCTTCAGGTACTGCGAGGACTTGCCGCGGCTCACCTTGTAGAGCGGCGGCTGGGCGATGAAGAGATGCCCGCGCTCGATGATCTCCGGCATCTGGCGGAAAAAGAAGGTCAGCAGCAGCGTGCGGATATGGGCGCCGTCCACATCGGCGTCGGTCATGATGATGATCTTGTGGTAGCGCAGCTTGTCGGCGTCGAACTCGTCCTTGCCGATGCCGGCGCCAAGCGCGGTGATCAGCGTGCCGACCTGTTCGGAGCCGAGCATGCGGTCGAAGCGGGCGCGCTCCACGTTGAGGATCTTGCCGCGCAGCGGCAGGATCGCCTGGTTCTGGCGCGAGCGTCCGCTCTTGGCCGATCCGCCGGCCGAATCGCCCTCGACGATGAAAATTTCGGATTTCGCCGGGTCGCGCTCCTGGCAATCGGCCAGCTTGCCGGGCAGCGAGGTGATGTCGAGCGCGCCCTTGCGCCGGGTCAGTTCGCGCGCCTTGCGCGCTGCCTCGCGCGCTGCCGCCGCCTCCACCACCTTGCCGACCAGCACCTTGGCTTCCGCCGGATGTTCCTCCAGCCAGGTCGCCAACCCCTCGTTGACGAGGTTTTCCACCACAGGCCGCACTTCCGACGAAACCAGCTTGTCCTTGGTCTGCGACGAGAACTTCGGATCGGGCACCTTCACCGAAAGCACGCAGGTCAGCCCCTCGCGGCAATCGTCGCCGGTCAGCGTCACCTTTTCCTTCTTGGTCAGGCCGGAGCGCTCGGCATAGCCGGTCACCTGGCGCGTCAGCGCGCCGCGAAAGCCGGCGAGGTGCGTTCCGCCGTCGCGCTGGGGGATG
>CALMYO010000174.1 GCA_937873685.1 uncultured Paracoccaceae bacterium
AAGCCCGGATCGAGCCTGGCCGCCCGGTCGACCTGAAGGCCATTCGCGCGCCGATCATCGTCTTTGCCAGCCATGGCGACAACATCACGCCGCCGCAGCAGGCGCTGAACTGGGTGGCCGAAACCTATACGGGCGTGAACGAGATCCGTATCCGCGGCCAGCGCATTGTCTACATGGTGCATGAACAAGTCGGGCATCTGGGAATCTTCGTCTCCTCCCAGATCGCCAAGAAGGAACACACCGAGGTCGCCTCGACCCTGAAGACCATCGAGGCGCTGGCCCCGGGCCTTTACGAAATGCGTATCGAGGACGTGACCGAAAAGGACGGGCAAAAGCATTTCACGGTAGGTTTCGTCGAGCGCACGCTGGACGACATCCGCGCCTTGGACGACGCGATGCACGACGAACGCCCCTTTGCCGCAGTCGCCCGCACGGCCGCGGTGCAGGCCCAGCTTTACGACGCGATTGTCCG
Organism: uncultured Paracoccaceae bacterium; assembly: GCA_937873685.1. Classification (GTDB taxonomy): domain Bacteria; phylum Pseudomonadota; class Alphaproteobacteria; order Rhizobiales; family Rhizobiaceae; genus CALMYO01. Next base: position 473 of record CALMYO010000174.1, read on the forward strand.
TCCCGTCGTCCGCTCGTTGGTGACCGAAACCGGGGCCGAAATGACCCGTGCGCTGCATCCCCAGCGCCTGACCCGGGCGCTTGCCTCCAGCCGCAATCCGGCGATGAAGCAGGTCGAGGCGATGGCTGAAAAGGTCAAGGCGGACCGGCAGAAGGCCGCCGCGACCAACCCCTTCCTCGCCGCCGAAGCCTTCTGGGTGCAGACGACCGAGAATATGATCGACTTCATGCGCGATACCCGCGACATGTCCTTCGAACTGATCTTCCATTCGGTCTGGGGCAGCCCCTGGGCCCGCGCCTTTGGCCGCACGCATGAAGCGAAGCGCACGCTCAAGACCGTGGCTGAACTGCGCGGCTTGCCCGAAGTGGCAAACGCATTAATGCACATGGAGCAGGGCGGCTTCCCCGAGGCGGTGATCCGGATGCTGGTGCTTCTGGCCGATAACCGGGGCACGGTGCGGCGCGACCGGCTGGAACGTTCGGCCCAGGTCCTGACCCAGGATGAGCCCTTCCGGTCGCTTGGCGCCGAGCGCCGCGCGATGATCATCCACCAGCAGACCCTGATCGCGACCTTCGAGCCGGAAAGCGCCATCGACACCTTGCCGCTGTTGCTGAAGGACACCGCCGAGCGCGAACTGGCGCTTCAGGTGGTGCAGTTCATTCCGGGCGTGATCGAAGAGATGTCGCCGCGCACGCTGTCGCTGTTGCAACGCTTCCGCGAAGTGCTGGGACTGGGGCCACTGACCGAGAATGTGACGTCCGACCCGCTGGCGGGGCTACCTGCCGAGGCGGACGTGGCAAAGCCCGAGGCGCCGCAACGCGCCCGGCACAGGAACGGGCAGGACACCATCACCCCGGCGGCGGAGGTCTGAATGCGCCTAGTCAACAAGACCTTCGCCGAGATCGAGCCCGGCGACCGGGCCGAGCTGCGCCGGCTGATCACCGCGGATGACCTTTATATCTTTGCCGCCGCCTCGGGGAATTCGAACCCGATGCACCTGACCGACAGCGATCTGGATGGCGACGGCACGGTCGAGCGTATTGCGCCGGGGATGTTCGTGGCTTCGCTGATCTCGGCGGTTCTGGGCACGCAGCTGCCCGGACCCGGCACGCTGTATCGGCGGCAAAGCCTTGACTTTCATTCCCGCGCCCATGCCGGGCAAGAGGTGGTCGTGCGAGCCGAGGTCCTGTCCAAGGCCGACGGCATCGTGCGGCTGAAGACCGAGGTTGCCCATGCCGACGGCCGCCCGGTTCTCAACGGCGAGGCCGAGGTCATCGCGCCGGTCGAGAAGTTCGATCAGGACGATGTCGAGGTGCCGGGCCTTCTGGTCCAGCGCCACCGCCATTTCGAGGCGCTTCTCGACCGTTCGCGCCCTTTACCTGCCCTGCCGACCGCCGTGGTCTGCCCGGACGAGGGGAAGTCGCTGGGGGGCGCGCTGCTGGCAATGAAGGAAAGCATCATCACGCCGGTGCTGGTGGGCAATGCCGCCGCGATCGGCGCCGCGGCGGAAGAGATCGGGGCCGACCTGACGGGCATCGCGATCGTCGACGTCCAGGGCGACGCCGCCGCCGCCGAACGCGCCTGTGCGCTGGTGCATGAGGGGCGGGTAGCGGCCGTGATGAAGGGGCATCTGCACACCGACGACCTGCTGAAGCCGATGCTTGACAAGGTCATCGGCCTGCGTGCGGGCCGCCGTTTCACCCATGTCTTCGTGATGGACGTGCCGGGCCAGCCGGAGCCGCTGTTTGTCACCGATGCGGCGATCAACATTGTCCCCGACCTCGCCACCAAGGTGGACATCTGCCAGAACGCCATCGACCTGGCGCTGTCTTTGGGTATGGACCCGCGAGTGGGCGTCCTGTCGGCGGTCGAGACGGTGAACCCCGCCATCCAGTCGTCGATCGACGCAGCGCTTCTGTCCAAGATGGCGGATCGCGGCCAGATCAAGGGCGGCCAGGTCGAAGGGCCGCTGGCGATGGACAATGCCGTCGATATGGGTGCGGCCAAGACCAAGGGCCTGAAGGGCAGCGTCGCGGGCCGGGCAAATATTCTGGTCGTGCCGGGGCTGGATGCGGGCAACATGCTGGCCAAGCAACTGGCCTTCATCAGCCATGCCGAAGGGGCGGGGCTGGTGCTGGGCGCGAAGGTGCCGGTGATCCTGAACTCGCGTTCGGATAGCCCGATGTCGCGGCTTGCCTCTTGTGCCGTGGCAGCGATCCACCACTTTGCCGGGACCGGAAAATGACGCGCGCGGTTCTGACGCTGAACGCAGGCTCGTCTTCGCTGAAGGTCGCGCTGTTTCCCATTGCAGGGGATCAGCCGCTTGCCACTGGCCTCGCCGATCGCATCGGCCCCGAAGGTGTGCTGAAGCTGAAGGACGCCACCGGCGCGGCCATCGACAGCGCGGGCGACCTTGCAAGCCACGCCGGCGCAATGGCCGCCGTCATCGCCGCCTTCCGCGCCCGCTGGCCCGACCTTGACCTTGCCGCCATCGGCCACCGGGTTGTCCACGGCGGGGCAGACCGGGCCGCTCCGGTGCCGGTGACCGAGGCGCTGCTGGTTGAACTTGAAGGGCTTTCCCCCTTCGCTCCGCTGCACCAGCCGCACAACCTGGCGGGCATCCGCGCCGCGATGCAGGCCTTTCCGGGCGTGCCGCAGGTGGCCTGCTTCGACACGGCGTTTCACCGCAGCCATCCCTTCGTCAACGACACATTCGCGCTTCCCCGCGTGCTTTATGCCGAAGGCGTCCGCCGCTATGGCTTCCATGGCCTCAGCTACGACTACATCGCAGGCGAACTTGCCCAGACCGCACCGCACCTGGCTCAGGGCCGGGTCGTAGTGGCGCATCTTGGGAATGGCGCCAGCATGTGCGCGATAACGAACGGGCGTTCGGTTTCTTCGACGATGGGGTTCTCGGCGCTGGACGGGTTGCCAATGGGCACCCGCTGCGGCCAGCTTGATCCGGGCGTCCTCCTCTATCTGATGGACCAGAAGGGGATGAGCGCCGCCGCCATTTCCGACCTGCTTTACAAGCAGTCCGGTCTGCTGGGCCTGTCGGGCCTGTCAAACGACATGCGCACGCTGGAGGCAGCGGGCACGCCCGAGGCGGCCGAGGCCATCGACTACTTCGTCTTCCGCTGCCAGCGCGAAGTGGGCGCAATGGCCGCCGCCCTGGGTGGAATCGACGCGCTGGTCTTCTGCGGCGGCATCGGCGAGAATTCGCGCCTCATCCGCGCCCGCATCTGCGAGCGGCTCGGCTGGATGGGCATCGAGATCGACCACAGCCGCAACGCCGCCAACGACACGGTGATTTCATCCGATCTGGCGCGCACCACGGTGATGGTGGTGCCAACCAACGAGGAATTGGTGATTGCCCGCGCGGCCCGCGCCGCAATCGGATGTGCGGAAAGGGATGCGGCATGAAAGGCGCAATGAGACCCGAAGCGGCGGCGGAACTGGTTTCCGATGGCGCCAGCCTGCTGATCGGTGGCTTCATGGCCGTCGGCACGCCACAACGCATGATCGACGCGCTTGTGGCGCGCGGCGTGCGGGAACTGACAATCATCGCCAACGACACCGCCATGCCGGGCAAAGGCATCGGCAAGCTGGTTTCGGCCGGCATGGTGGCGCGCGTCATCACCTCGCATATCGGCCTCAACCCCGAAACACAGAAGAAGATGATCGCCGGCGAGATCGAGGTGGAACTTGTGCCGCAGGGCACGCTGGTGGAGCGCATCCGCGCCGGCGGAGTCGGGCTCGGCGGCGTGCTGACGCCGACCGGTCTCGGCACGGAAGTGGAAGACGGCAAGCAAACAGTCGAGATCGACGGCAAGCGGTTTCTGGTCGAAACGCCGATCCATGCCGACTTCGCGCTGATCGGCGCCTGGCAGGCGGATTACGTCGGCAACCTGAGCTACCTGCTGACCGCGCACAACTTCAATCCCGTGATGGCGCTGTGCGGCCAGACCGTCATCGCCGAGCCGGAAAGCATCGTGCCGGTTGGCGTGATCCCGCCCGATGCGGTCAAGACGCCGGGTGTGCTCGTCGACCACCTTCTGATCCGCGCCGGCTGAGGAGAACCGAGATGGACGCCAAGGAACTGATCGCGCGGCGCGTGGCGCGGGAAATCAAGTCGGGCATGCTGGTCAATCTCGGCATCGGCCTGCCGTCGATGGTGGCGAACTTCGTTCCCGCCACGCTCGGCGTGTTCTTCCAGGCCGAGAACGGCGTCATCGGACTTGGCGCCCGCCCGCCGGAAGGCATGGAGGATCCACATCTGACCGACGCCGGCGGCGGCTTCGTCTCTGCCGTCCCGGGCGCGGCCTCGATCGACAGCGCGATGAGCTTCGGCCTGATCCGCGGCGGGCATCTCGACATGACGGTGCTTGGCGGCCTGCAGGTCGACGAACTCGGCCACCTCGCCAACTGGAAGGTGCCGGGCAAGATGGTTCCGGGCATGGGCGGCGCGATGGACCTCGTCACCGGTGCGGCGCGCGTGGTGGTCGCCATGCAGCATTCGGCGCGCGGCCAGTCGAAGATCGTCAACCGCTGCACCTTGCCGCTCACCGCACAGCGCCGGGTCAATCTGGTGGTCACCGATCTTGCCGTGATCGAGCCGACCGAGGACGGTCTCGTGCTGCGTGAACGCGCGCCGGGCGTCTCCGTCGACGAGATCAGCGCCGCCACCGAGGCCGCGCTCCTGATTTCCGGCGATGTGCCGGAAATGCAGCTTCACTGAGGTCAGCCATGTCTGAGCAGCGTATCGCCATCGTCACCGGTTCGACCTCGGGCATCGGCCTTGCCATCGCCCGGGCGCTTGCCGAGGCGGGGCACGCCGTGATGGTGAACGGCCTCGGCGACCCGGCCGCAATCGAGGCCGAGCGCGCCGCAATCGAAAGCGCCACCGGCCAGCCGGTCGCCTTCCACGGCGCCGATATGTCCGATCCGGCGCAGATCGCCGATCTGGTTTCCGCGACCGAAGCGCGGTTCGGCCAAATCGACATCGTGGTGAACAACGCGGGCATCCAGACCGTCGCGCCGATCGAGGAGTTTCCGGTCGACCGCTACAACCTGATCATGGCGATCAACATGTCGGCCGCCTGGCATCTGTGCCGGGCCACCTTCGGCGGCATGAAGCGGCGCGGCTGGGGCAGGGTGATCAACGTCTCTTCGGCGCACGGCCTTGTCGCCTCGCCCTACAAGTCCGCCTATGTGATGGCCAAGCACGCGATTGTCGGCCTCACCAAGGCGCTGGCGCTCGAAGGCGCCGAGCATGGCGTCACCGTCAACGCCATCTGCCCGGGCTATGTGCTGACGCCGCTGGTGGAAAAGCAGATACCCGAGACCGCCGCCGCACGAGGCATCACCGGGGACGCGGTAATCCGCGACGTGCTGCTGGCCGCCCAACCCACCAAGGCTTTCGTGCAGCCGGAGCAGCTTGGCGCGCTGGCCGTGTTCCTGTGTTCCGATGCCGCCAGCCAGATGACCGGAACGGCGCTTCCCGTCGACGGCGGCTGGACCGCGCACTGATCGAAAGAGGACGTCATGACCACAATTCAGAGGATTGGCGTCATCGGCGCCGGCACCATGGGCAACGGCATCGCGCAGGTCTGCGCCGCCGCCGGGCTGGACGTGATAATGCAGGATCTTGCCGCCGAAGCGCTGGATCGCGCACGGCTGACGATGGAAGGCAGCCTCGCCCGCCAGGTGAAGAAGGGAATGCTGAGCAACGACCAGGCGGCGCAAACGCTGGCGCGCGTGCGCACGACAACCGAACTGGACGCGATGGCCGATCGCGACATCGTCATCGAAGCGATCGTCGAGAAGGTGGAGGTCAAGACCGCGATCGTCGGCAAGCTCGACGCGATCTGCCGCGACGATGCGATTCTCGCCTCCAACACCTCCTCCATCTCGCTGACGCAGATCGCCGCCGCCTCGAAGAACCCCGGCCGCGTGATCGGCATGCACTTCTTCAATCCCGTGCCGGTGATGCAGCTGGTCGAAATCATCCGCGCCATGCAGACGACGGATGCGGTCGCCGACGCCGTCACCGTATTGACGCGCGCCATCGGCAAGTCCCCGCATGTCAGCAAGGACAGCTACGGCTTCGTCGTCAACCGGCTGCTGGTGCCGCAGATCAATGAGGCGATCAACTGCGTGTTCGAGGGCGTGGCGACGCCGCAGGACATCGATGCGATGATGAAGCTTGGCGCCAACCACCCGATGGGGCCGCTGTCGCTCGGCGACCTGATCGGCCTCGACATCATCCTCAATGTCATGGGGACCCTCTACAAGGGGTTCGACGATCCGAAATTCCGGCCAAGCCCGCTGTTGAAGCAGATGGTGCATGCGGGCTATCTTGGCCGCAAGACGGGCAAGGGCTTCTTCGACTATCCGAAGAGCTGACGCCGGCTGAGGTGCTCTAGTGGTCCGATTCCGACATTTGCATCCCCCTGCCACAGGTCTGTGTGCAAATGTCGGAATCAAAGGACCACTAGCAGTTATATGTTTTTAGTGGAGCTTTTGAATTTGACATTTGGTTCGGCACTTGCTGCGGACGTGTACCAAATGTCAAATTCGCTCCACTAGCGCCCGGACAAGGCGGGGAAATGCAGAAGTTCAAGGCCGAAGACGGCGCCGAACTGGCCTATCGCGACGAGGGCGCGGGCCTGCCTCTGCTCGCGCTTGCAGGACTGACCCGCGACGGCCGCGATTTCGATTATCTGGCCCGCCACCTGCCCGGCGAGGTGCGCTTCATCCGGCTCGACAGCCGCGGCCGTGGCGGTTCGCAATGGACCGGACCCGAAACCTATGTCGTGCCGCAGGAGGCGAAGGACGCGCTAGCGCTGCTCGACCATCTCGGCCTGGAACGCGCGGCCTTCGTCGGCTCCTCGCGCGGCGGCCTGATCGCCATGGTGATTGCCGCAACACAGAAACACCGGCTGCTCGGCGTCTGTCTCAACGATGTCGGTCCGGTGCTGCAACGCGACGGCTTGCTGCGGATCGGCGAGTACATCGGCATCACGCCGACCGTGCTGACGCTTGCCGAGATCGTCGATCGCATGCCGGCGACGATGCCCGGTTTCGCAAACGTGCCCGAATTGCGCTGGGCCGAAGAGACGGTGCGCCATTTCAATCAGGAGGAAAGCCGCGTCGGCCTGCCCTACGATCCGGCGCTGCGCATTTCGTTTCAAACCGCGATGGCCGGACCGTTGCCCGAGGCCTGGCCGCTGTTTGAAGCCTGCGAGGGCCTGCCGCTGGCGCTGATCCGCGGCGCGGCGTCCGATGTGCTGAGCCGCGAGACGGCGGACGAAATGCGCCGCCGACGCCCTGACATGATCTTTGCCGAAGTGCCCGACCGCGGGCATATCCCCTTTCTCGACGAACCAGAGGCGATCGGGGCCATTCACAAGTGGCTCGGTGCCATCCATTCCCGGCTCTTGCACGTGGAGACGGAAGGAAGCGGTCCGATCGTGGGCTGAAGGGGCCCGGTAACCCCAGAGGTTCAACGTCTGGCAGACGAAGGCGCGCTGCGTCGGCCGTTGCCATCGGCAGTTTCGGCCATGGGGATGACCTGATCGGCGACCCCGGCAGCTCCAGCCCGGTCTTCGAGCCGTCGATCTGCGGCTGAAAGACCTTGCGGATGAAGTCGTCGAGCCGCTCGTCGAGGATTCCGACGAAGCAGGCATGCTTACCGCGCGTGTGCTGCAAGTGGCAGATCCGCGACGACATCAGTACCGAGCTGTTCTGATAGTGCTAGTTCGACATATGTTCCATCTTGCGAATGCCACCGGCGTCGAAACGTCCGGCACCAGTCTCGGAAAAACGTCGCAATGCCGGGTCCTTTTCGGCTATTCACCGAATCCGCGCAGTCATGAGGTCCGGAGAATGTCGACCGAGAGAGACCGCTTCCGAGCCGCTTGGCGCTGCGGCCAGTGTTCAGCCCTCCCGCATAACCCTCGAAAACTACGAGAAAATCCGACCGCGGCTGGATGGAGAGAATGCTTTCGCGTGGGCAAGTGGCGGAGAGGAAGGGACGTGATCTGGTCCGAGGGCAGCGCCTATATTCTCGGCGTGGAAAAGGCGCTTGCGGACTGGCGGGCGGCTGTGTCCCCCGGCGGGGGTCCTGTTTTTTCCCGCCGCGCCCTGCGGGCCCGCAAACCCCGCGCCGCGCCCCCCGCCCTCCGGGGGCCCGGCGGCGTTCTCGTGTTCTCCGACATGGTCTGGCGGACCGGCAAACCCGACGACGCGGTCCGCGCCTTCTGGGCCGCGGAATACCCCGCGATGGCGACGCCCGCGACGCGCGTCGCGCAGGCCAGGCGCGCGGGCTACCGCGTCATCGGCCATTTCGACATGGGGCGCGAGGCGATGGACACCTGCTACCGCCCGCTCGCCGCGCGGCTCGACGCCCTCGAGCCGCGTCTCGAGGGAGCCCGTGTTCTTGAAGACCTGCGCCGCGAGATCGCGGTGCTGGAGGCCGGGCGCGGGCAGTTCGGCTACGAGATGTTCGTGCTGGAGCGGGTCTGACCCCGCCTGGCACCAGAGAGGACCGAGAAATGAACTATTCAACGGATTACACCAGCCACGCCGAGTCGATTGCAGAGCTCTTCGCGTCGACCTTCACGGCCTCGGAGGGCGCGGAGGAAGGCACGCTGGTCGGCACCCTCGCACGCCGGCTGATCGCGGAGACTTCGCCCGGAGACCTGCGCGTGTTCGCGGCCTGGGAGGACGGCGCACTCGTCGGCGGGATCTTTTTCACGTGCCTGACCTACGCGGGCGATCCGCGCACGGTCTTCATGATGGCCCCCGTGGCCGTGGCAACGGCGCATCAGGGCAAGGGGATTGGGCAGCGGCTGATCGCCCACGGTCTCGACGCGCTTCGGCGACACGGAGTGGACATCGTGGTCACATACGGCGATCCGGCCTTCTACGGCCGCGTGGGCTTCGAGCCTGTCTCGGCGGCCGACCTGCCGGCGCCCCAGCCGCTCAAACAGCCGCAGGGCTGGATCGCGCAATCCCTGACCGAGGCGCCGCTGACGCCGCTACGCGGCCCTGCCCGCTGCGTTGCCGCCTTCGACGACCCCGCGCTCTGGTAGGTCCATGGTCCGCGACTACTCCGCCTTCCTGCCAGGTGGCGCTCCGGCGCGCCGCGAGCCCACGGCGCTGGAACGCCTCGGTTGGGGCCCGGCCTTCGCAAGCCAGATCGACGCAGACGCCCTGACCGCGACGCCCCCAGTGCGTGTCGTTGCCGTGCACCGCAGCGGCTTGCAGGTGGCGGGCGATGGCATAGACGAGACGATCCCGCCGGGACCGGACGCCACGGTGGGCGACTGGCTGCTGCTTGATCGCGCGCGGCCCCGGTCGAGCCATGTGTTGGAGCGCAAGAGCCTGATCAAGCGCCGCGCGCCGGGCACGGGGCGCGAGATGCAGCTGATCGCGGCGAACATCGACACGGTCTTCGTCGTCACTTCCTGCAACGCGGATTTCAATGTGGCGCGGCTGGAGCGCTACGTCGCGCTCGCCTTCGAGGCCGGGATCGAGCCCGTAATCGTCCTGACCAAGGCCGATCTCGCTGAAGACATTGCGCCCTATATCGAAGAGGCACGGAAGGTATCGGAGCGGGTGCCTGTCGTGGCGCTGGACGCCCGTGGCGACGAGCCGGAGGCGGCGCTGGCCGACTGGTGCAAACCGGGACGGACGGTCGCCTTCCTCGGCTCCTCCGGGGTCGGCAAGTCGACCCTAACCAACGCGCTTCTCGGCTCGCAGGCCATCGCCACCCAGGGCATCCGTGAGGACGACGCGAGGGGCCGCCACACCACGACCCGGCGCGAGCTGCACGCGACCCCCGGCGGCTGCCTCGTCCTCGACACGCCGGGCATGCGCGAATTGCAGCTGACCGACGCCGCCGCGGGCATCGCCGACGTGTTCGAGGATATCGAGGCGCTGGCCGCAACCTGCCGCTTCGCCGACTGCCGGCACGAGACCGAGCCGGGCTGCGCCATCCTGGCCGCCATCGAGGACGGCAGCGTCAACCCCGCCCGACTTGCGCGCTGGCGCAAACTCCAGGCCGAGGACGCCTTCAACTCCGCCAGCCTCGCGGAACGCCGTGAAAAGGACCGCGCCTTCGGCAAGCTCGTCCACAGCGCTGTAAAGGCGAAATTCCGATCGAAAGAGTGACCGCAGGTGTCGGAGGCGCGATCCGCTACTGCGTTTGTCATCAGAGACTTCTGGCAGGGTCCTGGCTCGCTTCGGACGCTTCCGCCGAACTTGGGGATCGGCCGCCACGGAGCCCTCCTTCACACCGTCCTGCGCTTTCGTGTCGGTCTCCGTCACCGGATTATCTCGCGAACGGGGCGAGCCCATGAACCCGGCAACCCAATGGAATTTCGAGGATTTTTTGCGCCGTCCCACCGCCATCGAGGGGCGCTTGAAGAGAGACACGGGCCAATCGGAGACCCATTCTTCGGTAAGCGCCCAGTCTCAGAAGGGCGGATGGCCCTGCCAACGCCCTTTGAAACAAAAAGAAAAAAGGCCCCAATCGGGGCCCTTGGACGGATTCAGCGTCTGAATGTGGCGGAGAGGAAGGGATTCGAACCCTCGAGGCAGTTGCCCGCCTACGCCCTTAGCAGGGGCGCGCCTTCGACCACTCGGCCACCTCTCCAGGTTCAGGTGCAGATAAAGAACCTTGAAGCGTGTTGCAACAGCCGATTGCCCGGCAGGCCGCCTTCTTTCGGTGTGCAGATCGGCGACAGGTATTTGCGGTCGCGGACGGCGCAGCCGGTTCGTCTCGCGAAAGGCGCGATTGCCGCCTTTCGCCCGGCTTTGATCGCCGCGGCGGGGTCAGGTGCCGCAAAATGTGACATGCCGCGCCGATCCCGCCGGGGCGGCTTCTGCATACCGATCTGCGCCGTCATGCGGGGCAAAGGGGGACGACAGGATTGCCAGCAGCCGGTCGAAGGGAGCCATGTCGCCGGCGCGGGCCGCATCCAGCGCCTCTTCCACCAGATGGTTTCGCGCGATGTAGAGCGGATTGACGGCATCCATCGCCCCAGCCCGCGCCTGCGCGTCGAGTTCTTCGGCAGCGAGGCGGCGCCGGTAGCGCTCGGCCCATGCGTCGAAGCCGGCGGGATCAGCGAACATCGCCCTTGCCGGTTCACCATCGCCGCGTACGAAGACGGCGAGGGAGCGGAAGAACCCGGTGAAATCGGTGCTTGCGCCCTCAAGCGTTGCCAGCAGTTCGTTGGCAAGGTCGAGGTCCAGCGGCTGATGCGTCACCAGCCCGAGCTTTGCGCGCATCCCGGTGAGCCATGCGTGCTGGTAGATGGCGGAGAAGGCGTCGAGCTCCTGCGTCAGTTGCCGCACCGCGTCGCCCGCATCGTCCGGATTGACGAGTTCGACAAGCGTTTCTGCAAGTCGGGCGAGATTCCATTGCAGTATTGCCGGCTGATTGCCGAAAGCATAGCGGCCATGCGTGTCGATCGAGCTGAAAACCGCGCAGGGATCGTATGCGTCGATGAAGGCGCAAGGACCATAATCGATGGTCTCGCCGGAAATCGATGTGTTGTCGGTGTTCATGACGCCGTGAACAAAGCCCACATTCATCCACTTTGCCACCAGCGCCGCCTGTGCGTCGCGCACGCGACAAAACAGGGCGAGATATGCCGCCGGGCCGCCGGCGAGGTCGGGTTGGTGGCGCGCAATGGCATAGTCGGCTAGCTGGCGCACCTTGTCCGTCTCGCCGCGGGCGGCGAAGAACTGGAAAGTGCCGACGCGCAGGTGCGAGGCGGCAATGCGGGCGAGCACCGCGCCCTTTTCCGGGCCGTTGCGAAATACCGCCTCGCCTGTGAGCACTGCCGCAAGCGCCCGTGTCGTGGGGACGCCAAGCGCATGCATCGCCTCGCCCATCAGGTATTCGCGCAACACCGGGCCGAGCACCGCCTTTCCATCGCCGCCACGGGCAAACGGGGTGCGACCGGAACCTTTCAGGTGCAGGTCGCGCCGCGTTCCGTTCGCCTCGACAATCTCGCCGAGCAGAAGCGCCCGCCCGTCGCCAAGCTGCGGCGAGAAGCCGCCGAACTGGTGCCCGGCATAGGCCATAGCTAGCGGCGTCGCGCCGTCGGGCGCGCGCGATCCGGAGAGGAATTGCGCCCCGGCCGGCCCGTCGAGCAGGCCGGCGTCGAGACCGAGCTCGTCCGCCAAGGCGGCGTTCAAGCGCAGTACATGCGGTTCCGGCGCCCTTGCGCCACTCCACGGCACATAGAAACCCTGCATCTCGCGTGCGAAACTATTGTCAAGGGCGATGTCGGGCGGCGCGTGCATTGGGCGATCCTTGCTGGAACGGTACCGTCGCCGCAGGGCGACAATAGAGAGGTGGGGCCGTCGGGACTGCCGGTCAAGCGGCGGCGTCTCGCCACCGGCGCCGGGCCGTCGTCAGGCGATCATTTCGAAGCTGTCGACGTCGACCAGCCCGTGATCGGTAATCTTGAGGTGCGGGATCACGGGCAGGGCAAGGAAGGCCAGTTGCAGGAAGGGCTCCTCCAATTTGACGCCGAGCGCGCGCGCGGCGGCGCGCAGTGTGACCAATTCGTCGCGCACCTCTTCGAAGCTCTTCAGGCTCATCAGCCCGGCGACCGGCAACGCCACTTCGGCCAGCACTGCTCGGTCGCGCACCACCACGAACCCACCCTCGATTTCGCCAAGCCGGTTTGAGGCGACCGCCATGTCGGCCTCGTCGATGCCGACGACGACGATGTTGTGGTGGTCGTGGCAGACCGTCGAGGCAATCGCGCCTGTTTTCAGCGCAAAGCCGCGCACGAAGCCGGTGGCGATGTTGCCGTTCTTGCCGTGCCGTTCGACGACGGCGATCTTGGCGAGGTCGCGGGCGGGGTAAGCATGTTTCGCGCCGCCGGAGACCGGCATGTCCTCGATAAGATGTTGGGTAATGATCTTGCCGGGTTCGATGCCGATGACATGGGTTTCCTCCCGGTTTGCAGGGGTGCGAAATTCGGCTGCAGCCACGCGCCGCGCCTTCACACTGTGGCGGGCGACAGGCGGGATCGTCTCGCGGGCGGCAAACAACGTATCATCGACCGGCCGCCCGGCGGACAATACAAGTTGCGCATGGCAGCCCGCCATCGAATCCAGCACCACGAGATCGGCGCGCCAGCCCGGCGCCACCAGACCGCGGTCGCGTAACCCGAAGGCGCGGGCGGCCGAAATCGACGCAGCGCGATAGATCGCGAGTGGTTCGACACCCTTGGCGATGGCGTGGCGGATCATGTGGTCGAGATGGCCGTGCTCGGCTATGTCGAGCGGGTTGCGATCGTCGGTGCACAGCGCCAGGAACGGTGAATTGCGCTCGGTGATGACCGGGATCAGCGCGTCGAGATCCTTCGACACCGAACCCTCGCGCACAAGGATGTGCATGCCCTTGGAGAGCTTTTCCAGCGCCTCTTGCGCAGTGGTCGTCTCATGGTCCGTGCGGATGCCGGCGGCGAGATAGCCGTTGAGATCGAGCCCGCGCACCAGCGGCGCGTGCCCGTCGATATGGCCGCCCTGGAAGGCTTCCAGCTTGGCGAGACAGGCGGGGTCGGCGGCGAGCACACCGGGATAATTCATGAATTCTGCAAGACCGATCACTTTGGGATGACCGATGAACGGCCGCAGGGCGTCGATCTCCAGCCGCGCACCGGAGGTCTCCATTGCAGTCGATGGCACGCAGGACGACAGTTGGACGCGCAAGTCGATCACAGTGCGCTCGGCGGCCGCGAGGAAGTAGCGGATGCCCTCCGCGCCGGCGACATTGGCGATCTCGTGCGGATCGCAAATCGCAGTGGTGACGCCGCGCGGCGTCACGCAACGGTCGAACTCGAACGGCGTGACGAGCGAGGATTCCACATGCAGGTGCGTGTCTATGAACCCCGGGACGACCACCGATCCGGCGATGTCGATTTCGCGCCTGCCGTCGTAGCTGGCGCATGTGCCGACGATGCGGTCGCCACAAATCGCAATGTCGCCGTCCACCAGCGCGCCGCTGACGAGATCAAGGAACCGGCCACCTTTGAGCACGAGGTCGGCGGGTTCGGTCCCTCGCGCCTGCGCGATGGCGTGCCGGGGGCGATCTGCTTGCATGATGGTCCTGCGTCCCTTCGCGCCATGGTCTTGGCTGAAGCAACACGTTATGATCATCGTGTGCGCTGCCGCAAGACTTGCGCGTTGCACAATGCGGTTGACACCGCCGGCATGGGCTACTATCAGCCACCACCGCTTGGCGCACGCGCCGGGCGGTTATCCGACATGTCCCGTGGGCCGGTTCCGCAATGCGTGCGTGGGCGGCCCTGTCAGGAAGCGAAAACGGCTTCCAGAGGAGGGCGTGTTTCCCACGCGGTCCGTCGCGTCTGACGGGTCGTTTCGTTATGTCGAAGGAAATGCGATGAGCAAGCGCCAGGAATCCAAGCACAAGATTGATCGCCGCATGGGCGAAAACATCTGGGGACGTCCGAAGTCCCCGGTCAACCGCCGTGAATACGGCCCCGGCCAGCACGGCCAGCGCCGCAAGGGCAAGCTGTCAGATTTCGGTGTGCAGCTGCGCGCCAAGCAGAAGCTGAAGGGCTATTACGGTGACATTTCCGAAAAGCAGTTCCGCGGCGTCTATGACGAGGCCAGCCGCCGCAAGGGCGATACGCCGGACCTGCTGATCGGCCTGCTGGAAAGCCGTCTCGACGCGATCGTCTATCGCGCCAAGTTCGTACCGACGATCTTCGCCGCGCGCCAGTTCGTCAACCACGGCCACATCAATGTCAACGGTCGCCGCGTCAACATCGCCTCCTACCGCTGCCGCCCGGGCGACCTTATCGAGGTGCGCGAGCGGTCGAAGCAGCTGGCCATCGTGCTGGAATCGGTGCAACTGGCCGAGCGCGACGTGCCGGACTACATCGACGTCGACCATTCCAAGATGACCGCGACCTTCGTGCGCGTGCCGGGCCTGACCGACGTGCCCTATGCGGTGCAGATGGAGCCGAACCTCGTTGTCGAGTTCTATTCGCGCTGAGTTTCACGCGCGACATTTCGCTTGTGCGCGGCCCCGGTTTTCCGGGGCCGTTTGCTTTGTCGGGCCGTTGTGCCTCCGGCCAGCGGGTGGCATAAGCGCACCAACCGGATTTCAGGGGAAGTGACTTGAGCTACGATATCGCCCGCGTCTTCATCGGCTTCGATTCCAAGGAAGTGATCGCCTACCACGCGCTGGTGCAAAGCCTGATCGACAAGTCGACCATACCGGTGGCGGTGACGCCTATCGCGCTGCCGATGGTCAAGCCGATGTTCTGGCGCGAGCGCAATGCGCTGCAATCGACTGAATTCTCGTTCTCGCGGTTCCTCACGCCCTATCTGTCAGGCTTTTCCGGCTGGAGCCTGTTTGTCGATTGCGACATGTTCTTTCGTGCCGATCTCGCCGAACTGTGGGCGCTGCGCGACGACCGCTATGCAGTGATGTGCGTCAAGCACGATTACACACCGAAGATCGAGACCAAGTTCCTCGGCCAGACGCAGACCAAGTACGAGAAGAAGAACTGGTCGAGTGTGATGCTGTTCAACAACGCCCGCTGCGCGGCGCTCACGCCGGGCTATGTCAACGAGGCGACCGGGCTGCAGCTGCACCAGTTCAAGTGGCTTGGCGATGACACGCTGATCGGCGAACTGCCGGTGACGTGGAACCATCTCGTCAATGAATACGACTATCGGAATGACGCAAAGCTGGTGCATTTCACCGATGGCGGGCCGTATTTCGATGAGTATCGCAACGACGATTACGCTGCCGAGTGGTTCGCGCTGCGCGACCGCGTGATGCATGTTGTCCAGAAGGGCGATCTGTGAGTGCTGACGGCGACGCGCAGACCGGCATTGCGGCGACCGGCGGCGCGCCGGACTGGCGAGCCTTCTTCAACCGGTTTGCCCGGGTCGTCCTCATCGGCAACAGCCACGAGGCCGATCCGGCGGCGCTTGGCCGACAGTTCGGCGACGACACGCTCTTCGTGTTTTTCAACCGCGTCTACAAGGTGCTTGACGCGCCGTTTGCAGGCCGCCGGATGCTTGTGGCGCGGGCGACCGATCGCGGCGCGATCATCGTGCGCTCGAATGTGGTCGATCTGGTTCATCCGCTTATGGCCGGAGCGGGGTTCGAAGGCGTCATCAATCTGAAGGGCGAAACGATGGACCGGTTCGACGAGCCGTCGGCCTTCAGGCTCGGCCCGGTATGGCCGCTCGATCTTTCCACGGTGGGGCAGGGGCTCTATCCAGCCGGCAAGGTTCCCTCGACCGGTTTTGCCTTTCTACTTTGGCTGCTCGATCTTGGACTGGAAACCCGCGTCGCACTGCATTGCTTCACCGGTGAGCGCAGCCCGAACTGGCGCAACAGTCGCGCCCATGACTGGACCTTCGAGCAGGTGGCGCTGCGGTTCCTGCTGCGCAGCGGCCGGATCGACGCGCTTGACGACCACCTGACAGGCGACATGTGGACAGACCGGATCGTCGCGCGTTTCGGCGGTGACAGGAATGCGGTGGCGGCGAGTGCGGCTGAGGTGCTGCTGCGGCGTGTCGACGTCGCCGACCGCCTCGCCGGCGAGGCCTGGTCGACTCAGGGCCTTGTGCGTTTCCTGCGTCAGACGCCGCGCCTGTTCGGCAAGCGGTTCTCCGAGAGGTTTTCGGTGGCGCGACGCACAGGAAAATAGTGCTTTGCGCGCGATGGTGTGACGAGCCGAAAGCGTTTCGGCGGGAGAATGAAACCGCCTTGTCATCGCCGTTGGAAGCGACTAGAAGGCTCGTCGCCTGCAGGGGTATAGCTCAGTTGGTAGAGCGACGGTCTCCAAAACCGTAGGCCGGGGGTTCGAGTCCCTCTGCCCCTGCCAGGGCTTGCATGGCGCCGCGCAATATGCGATGGTGTTTTTTCGAAAGTGCTGGAATTGCCCTTGCACAGGGGCGGGTTGCGCTTTATCTGGAAAATGTCTGAACCGTGGGCGCCCGGAGCGAATCGCTTTGTGCGCCTTATTGGCGTGTTCCGGTGGCCAGTTTGCGCATGTGCCACGTGTAACCCGCAGCAAGGAATGATGACCGGCCATGGCCTCTCGAACCAATCCGTTCGTGTTTCT